>JAXDME010000033.1:0-4348 GCA_034666285.1 Gemmatimonadaceae bacterium | reverse complement strand
CCTGAATCCCGAGGTGACAGAGATCCGGAGAGGTGCCCGGATCTCAGCCGACTAGGTCGTTGGAACGACCTCGGGGGTGGGAGCAGCAGGCTTCGGCTTCTTCCACGCTGGCCTCTGGTACGCCGGACGCGCCTCGGTTGCAAGTAGCGCGGCGTAGTACTCGATGATTCGAGCCTGAACCGACTGCTGAGTGTCGGTCGCCGCCGCTTCGAAGGGCGCGTAGCGTGTGCTCTCGCTGGTGTCCAGGCGGAACCACCACCATGGCTGCATACCGGCCTGGCGCGGCACTTCTACCGAACAGAAGAAGGTGCGCCCGCCGTCCACGAACTGGAATTCTTTCGGCGCTTTGGTCTTTGATGTCATGACTCAATCTACTCAATGGACCGCGAAGTATTCGAAAAATCAGAACGCGCCTGCACAATTGGGTCGTGCAGGCGCGTGATCAGCTCATCTTGTAACGACGGATTTAGTGCTGGTGGTGTGCTCCAGCCGCAATCGTATAGGGCGAGCCTGGTGAGCATTTCAAAGCCGCATTGGTCGAGGTGAACATACCGCGCGGATTGTCCTTCCACAGCCACACGTGCAAGTCATAGTGTCGAAGGGTTGCTGGCATGATCGGCTCGTGTCCGTCCATGGGACCCGCGAGCGTTTGACCGAAGATGGTCGGTACTACGCCGCCGGCCGCCTGCACCGGGACGAACCATTCCGCTCCCGCTAGCACCAGCTTGCCTGCTACCGGCTCATAAATGAGAACCTGTGGCTTGGTTGGGTCGAGCTTCGGACCGATGTTCGCGGCGTTCAGAAAATGAACGCCCATCGCGCCCGGTGGGTACTCGACGGAGCCATCGGTCATTCCGGTTGGAAAATCCATACAGGCCAGCGTCGAGAAGTATCCGTCTCTAATCGCGACAAATGGGTCGCTGTATTTCGACAAATAGGTTCGCGCCGCCTGAAGCTCGGGCGACAGCGCCGGGGCAGCGACCGCCGAAGTGACCTGAGCACGTAATGCAACCGGCGAGGCGAGGACTGACACTGCCAGCCCGATGATCAAATGAGGCAAGTACAATAGGTTCGTGGAGCGAGAGTGCACGGTGTCTCCGCATGTTGGGAGCATTAGGATGCTGACGCCCCGGAGTCGCGTCAATGCCAACAATACAACTGGAGGCTACACCGCGTGGCTATTGACACCCCTGACGTCCGTTCGTATCCTCGAGTCATGATCACCGCTAACTACTCGTCGCTCGCCCTCATCGCGCGCTGTAACCCGTGCGCCTGTTCCTGCCCAACCAGAGGCCGGTGTTGAAGCGACCGATCAATTGATCTGCTTTCGCTAATGCCCCGGACGCCGTCCGGGGCATTTTTTGTTTTCATCACTCGCTCAGGAGTACTCATGTCAAGCGCGCTTACAGAAGTTCTCTCCGCAAATGCGAACTACGCCGCATCGTTCGGCCCGAAGGGCGAGCTGGCACTTCCGCCGGCTCGCCGCTTCGCGATTCTCACCTGCATGGACGCGCGACTGGACCCGGCCAAGTTCGCTGGGCTTCGCGAAGGTGACGCACACGTCATCCGCAACGCGGGCGGACGCGCGAGCGACGACGCCATTCGGTCGCTGGTGATCTCGTACAAGCTTCTTGGTACGCGCGAGTGGTTCGTGATCCACCATACCAATTGCGGAATGGAGTTCTTCACCGATACGGTGATGCGTGACCTCCTCGCCCAGAGCCTGGAGACAGCGGAGCTCAGTCCGCAAGGATTTCGCGACGTCGGAAAAGGGCCAGGCTCGGCGGAAGGTCAGTTTGTCGACTGGCTCACGATCTCGGACGCGTCTAAAGCCGTTGTCGATGATGTCTCACGCATTCGAAGACATCCGCTCGTGCCGAAAAACATCCCCATCTACGGGTACATCTACGACGTGAAAACGGGTAAGCTCGTCGAGATCGCCCCCGCGACTCAAGCGGGTCGGGCGTCGTGAGGCCGGCATTTTCGCGAACCCGACGCCGGCAATGACCACTTACCGAGTCGCCGCGACAGTTCACCGAAAGACTGAAGCTCTGTGATATAACGAGTCGTACGTTGCAGCATGACTCGATCTCTTCTCGCGGGCATGCTCGTCGCCGTATTTGTTGCAGTGGCGTCCAACATCGTGGGCGCGCAGTCTGCTGACAGCGTGCGGTTAGTTCGCGGGACCGTTCGTGCGAACGATCGATCGCCAATAAACGGTGCGGACGTCTTTCTGCTCGAAACGCTTGAGGGAGCCACTACAGACTCCGCCGGGCATTTCACCATCCGCACCGCGCAAAGAGGGTCGGCAACCCTCGTCGCGCGACGAATCGGATTTGTCCCCACCCGGTTGATGCTCGACACGGCAAGTGGCGACTCGGTTCAGGTTGCTCTCGCGAAACAGGCCCCTGTCCTCATTCCAATAACTGTTGTCGCCGGAGCGTACACGGCGGGGTCCGAGCGTGGCGCTGTGCTGAACGCGATTCAGGTGGCATCGACGCCAGGAGCTACAGCAGACATCGCGCGCGCAATTCAGACGCTGCCGGGTGTTCAGAACGTCGACGAGGGCACTGGATTGTTCGTCCGCGGCGGCGATGTCGGCGAGACACGCGTCCTCCTCAACGACGTCGTCATGATCGAGCCCTACAATTACGAAACGCCGACCGGCAACTACACCGTCACAGTAAATCCTTTCCTGCTCGATGGGATCTTCTTCTCCTCGGGTGGGTTCGGCGCACGGTATGGCAATGTCCTCTCGGGTGTGGCTGACCTCCGCACACAGGGGCGACCGACTCAAACATCCATTGCGGGAACGGCCGGACTCGCCGCCGTATCCGCCGGACTCAGCCTCGCACTTCCTCACGGTGTCGGAGCCCATGCTACCGCTACGAAAAGCGACACGAGGCCGCTGTTCAGATTGAACGGCGCCACTCGTTCATATTCGCCCGCGCCCAACGGAACTGACTTCAGCGGAAGCGTCATCTGGAAGTACCGGCCAACCGCCGAGGTCAAATCGTTCGGCATCGTCCGGCGGAGCGCGCTTGGGATCGAGCCAAGCGATCCTTCCACGTCGGGTGGATATTCGGCCGATTCCCGCAACTCTATGTATCAAGCGGGTTGGAAGGATCTCTTCGGTGCGGTCGCGCCAACGGTCAGTATCTCACATGCAAAGACAGACCGTGCCGAAGAGTTTGGCGGTTTTACTCTGAGAGACATCGAGCGCTCGACGCAGATCTTCGCGCAGGCAGCTTGGAGCGCCGCAAATGCTCTCACGCTGCGCGCGGGCGGCGATGCGGAACGGAGGACCGCCGGTTTCGTCGGCAGAGTGCCGAGCGTCGCACTGACGAAATTCGATTCGAAGACGGCAGGAGACAGGAGTGGGTTGTTCGTCGAATCGGACTTTCAGCCCGTGAACAGCCTGCGGCTCGTGACCGGTGTGCGGAGTGATCGCTCTTCTTTCACGGGTACTCGAACCGTGGACCCACGCATTTCGGCGGCAGTTCGAGTGGGAAGCAATGCTACGGTCACATCAGCGTGGGGGATCTATCACCAGGTTTCAGATCCCCTCTACTTCGATTCGGTTTTGGGGCACCCTCGACTGGCGCCGATGTCCGCGCGTCAGGCTGTGGTGGGCGCGCAGCTCGGCGACGACGCCAACATCGCTCGACTCGAGCTCTACGACAAACAGTATCGGGATCTGGCGCAGCTGTCGCTCGACCGAGTTGTGGTCGGCGACGGACGCGGGAACAGCCGAGGGGCGGATCTTTTTCTCAAGGGAGCGGTCCCCGGAGTAATCGGCGGTCGAGTGTCTTACAGTTTTGTCGATGCCCGGAGAACTGACCCCACGACCGGCGTTCTGGCGCGTGCACCGTTCGACGTAACACACTCTCTCACCGTCGTCGCCGAAAGGAACTTCGGAACGGGCTGGAACGCGAGCGGCGCCTTTCGCTATGCGACAGGCAAGCCGTACACGCTGGTCACTGGAGCCTCATTCGATGAGACGCGGCAGCTATGGATCCCGCGTTATGCTGCGCCATTCTCCGAGCGCCTGACTCCGCTCCAGCGAGTTGATCTCTCGCTGAGTCGTTTCACACCGTTGTCGCCGCAGTCCTATCTGGTCCTATTCGCTTCGGTCAACAACCTCTTCGACCGGGTAAACGTCTACGAGTATCGGTACAACGCCGATTATACGCAGCGCATTCCGGTTCGAAGTCTGTTCAATCGCTCATTCTACGTAGGCGGCAGCATCTCATTCGCTCGACAATAGAAATGACCTCAACCGCTGGTCAACCTCAACACACGGATTCGCAAATGAAGTTCAGAGCATTTTCGCTTATAGTCGTTGGTG
>JAXDME010000032.1:0-5700 GCA_034666285.1 Gemmatimonadaceae bacterium | reverse complement strand
TCGAGGCCGACGACGGGACGACCGTAAGTCGCGATTCTCTTGCTGGAAAGAACGTCGTCCTCTTTTTCTATCCCAAGGACGACACCTCTGGGTGCACAAAGGAAGCGTGTGATTTCCGCGACGCGTTCCCACGGTTCGGGAAGTTCGATGCGGAGGTGATCGGAGTAAGCCCGGACGGCATAGAGTCGCACCGCAAGTTCAAGCAGAAATACCAGCTGCCGTTTCGCCTCCTTTCAGATGAGGGTCACAAGGTCGCCGACCTGTTCGGTGTCTGGAAGGAGAAATCCATGTACGGGAGAAAGTACATGGGGATCGAACGCACTACGATGATCATCGACAGGAAGGGACGCGTCGTTCGAATCTTCCCGAAGGTCAAGGTGCCCGGGCACGCACTCGAAGTTGAAGAAGCTGTCCGCGAGCTTCCCTAGGGAGACGTGACGGGCACGGCTGCTTTTCTGCCGTCGTCGATGCCGTAGCCGAGGATGATCGTTCCCAGCACCAGTGCCGCCGACGTGAACAGAGGGACCGTTTTCCCGAAGTGGTCGTAGGAAAATCCGGCCCACAGCGGGATGATCACCCGCGACAACCCGCCGAACGTCTGCTGCACTCCCATGTACAGCCCGCGCTCTCTGCTGGAGATCACGCGTGACAACATCGACGTCACGCACGGGAACGTGAATGCAGTACCGAGCGGAATCAGGGCGACAGCAACCGCGAGCATCGGGTAGCCACGCGCAAGAGGAAGCGTGGCCAATCCGGTCGCGAGAAGAGCGAGTCCAACCCTCGAGAGCTGCGCCTCCCCGTATCGGTCCACCATCTTGCCCAGAATTCCCGCGCGCGTGACGACCGAGATCACGCCGACATAAGTGTAGAAGATCCAGATGTTGCCCTTGCTCACGCCAAATCTGTCGGCAAGAAACAGCGCAAGGATTCCCATCAATCCAGAGAAGGCACCCATCGCTATCGCGTAGATCCAGATGAGTCGCGGTGCCGGCTCGCTCGCGTGGGTGATCACATACGCAATCACCGCTCGAGAGGTGCGCGGCTTTGCGACGTGCGCTTCGGTCATGTCCCGCGACTCGCGCAGAAACTTCCAGGCGAAGAAGATGTTCACGAGACACAGACTCGCCGCTGCCAGACCGGGACCGCTTCGGCCAAACCTGAGCGCCATCCCGCCGATCGCCGGCCCGATCGCGACGCCGACATTCGTCGCCGCCGAAAGCCAGCCAAGGGCTTTTGCGCGACTGTCGGGCTCGACAGAATCGGCCACGTACGCCTGGATGACTCCCACTGTTCCGCCACCGGCACCTTGAACTACCCGCGACAGCAGCAACAACCAGATCGAGCCGGCATAGGCGAACACGATGTAAGCGATGCACGAGGCGGTGAGCCCGACGAGAAGAGCCGGTCGTCTCCCGTATCGATCGGAGAATCTTCCCCAGAATGGCGCGCTGATCAGCTGTGCTGCAGTGAACGCACCCATCAGGATCACGACTATCAGCGCGCCGCCGCCCATCTCGCGGGCGTAAAACGGCATGAGCGGGATGATCATCAGAACTCCCACCATGTCCACGAAGTTCGTGATGATGAGCACGAACAGCTTGCCGCTCGCGAACTTCGACATGCGTCCGCCTACCGACGAGGCTCCGCTGCGCATAGGCGACGCCATCTAGTCTTCCGCCTTGCCGAGCGCGGCGGGAGGAACGGCTTTGCCGACGACGCCCGCGAGGGCGATGATGACGAGGATGTAAGGAATCATTTCGATGAACTGGGAAGGAATCGCGTGATTTCCCTGTAATTGTATCTGAAGCGTCTCTGCGGCGGCGAAAAGCAGGCACGCTAGCGCGGCACGGATCGGGTTCCAGCGTCCGAATATCACCGCGGAAATTGCGATGAATCCGCGGCCGGCCGTCATTTGATCCGTGAACTGGTGCTGATCGAGCGCGAGATAAACGCCGCCGAGTCCCGCGAGAATTCCAGAAATGGCGACCGCGAGATATCTGACTCGCTTTACGCTCACTCCAACGCTCTCGGCCGCCTGTGGATGCTCGCCGGCTGCGCGGACACGCAAGCCGAACGGTGTTCGATAAATCACGAATGCAACCGCAGGGGCAGCCAGCAGTCCGAGCCAGAGAAGAGGGTTGTCGAATCCGCCAGCTTTGATGTTGCCGCCGAAGCCAGTGACTCTCGGAGAATTCGAGGAGCTGGCGAAGAAGAGCTTGAGAAAAAAGCGCGTCACGCCAATTGCGAGAAGGTTTATCGCCACGCCAACCACGACCTGGTCGGCTCGGTAGCGAATCGTGGTAATCGCATGGATGGCAGCGAAGAATAGACCGCCCAACATCCCGCTCAGAACGCCAACCCACGGACTTCCCGAGTAATGTGTGCCGACGACCGCCGCGAACGCGCCGCCCAACATAAACCCTTCCAGCGTGAGGCTCACGATGCCCGACCGCTCCGCCACGACTCCGCCGCTCGCCGCGAAGAGATAAGGAATCGCGATGCGGATCATCTGCATGAGGAACGAAACCGGGTTCACGCGTCGCTCCTTCTGCGCGCGCTTCGCAGCACGCGCCGCACTTCAGGCACAGACGTGGCGACGGCAATGATGACGACGCCCTGCAGCACGTCCATCATCTGCTTTGGGACGAAGGCGTGAATGGCGAGACCGCCCTGCGAAAGCGTCGCGAAGAAAAAAGCGGCCAGCAGGACACCGAATGGATGGTTTCTGCCCACCAGCGCGACGGCGATTCCCATGAAGCCGGCGCCGCTAGCGAACCCATCCTCATAGTAGTGCTTGTAGCCGAGCACGTAGTTGATCCCGCCCATTCCGGCGATGGCACCGGAAAACGTGAGCGCCTTCATCCAGACCCTTCCGACGTTGATACCACCGTACTCCGCTGCTTCGGGCTGCAGTCCGACCGCCCGCAGCTCGTATCCACCGCGCGCGCGAAAGAGATAGAACCAGACAGCCACCGCGACGATCAGTGCGACGAGGAGCCCGAGATTCGCGGCGGAGCCGTGGAATCTCGGATCGAGGTCCGCGAGACGGGGCAGCACCCCGGCGTGGATCTCAGGGGTGTGCAGCGTCTCGGGAACGTGCAGGTGGCCGGCGATGAACCAGTTGAGGAGAGCGAGCACGATGAAGTTGAGCATGATCGTCACGATCACTTCGTGCGCGCCAAATCTTGTTTTGAGGTAAGCCGGTACGGCACCGACTGCGCCGCCGGCGCAGCCAGCCGCGGCCATGCAGAGAACGAGCGCAATCGCGAGCGGCGTTCCACCGGGAAGCACTAGGCCCATGAGTGCAGCGGCGAACCCACCCGCCGCGAGCTGGCTTTCGCCTCCAATGTTGAACAGTCCAGCGCGAAGTCCGAACGAGACGGCGAGTCCCGTAAATGCCAGCGTCGTCGCCTTGTAGAGTACCTGGCCGAATCCGTACGCGTTTCCCCAGGTCCCTTCCAGCAGCAAGCGGTACACGACAGCGGGTGATTGCCCGTAACTCAGGATCAGCAGGTCGCCACAAATGAGAGCGACGAGAAGTGCGACGAGTGGCGGAATCAGCGCTTCTTCCGCGCGCTCACGCCACGGTGTTGCTGCAAATGTCGGCATGGTGTCGGTGGCCGCCGGCGAAGCCGTCACGCAGCGGTTCCTTTCTTGGTGCCGATCATGTATTCGCCGAGCACTTCCTCACTTGCTTCCGATGCAGCGAGCACCGTCGAGAACTTGCCGCGGTACATCACGGCCACTCGATCCGATAGCGCGAGCACTTCATTCAGCTCGGCGCTCACCAGCAGAATCGCCTTGCCCGTCGAGCGCGCATCCAGAAGCTGCTGATGAATGAATTCGATCGCGCCGACGTCGACGCCACGAGTAGGCTGCGATGCGAGAAGAACGGAGAAGCTGCGCCCCATCTCCCGGGCAACGACGACTTTCTGCTGATTGCCGCCGGAAAGGGCGCGCGCGGCGAGAAGAGGATTCGCCGGTCTGATGTCGAAGGCGGAGATCTCCTGCAGCGCGTTCTCCATGACACGATCCCTATCGAGCAGACCTCTCTTCGCGAAATACTTCTGGACACCGAGTATCAGGTTGTCCGCCACTGTGTACTCGAGGATGAGTCCACGGCGATGTCTGTCTTCGGGGATGTGGGACAATCCGGCATCCTGGCGGGCGGCAACCGGGCGCCGGGTGATGTCGACGCCGTCGATCAGGATGTCGCCGCTGAACACGGGTCTCAATCCGGCGAGTGCTTCGACCAGCTCGGTTTGACCGTTGCCCTCGACGCCGGCGATACCGAGTATCTCGCCCGGTTTGATGCTGAAGCTCACACCGTCGACGGCCCGGACCCCGCGCGCGTTGGTGACACTGAGATTTCTGACTTCCAGTCCCTGATCGGGCTGCGCGGTGGCTGGACGAGCGAGCGGCTGAACCCGCTTACCCGCCGAGAGCGAGACCTCACGCCCAACCATGGCACGGGCGATCTCCGCCGGCGTCGTCTCGGACGTCTTGATGCGCGCGACCGTTTCACCGGCGCGCATCACCGTGATCGTATCTGATAGATCCGCGACTTCGTCGAGTCGGTGCGTGATCAGCACGATCGTCGCGCCGTTGTCGCGTAGTCTTCGGAGAACTGCCCACAGCTCCTTCACTTCGGGCGGCGAGAGCACGGCGGTTGGCTCATCGAGCACGAGGATCTTTGCGCCGCGGTAGAGAATCTTCAGGATCTCGACCCGTTGAGCCTCGCCTACCGAGAGATCGGAAACCAGCCTGTCCGGCGTGATGACGAGTCCCGTCTCGTTGGACAGCTTACGGACGTCGTCGGCAGCGCGATGCCGATCCAGAACGAAGAGGCGGGTCCTGGGCTCGGATCCCAGCACCAGATTCTCCGCCACGCTCAGTGTCGGCACGAGCATGAAGTGCTGGTGGACAATACCGATTCCAGCCGCGATCGCGTCGCTAGTCGACCAGCCCGTGACGTCGCGGTCGTTCACCTGGACACGACCGGCGTCTGGCTTCGTCAGTCCGCCGAGTATCCGCATCAATGTCGATTTACCGGCGCCGTTCTCTCCGACGAGGGCGTGGATCTCGCCCCGGATGACCTCGAGGGACGCGCCTCGGTTCGCCCGAATTGCGCCGAACGATTTGTCGATGCCGGCCAGCCTGATCGCCGGGATGAGTGCGGTCTGCCGCGAAGCGGCGTCGCTGGTCGACGCGGGGCCGCTGGTCATCGAGTGCTGGGTACCTTGATGCGCCCAGCGATTATCTCCTGCTTCAGCTCCTCGACCCGTGCATGCGCGCTGTCGGGAATCAGCGCGCGGTTGCGGTCGTCGTAGACGTAGCCGACGCCGCCCTCTTTCAATCCGAACGAGTAGATCCCGCCCTTGAAGGTGTGGCTCTGCACCCTGCGGATCGCGTCGAACGTAACCGTGTTCACGCCTTTCACCATCGACGTGAGAACGTGTCCGGGCGCCTCATCGTTCTGATCCGAATCCACTCCGATCGCCAGCTTGTTGGTCGCGCGTGCTGCCTCGAACACCCCTTGCCCCGTCGAGCCGGCGGCGTGGAAGATCACCTCGACGCCCTGATTGTACTGGCTCAGTGCCAGCTCCTTGCCCTTGCCGGGATTCTTGAACGCGTCCGGCGTGACGCCCGCGTATTGGGCGATCACCTGGCAATCCGGACACACTTTCTTCACACCGG
>JAXDME010000031.1:0-5438 GCA_034666285.1 Gemmatimonadaceae bacterium | reverse complement strand
TTCGCTGGCGACTAGAGCGTAGGGGCCACACCCGTTCCCATTCCGAACACGGTCGTTAAGCCCTACAGCGCCGATGGTACTCCGTCCGAGAGGACGCGGGAGAGTAGGCCGTCGCCGGCATCTCATTGGCCCGTCACGAAAGTGGCGGGCCTTTGTTTTTTTGTAGGCGGAATTGCAACTGCACCAAACTCGAGCGCGTTCAGTTGTCTCTTGTGGCTTCAACCGGACTAGTTTCCTTTATGCCCAGAGCCGGAATCGTCACAGTAGCAGGGAAGCCGAACGTCGGAAAATCGACGCTGCTCAATCGCATCGTCGGGCAGAAGCTGAGCATCACCAGCCCTAAGCCACAATCGACCCGCGACCGCATCGTCGGGATATACACGAGCGAAGACTCACAGCTCGTGATCCTCGACACGCCTGGATTGCTCAATCCCAAATATCCGCTCCAGGAAGCGATGCGGTCGACCGCCGTACGCGCGCTGGACGAGGCGGATGTCATCATCTATCTCGCGGATGCGACCGAAGGACAGCCCCCGCCGTTGGCAGAAGCAGCGGGTCTCGCTAGTCCGCCAACCGCGCCCATGATTATCGCTCTCAACAAATCGGACGCACTCAGTCCGTCGCGGCGCGGCGAGCTTTTGTCGAGTGATAACGTCGTACTTGTCTCCGCGCTGACGGGCGAAGGCGTTCCGGACCTGATGGCCCGGGTCGCTCAGCATCTTCCTGAGAGTCCGTTTCTCTATCCGGAAGAAGACATCAGCACTCAGCCCGTCCGATTCTTCGTCGCCGAGCTCGTGCGAGAGACCGTGCTCGAGCAGCTGCATGATGAAGTGCCGTACAGCGTCGCGGTCCAGGTGGAGGAATATCGCGAGGGTCGCTCCCCTCTCTACATCCGCGCAGTAATTTACGTGGAGCGGGATAGTCAAAAAGCGATCATCATTGGAGCCAAGGGCGCGCGAATACGCTCCATCGGCGAAGCGGCCCGCAAAAAGATCGAGCTATTCGTAGGCGAAAAGGTCTACCTCGATCTGTGGGTGAAAGTGCTCGCCAACTGGCGGAAGAATCCGGGCAGCTTGTCGAGATTCGGCTATCAACTGGCAATAGGAAAAAGCAAATGAGCTTGTCGGAGCGTCTGCTCGAGATCCTCGTGTGTCCAAAATGCAAATCGGAGCTGGAGTATCGGGAAGCAGAACAGGTTCTTGTCTGCCACAAGTGTCGGCTCCGCTATGCTGTGCGCGAAGACATCCCCATCATGCTGATCGATGAGGCGACTCCTTTCTAGCTTCGCGCTCGCGAGCCTCGTCGCCGTAGGCGCGCGGGCCCAGACAACGACGACGGGCAGCGAGGGCGCTCTCTTCCTCCTTCTTCCCACTGGTGCGCAAGCCGTCGGGATGGGGCAGGCGATGGTAGCGGCGAAACCAGGCAGCGAGGGAATCTGGTGGAACCCCGCATCGGTGGCGGGTCAAGCCAAACGTGAGCTCGCCATCCATCACTCGAAAACTGTTGCCGGCGCTGGAGATGCATTTGCCTTCGTCCTGCCTTCACGAGCGTATGGAACGGCAGCGCTCTCCATCGGCGTGCTCGACCTTGGAGAGCAGCAGGTTACGGATGATCTCGGTCAGGTGATCGGCGTCATTCTGCCGCGGGACGTAGTGCTCGCTACCACCTACGCTGCGCAGCTCACCAAGCGCTTCGACGCCGGATTGACCTACAAGATCATTCAACTGCGCGTAGACTGCTCCGGCCAGTGTGCAACAGTTGGGGCAGCAGTGGAAAGCTCGCGCGCCGTGGACCTCGGAGCACAATACCGGGTGTCAGTGGCCGGGCCTCTTTCCTTCGGTGTCGCGCTGCGGAATCTTGGGGGCCGCCTTAATTCCAAACAGACAAACCAGCGCGATCCGCTGCCAACTCAGCTCGACATCGGCGCCATGTACCGCCTAAAATTCCTCGATCGCTACGTTAAAGACACCGAGCTCCGTGCATCGGCGAGTTACGTGGACACCCGATCCTTTGGCGGAAAAGCGATTCGCTTCGGCACCGATGTACTTTACGAAGGTAAAGTGCATCTCAGGGCAGGATACGTCGGGCATGATCGGCGTGCAGACGCCACCGAATCGCTCGGGTTTGGGCTCGAGAGCGGGTCGTTTGCCTTCGACATAGCCCGCACGTTTGGCGGCATTCCCGCGGACAACGGGCAGTCGCCGGTGTGGATCTCCCTCCGATATCTGTTTTGAGCCGCCCTCTCTGAAAATACTCTACGCGCTTCTCGTCTTCGTTCCGATTGCGATCGTCGCCCGATTGCTGGACGCTCCGCCGATCGCTGTTTTCATCCTCGCCGCGCTCGCAATCGTCCCTCTTTCGGGGGTAATGGGCGCCGCGACAGAAAGCGTAGCCGAGCACACAAGCCCTGCCATCGGGGGCGTCCTAAGCGCCACGATGGGAAACCTCGCCGAGCTGATCATCGCTTCCGTCGCGCTGCGGGCAGGCCTGATCGATCTGGTAAAGGCCTCCATTACCGGGTCCATCCTCGGCAATTTG
Source organism: Gemmatimonadaceae bacterium (assembly GCA_034666285.1). Lineage (GTDB taxonomy): Bacteria > Gemmatimonadota > Gemmatimonadetes > Gemmatimonadales > Gemmatimonadaceae > UBA4720. The sequence goes on along the minus strand of JAXDME010000031.1, from coordinate 2,900 downwards.
TTGCTCGTTCTAGGCATCGCCCTCTTTGCTGGCGGCCTGAAGTTCAAGGTCCAGAAATTCAACCGGAATCTCGCCGGACTTAGTACGACCGTTTTGCTCATCGCCGTGTTCGGGCTTGCGGTGCCCGCGCTGTTCCACGCCCTTCACCCCGATCCCGGCCGGGTGGCCACGGTCAGGATGTCCCATTACATCGCGTTTCTCCTGATCGCGGGGTACGTGGCCTGGCTGGTGTTCTCTCTGGGGACGCATTCATCGAGTTTTGGCTCGGATTCACGCGATCCAGCCGTGACTGTAGCCCCAAAATGGTCGTCAAAGAAGGCAATGGCTGTGCTGGTTATATCGGCCATCGCTGTTGGGGTGATGGCGGAAGTGCTGGTATCGGCGACCGAGTCGGCGGTGAAGGTGTTGGGGCTGTCTGAATTTTTCGTCGGATTGATCCTCATCCCAATCATCGGCAACGCTGCCGAAAACAGCTCAGCGATCATTATGGCGGTGCGAAACCGAATGGATCTCGCGCTCAACATCGCCATTGGGTCCAGTATACAGGTGGCGCTGCTCATCGCGCCGTTGTTGGTTCTTCTTGGGATGGCGTTTCACCAGCCGATGGATCTCGCGTTCACGACGATGGAAGTCGCGAGTATCGCCTTGGCGGTGGGTGTCGCGTCATCGGTCATCAGAGACGCGGAATCGAACTGGCTCGAAGGAGCCTTTTTGCTTTTGGCGTATGCAGTACTGGCAGTGGCGTTTTTTTTCTTCTGATAGAGCTGGATCACCGGGACCGGAAGACCACCAATTTGCAGCAGCCGAACGCGATACGATTTTCGCCGGACGACGCCGCTCTACCGGCGCACGTAAGCGCCTGGATTGCGGAACAGGAGGCATCGGTCGTCACCCTCAGCTCCGGTGATGAGCTGATGTCGATCGGCCTCCGCGCGCGCCCGCGATTCGTCGTGTTCGATGCGCGGAATGAAACCGAGTCCGTGCTCGCCGCTCTCCACAGAGTGAAGAAGGATTCGTATACGGGCGTCGTACCTTGTGTCGTCCTCTGCGGAAAGAAAAACGAGCAACTTTCCGCGGCTTTCGACGCGGGCGCCGATGAAGTCATTCGGGACGGGATGCCCGGACCCGAGTCGGTGCGCCGTCTCGACGCGATGCTCATTCGCTCCGAGCGAGACCTCATCGTACATCCGTCGACTCGCCTTGCCGGTACTTCCGCAATCGAAGGCGAGATAGGACGCCGGCTTGCGCTCGGCGACTACTTCGCGGTGTGTTACGCCGACCTCGATCACTTCAAGGAATTCAACGATCGCTACAGCTACAACGAAGGCGACCGAGTGATTCGCATCCTGGCGAAGCTGCTGCACGACGTGGTGAAGGGAACATGCGGCGAGGACGGCTTCATCGGGCATATCGGGGGAGACGACTTCATTTTCGTAATCCCCTATAACGCGATTCCAGCCGTCTGCGGTGAAATTGTCGCGACGTTCGACCTGCTCGCACCCTACCAATATTCCGAGCAGGATCGCAGGGCAGGCTATTTTTTCGGTAAGGACCGACGAGGCCATCTCGATCGCGTCCCGTTGATGACTCTCTCCATCGGAGTGGTCACCAACCTCCGCCGCACATTGACCTCGGCCCGTCAGGCGAGCCAACTTGCCACAGAAATGAAAACGTACGCAAAGAGCCTTCCTGGCTCAGTTTATACTGTTGATCGACGAAGCGACGACCGCGTAACCCCGCAGGAGCCGCTTCCGGCGATACGTGACGCGCGAATGATCGGAGAGAACGAATGAACGTAAGCTGCCCGGATTGCCGTTCAATTTTCAGAGTGGACCCTGCCAAGGTTCCATCGACGGGCGTGCGCGCTCGCTGCTCTGTATGCAGCGGCGTGATCTCCATCCCCGCGCCGACCGGACAGAATACGCCTCCCTCGGGGAGCGAACGCGCGTCAGCTCCGCCGAGCGACTCGGGGGGGGGCAGGTCGACTCCATCAGCCCAATCTAGCTGGGATAGCGCACCCTACACCCCCACACCGCCGCGGCCTGCCGCTGCTCCAGCCCCGTCGCGACCCGTAGACACTTCCGCCAGTGCGCGTCCACAACCCGACGCGATCGATCGCTCGACGGCCGCCGCGACCGCGACGCCGCCATCTCCGGCATCGGTGCTGCCGGAGTTCACGCCACCGCCGCCGCTTCCTCCGTTCAGGCCAGCCGGAGCACCACCGTTTTCGGCTCCGACCGCGCCGCCTGCTCCGGCTCCCGCAGCGCCCCCGTTCGTTCCTTCCGCTTCCCGCACGCCGACCCCTCCGCGCCCAGTCGCCACTCCTGCGCGACCGGCTGGCGCTCAACCATCCTCTTCGGCGATCGGATCCGAGTCGGGTGCGCGGCGCCCGCTCAACCCGTTCCTCTCGAAAGATCCGAATCAGCGCGCCAAGCGACTAGCTCGGGCCCTCGTTTCGGACATCATCACCTACCATCCCGCAAAACACGCCGAGGGCCTTCGCGACGGAACGCTGAAGCAACTTTTCAGAGAGGAGATCAAGAAGAGCTTTGAAGAGTATATTGCGCAGGTAGGGCAACCGCTCGCCGAGAGCACGACGTATTTCCAGGAAGCACTCAACGAAGTGCTGGGCGCCGGCAAGAAAATCTTCTAAGGCTTCGAGGATAGTTAGAAAATGGCGGAAAGTGAACGCAGCCGCGGTCTGAAACAGAGCGGGGACCGCCTGGCGGAGTTGCGGAGGTATCTTTGACATCGACGGCAAGCGCGCTCGCCTGAGCGTACTCGACGCCGAGATGGCCGACCCGGCCTTCTGGACCAACCAGGAAAAGGCGCAGGCAACTCTTCAGGAAGTGAAGGCGTTGCGGTCCTGGATGGACCCCTACGACAAGTTGAGCGGCCGC
>JAXDME010000030.1:0-12345 GCA_034666285.1 Gemmatimonadaceae bacterium | reverse complement strand
TCGCGATCTCGATCGGGGCAGCCTGGTACTGGATGACGCGTCCGTCGGGCGACCGAATCACGGCCGAATTTTCCCACTCGATCTCGCGCTCGTCGAGCGCGGCCAACGGCTTGGACGCCTGGGACTCGATCTCCCACTCCAGAAGCCACCGCGCCGACCGCTTGTCGTCGCTCCCTTCCGGGGAGGAGCGAAACGCTTCGAGTGTCAGCTCGAGCGCGTCGGGTCCGAGGATTTGGTCGTACTGCTGGTAGATCGGCTGGAACTCGGCGGTCTTCTTGTGACCCGCGAGGGCGAGATATCCCTCGCGCGAGATCGCTTCCATGAACGCCTGGCCTTCAGCTCGCAGGCGCTGAAGGGACAATGCGCTCACGTGCGGAGCTTCGCTCCCAGATAGTCCTTGAGCTTTGCCGCGTCGACCCGTTCCTGTTTGAGCGTGTCGCGGTCGCGCACCGTCACAGTGCCATTCGAGATGGATTCACCGTCAACTGTGATTCCGAACGGCGTGCCCACTTCGTCCTGGCGCCGGTAGCGCCGGCCTATTGCGCCGCTGTCGTCGTAAAAGACCGTGAACGACTCTCTCAGATCGTCCGCAATTCGATGAGCCATCTCCGGCATCCCGTCCTTCTTCACAAGGGGAAAGACCCCAGCCTTGATCGGAGCAATCGAAGGGTCCAGCCCAAGCACAGTGCGACCTTCTGACTCGCCCTCGACCGATTCTTCCCGATATCCGTTCACCAAAACCGCCAGCGCCGTCCTGTCGGCGCCGACCGATGTCTCGATCACGTACGGAAGAAACCTCTTGTTGTTCGGCTGGTCGAAGTACTCGAGCTTCTTGCCGGAGAACTGCTGGTGCTGCGAGAGATCGAAATCGCCGCGATTGTGCACGCCCTCGATCTCCTGGAAGCCCAGCGTTCCCCCGAAATCGAATTGGACGTCGAAGGCCGCGCGCGCGTAGTGCGCGAGCTCGTCCTTGGTATGCTGGTGGAATTGGAGCCTGTCTTCGGCGAGACCGAGGGCGCGGTGCCAGTCCATGCGCTGTTGCTTCCAGTACTCGAACCATTTCATGTCTGTGCCGGGCTCGACGAAGAACTGCATCTCCATCTGCTCGAACTCACGCGTGCGAAAAATAAAGTTTCCTGGCGTGATCTCGTTGCGAAAAGCTTTTCCTATCTGCGCAATTCCGAACGGAACCTTCTGTCGCGTCGATTGCTGCACGTTCAGGAAGTTCACGTAGATCCCCTGCGCTGTTTCCGGGCGCAGATAAACGACGGCCGCCGATTCCTCGACCGGACCCATGAAGGTCTTGAACATCAGATTGAATTGACGCGCTTCGCTCAGCGTGCCTTTCATTCCACACGCGGGGCACTGCGCATCGGGTGTTCCAGGCGTGCCCTTGATGCGTGGGTCGTCGGCACGAAATCTCTTCTTGCAGTTCCGGCAGTCCACCAGCGGATCGACGAAGCCGCTCACGTGCCCGCTCGCTTCCCATACCCGGGGATGCATTAGTATCGCGGCGTCGAGCCCTTCGATGTCGTTCCGGGCGCGCACCATCGCGTGCCACCAGCGATCCTTGAGATTCTTCTTCAGCTCGACGCCGAGCGGGCCGTAATCCCACACGGAGCCGGTGCCGCCGTAGATCTCTGAGGATTGGAAGATGAAGCCGCGCCGCTTGGCGAGCGAAACGAGCTTCTCCATCACGTCTGGGTGATTTGGCATAGGGGAAAGCTAGAGGCGGGAGGCGGGGCGCGGGAAGCGGGGAATGTCACACCGTCCCCTCTTCCCGCTTCCCAGCGTGCCTTTATGTATCCAGTTCCGCGCTCAATTTCGGCTCCGATGGCGCGCGCTTGCCGAGCAGGTGCGCGACGATGCGATCACCGTGATATCGGCCATTTTCGATGAACACCTTGTTCGCGTCATAACCTGCCACGACGACTCCCGCGATATACACCCCCGGAATGGCCGTCTCGAGCGTCTCAGAATTGTGCCTTGGGATACCGGTTTCGAGATCGATTGGAACTCCCGTCTCGCGCAACAGATCCAGACTCGGCGCAAATCCGGTCATGAGATACACCCGGTCGGCCTTGAGCCGGTCATCGCCCTCTGATGTACGGATGACCACTTGCTCCGGCTCGATGGCCACGACCCGCGAATTCCACCGAACACCGATGAGTCCCTCCTTCACTCGATTTGTAAAATCGGGGAGCACCCATGGTTTGATCTTCTTGTCGAAGGTCGGGCCAAAATGAACCAGCGTCACGCGCGCTCCCGAGCGCCACAAATCGAGTGCCGCCTCCGCGGCGGAATTTCCTCCGCCCACGACGATCGCGTCCTGCAGGAAGGCTTCGTGACCCTCGTGATAGGTGTGCGAGACGTGAGGCAAGTCCTCTCCCGGAACTCCAATCCGATTCGGTGATCCGAAGTATCCGGTGGCGACGACGACGGCGCGCGTTCTCGTTCTGCGTTCTTCGCCTGACCTCGTACGGGAGCGGACTACAAAAGTGTCGGCGGAAGATTGTCTCTCGATCGCTGTGACACGTTCGCGCTGGCGCAGCGGAATTCGGAAATGCAGCACTACGGCCCTGTAATAAGCGAGGGCATCCCGCCTGCTCGGCTTTTCGGTCGCGATGACGAAAGGCAGCTCTCCGATCGCCAGCTTCTCTGCGGTCGAAAAGAAACGCACGTAAGGCGGATAAGCGGCGATCGTGCTGACCGCAACTTCCGACTCAATGACCAGCGGCTTCAGCCCCGCCTTCAGTGCCGAGATCGCGGCAGCGAGCCCACACGGCCCCGCTCCAACGATGACGAGGTCCGCGTCGTCCGACATTGCGCTCAACCGTTAAGTGACGGCGGCCGAAGCCGCAGGGACGGCGCCTTCCACCCCGATGATCTGGTCTCTGCGCGTTCCGACACTGACGTAAGTGATCTGAGTTTCGACCAGCGACTGTATGCGGTCGAGGTAGCGTCGAGCCGGTGCCGGGAGATCGAGCAGACCGCGCGCGTCAGCCGTCGAGCTCTTCCATCCTTCGAACCACTCGTACCTCGGAATCGCGCGGTCGAGCAGGCTCAGGTCTGCGGGAAATTCGTCGTAAACCTCGCCGTCGACTTCATAGCCCGTGCAGAGGCCAATGCGATCCAGGGTGTCCAAGACGTCAAGCTTCGTGACAGCCAGATCGGTCAGGCCGTTCACGCGCGCGGCGTAGCGGACCACGACCCCGTCGAACCAACCGCATCTCCGCGGTCGTCCGGTGGTCGCGCCAAACTCGTTGCCGAGCTTGCGCACTTCGGAAGCGAGCGGCTCCTCGAACTCCGTCGGTAGCGGACCGTTCCCGACTCTTGTCGTGTAGGCTTTGACGACGCCGATGACTGAGTCGAGCTCTTTCGGAGCAATGCCAACGCCCGTAGCTGCCCCGCCTGAGGTCGTGCTGCTCGAGGTCACGTAGGGATAGGTCCCGTGATCGATGTCGAGCAGTGAGCCTTGCGCGCCTTCGAGCAGTACGGCAGCACCGCTGATGATCGCGCGATGGATCCTGAGCCCGACGTCTTCGGCGAGCGGCAGAAGTCTTTTGGCGAAGCGGCCGAGCAGTTCGAGCGTGTAATCGACGTCCGCACGCTTTGTTCCTGAGGTCGCCAGCTCGATGTTTGCGTGCGCGACACCCCGCTCAATGAGCTTTCTCAGACGCTCCGGATTTCTCAGGTCCAGCACCCGAATGCCCCGGCGGCCGTACTTGTCCTCGTATGCGGGCCCGATGCCACGACCGGTCGTGCCGATCTCCTTGCTGGCCGAGCTCTGGGCATCGATCAGCTTGTGGTAGGGCATCACCAGGTGGGCACGGTCGCTTACGTAAAGCCGGCCCTCGACGTCGATCCCGTCGGAGACCAACTCATCGATCTCGGCGAACAGCGTCTCGACATCCAGCACCACGCCGTTCCCGATCGCGCACCGAACTCCCGGGTGCAGGATGCCGCTGGGAATCTGATGGAGCACGAACGACTTCTCTCCGATCTGGACGGTATGCCCAGCGTTGGCGCCGCCCTGGTAGCGGACCACCCAGTCGGCGCGCTCGGAAAGGACGTCGACGAGCTTGCCTTTACCCTCGTCGCCCCACTGCGCGCCGACGACGACGATCGTGCGTGTTTTCGAGTCGAACATCTGGTTGAGTTCGGTAGGTTCGAGCGGAGGGAAAAGAAAACGCCCCGAGAGCTTCGGGGCGTTGGTTCAATCTACCTTTTCGGGGTTCCGTGTCAACGCCGGACTGGCGCTGGCGGAGGGACCTCGTCTATCACGCGGGGCGGATCGTCCGGACGCGCCACAGTGCTGATCGGCAGCACAACGGTGAATGTCGACCCCTTTCCGAACACGCTTTCCGCGAAAACGTGTCCGCCCAGGGCGTCGACGAGCTTGCGAGTGATGCTCAAGCCAAGGCCGGTTCCTCCGAATTCACGCGTCCGCGACTGGTCCACCTGTCGGAAGTCCTCCCAGATGGATTCCAGATCTGTCGCGCGAATTCCGATGCCGGTGTCGCGGACGTCGAACCGCAGATCTTCTTCGTCCTTCGAGATAGTTATCCAGATTCCACCCTGATGCGTGAACTTCACCGCGTTGGAAAGAAGATTGAGAAGGATCTGCTTGACCTTGGTCCGGTCGGTGTGAAGCATGATGTCCTTCGAGGGCATCTCGACGTTGAACGTGAGCGCCCGTTTCTTGACCAGCGGCTCGATCTGCTGGGAGATCTCCCTGACGATGTCTCCGAGAGTCACATCGTCGAGATGCAGCGGCATACGGCCCGCTTCGATCTTGGCCAGATCGAGGATGTCGTTGATCAACGCGAGCAGGTGCTGCGCGGCGCCCTGGATGCGGTTCAGCCCTTCTTCCTGGCGGGGAGTGAGATCGCCGTAGATCCGGTCCAGCATCAGTGAGGCGTAGCCGATGAGCGCGTTGATCGGCGTGCGCAGCTCGTGCGACATGCTCGCGAGGAATTCCGACTTCAATCGATTCGCCTTCTCCAGCTCGCGCGACTGCCACTGCAGCCTCGTGTTCTGCTCGGCGAGGTCGGCGGTCGCCGCCTGGATGCGATCCTCCAGCTGGCTGGAGAACGTTTTGAGCTCGTCGTACAACCGCTCGTTCTCGACCTGCTCCGTTAGATCGTGCAATACGGACACGATCGCGAGCGGCTCTCCGCGCCGATTCAGGATCTTTCCCGATACGACTTCGACAGGGAGCTCGATACCCGTGCCCGGGATGTGGAGCGTCATCTCCTCTCGACGGGCCGTCGACGGGCTGATGGTGAAATCCGAGATGAAAGTCGTAAACTTGGTATCGTTCGCCTGGACAGTCGCCGCTCGCTCCCATTGCTGGCTGTCGTCCGATTCGAACAGCTGCTCGGCTTCCTTGTTCATCAGGATAATGTTCGAGCGGTCGTCGGTGACGAGAATCGGGTCGGCGACGTTCTCGAGGATCAGGTTCAAGCGGTCGCGCTCTCTCTTCGCCTCGATTTCTGCCAGCCGGACCCTCTGAACCTGGCGCTCGAGCTCATTAGCTGCGCGACGGAGATCGGTGACATCCCGAAGAACGGAAACAGTGGATCCTGCCTGAGCAGCTTCCAGCCCACCGAGATCGTGGGTGAGAACCTCGAACAGAAGATCTGTACCCTCGTCAGGATCAACGAGATTCAGCTCACGGGAGCCGGCGCCCTCATTGGAGCCCATCGCAGTCTTGGATAGATGCGATGTGAACAACAGGTTGTTGATCTCGACAGCGCGACGACGGCCTTCGGAATCCTTGTCGCTGGTGGAAAGCAAGTGTTCGGCGCGTTTGTTCTGGACGACGATCGCGTGCTCCGCGTTGATGATAACGATCGGATCTGGCAGGGAGTTCACGATCGCCGTGAGCATTTCGCGCTGTTGGTCAAGCCGATTTGTGGAGAGCCGGAACTCCTCTACTGCCGCCATGCGTGACAACACCGGGCCGGCCAAGGAGGCCGCGTGTATCAACTCGCCAAGCAGTGGCTCATCGATCGAAGCCTCGATCAGCACGACGCCCGCCGGAGCGTGCCCCAGCCGCCTTCTTCTGTCGATCGCGCTGCGCCGCCTTATCTCGCACCCGTCGAGATGTATTTGGTCGAGCTCGGCATCGCTCAGCACGTGAGGCGCACCCCGGTACTGCGGCTGCGGGAATGGGATCGCGACCCATTCACCAAAGGGAAGGCCCGGCACCGGAGCGCCGCTCGCGCAGGTCACCGCGTGAAGCGAGAGCGCGGAAATAACGATTGGATTGGAGAGGTCGTCCACCGCGAGTGAGATTGACGGTGCAGCTTCGCGCTCGAAGCCGATGCTCGCGGTGCTTACGAACCGGCGCGGTGGAGTGTCGAGCGTGATGGCGATCCCTCGCCTCGCTCCGAGGATGTCAGCGAGCTGGGCGATCATATAGGTCGCCGCAGTGACAAAGTCAGGTGCCTCGGAGATAGCGGTGAGAAGCTCGGCGAGCCTCTCACCGCTTAGCTGCGGACTGGCGGCTACCGCTGCACTCTCACGCCTCGAGTCGCTCAAGCCGCCGCTTCAGGTCAGCATTTTCCACACGCATCCGATCGAGCTCGTCTGCGCCACCCGGGGCGAGCTCGCGGAATGGGCGGGATCCCGGCACAGCGAGTCCGACTGCTTCCGAGTACTTGAGATAGGTCTCGATGGATGCGACCACAATGCGAGCTTCGACCGTCACGAGGTCGATGCCAACCAGGGAGACACGGACCCAGGCGTCGATGACAATACCCTTGTCGAGAACGCGATCGAGAACATCGATAAGCGAGCTACCGCTCGGGGAACGCTCAACTGCCATGTCGTGACTCCTCTGTTTGTGGTGCCGAGGCGGCGTGTTTGTTTTGTGGGAGGGCTGCGGACGCAGCATAAGTGCTGAGCCGCGGATCCGTCTTCCACCAGTTCAATCCGATCTGCTCGGCCTTATCGATCGAGCAGATGAGAAGACGTATCTGAATGGTCAGGAGCTCAACGTTGGCGAGATTGATCTTTATGTCGCCGACGACAACGAGGCCCTTGTCGAGCACCCGGTCCAGGATGTCGACCAGACCATAGCTGCGCGACGGGGATACTAAGTCTGCCAAGCAGTTTTCTCCGTTCGGCTCGTCGCCGTGTTAGCGTAACTTTCCCAATGGGCCCAGATCTATCTGGAGATCTTCGTCAGTCAGCCCGAAAGTCCCCTTCATGTCCTGCATCCGATCGTTGAGGCGGAGTAACGCGACACCGAGACGCTCGACTTCTTCGTCGCTCAGATGCCCTCCTTCCATTCGCCGAACTGCCTGGTGCTCTAGGACCTTACGCAATACCTCAATCAACGTCAAGACGAGCTTGGCGAGCCCGTTCTCGATTTTATCGGGGTCCGTATTAAGACGCGGAGGGAGTCCCTCTGCAACTGCTTCCAGAGGAGCAGTCGTGGCACCTTTCGGAGCATCCAGGCTGTCGACAACCTGACTCTCCATCGTCGATCCTGACGGACGAATTGGCGCGGGCCTCGCTGTACGAGGAGGCGCAGCCAGGCTGAGGTCACCGAGCCCTCCCGCGCCGCCGCGTCTCACCACCGACTCCACTGCCGTCAGTAGAAGGCCGAGGTCAAGGCGAATGAGATCGATGTCCGCAACCGCAAGCATGACCTCACCACGGAGCACGACGCCTTTGTCGAGGACGTGACTGAGAACTTCCGCAAGCTCGAGCTGCTCCTCGCCGAGTAGGTCGTCGAGAGTCACTCTGTCCCCTCGCCAACGAAGTGATACGGTGGCCAGGGCCCCGTAAAGTCGAACTTGAATCCGGAGGGCTCGTACTTGTTGACCATCGTCGTCAACTCGCGCTGGAACTCGACGACGCGCGCCGGGGCGACGAGGAACGATGCGTTGAGAATTGCGCGCCCCTGTTCGCGTGCCGCCCCCGAGTTCACTGGTTGCTCGCGCACCGTTTCCATAGAGACAGCGCTGAGCGCGTCGTGGATTTCGGTCGCAACTTTCCCTGTCAGATCGCGACCCGCATCCTTCCGCAAGTTTTCGATCTTGCGCTCGAGCAGATATTTCTGCCCGGGCGTTGCCTTGGCGGCCTGTGCTTCAAGCGACGCGAGCTCGGTGCTGTGCTCCGCCATATGGCCCTTGAGCACGCCCGTTTGCACGTACACGCGAATTATGAACTCTCGTCCATCTCCAACGCGCTTGAAAGTTCGCCGAAGCTCGGTCGTGCGTTTCGCCAGCATGGAGTTGACACCTTTGGTGTCGCTGAAAAGCGTCCACATGGGAAACGGGATCACCGCGCCGACGTCGGAAGCCCAGGTGAGAACCCGGTCGTGCGCAGTAGCCCGATCGGTGACCCACGCAACATCGGCGGTGAGAGTCTCGATTTTTTCGGGTGCGTAGTCGTCGGCACTGACCAGAGTAGCCAGCGCGGCGAACTCGCCATTCGGAATCAGTGTGACCGTTCCACCGTCGATGCCCCCGGGAGCCGTGACTGTCTCGGTCGACGAGCCGACCACTCCATACACATAGCAAAGGTGCTGGCTCATCAGATCAGGACTCTGATCTGACTACTCTGTCTCGTCGCTTTCAGCGACGCGTACGGGTCCACCACTGGTCGGCATGCCGAGCTTCTCGCGCCACTCGCGGACCTCGCGGAAACGCTGCATCAGCTCCGCCTCGCGCTTGACGTATTCCTCGTCGTCGATCTCGCCCATTTCCAGCTGCATCTGCAGCGCCATCAGGTCTTCTTTGATGGGCGTGTCGTCCGTCAGCTGCTCGCGCACGACGCGATCGACTTTGTCCAGCGTCCATTTCGTCCCGTAGATCGGGGCTAGAAAAGGAGCAAGGAGGATGTTGGTGAGAATTCCCATATATCAGAGTTTTATCAGGTCGCCTTTTCGAGCTTGAGCTTGATGTTGACGAAGTTGTAAGGCGGCCACGGTCCTGTGTACTTGAAAGTAAGAAGGTCTTCGTACTGGCGGCTGATCGCCTTCACTTTTTCATCGAACTGCTTCTCCGCTTTTCTGTCCACAAGGAACGCGGCGTTCAGGATCATGCGATCGCCAATGACCTTGTTGCTGCGGCTGGCGACAGACACGTCCTTCAGCTGCTCGTGCACGTCGGCGACGTACCTGTTGCTTGCCTCTTCCATGGCCGCCTCGACGAGCCTGCCGAGCTGCATGCGAGCGAAGTAGGTCGAAGACGCGGCGTTGCGCGTGATCTCGTCCTTCAGGCGGCGGATCTCGTCGTTGTCGCGCTCGATGACTGCGACGACTTTGTCGCGGTCCCAGAGGATCTTGAGTCCGAACTCGATCTTGTCCTGCATCTTCTCGAGCACGTCAGTAAAAGCCTGATACGTGGACTTGAGCAGCGCGAGCACGTCCTTCTCCGAGCGAAAGACAGTGCCGAAGGACATCGGGATGAGCGTGAACTCGCGCATCACCGTCTCGTTGACAAATTCGTGGGCGAGCACGTTCTCTCGGGTGGGATCGTAGATCACGATTGGCGTATCGCTGACGACGGCCGCCAGATCGTTGTGGGTCACCGTGTAGACGCGCGCCCCTCCGCCGATCCCGATCTCGCCGAATTCGCGTGAACGATCGAGACGGATGATGCAGTAGACATACTTGCCCTCGCCGTCGGCTTCCGCCGGAGCCGGATCCTGCCGTTCAACCGCTTCGCCTGGAGTCATGTGAATTAGAGGATCAGTGGTTATTTCATTGCCGCAATGAAAATCCAGATGCCAATGGTAAATCCGATTCCGATCTTCAGCATTGTAGAGACGACCCGCCCAATCAGCGCTCCCTTGGCGACCCGCGTTGCGTCGCCTGCTGACGCCCCACCCGTAAGCTCCGCGACAAGTGCTCCCACAAACGACCCGACAAAAGCTCCAATGACCGGGCCGACGATAGGCACGGGAAATCCGACCATTGCACCGATGATTCCGCCTAGTATCGCGCCCCAACCTGCCCGTCTCGAGCCGCCGTACTTCCGCGCGTACCGCCCTGTCATCGTGAACTCGAGCAACTCCGCCACCAACGCAAGCACAGCGACCGCGATCAGGGAGACCCAGCCGATCGGATCGCCCGGCACAATCATATTATAGACGACCGCCGACGCCACCATTATCCATAGTCCCGGCAGTCCAAGGACGATCAGGACAAGGGACAGGATTATTACCGCCGCAAGGATCAGTAGCGTCATCAGGCCAGTTCCCTCGTTAAAGCAGCGAGGAGCGCGCTCGCCTCCGCAACACCGCTTCCCGTAAATGCAATTGAATTATCGCGCCGTGTATGGATGCGCGCGAGTGTCGACGTAGATCCTCTGCTCACTGTGACGGATTCAATACCTCTGTCGGCGAAAGCCATGCTGTCCGCAAGGATTCCCGGAATCATCCGCCCCATCACAGCCTTTAGTACGGTGGAGGACGAAATTGCTTCCGCGGCGGCATTTATCCGTCGCGGAATCGGACCTGTATACATCATCCGCCAGATGCCAGCGTCATCTATGGTGTCGCAGTTCAACGCGGTGATTCCCGGAGGTGCCTTCGCCGCCCATACGCGCGCACCCGCTAGCCCCATCTCTTCTCCGCTCGTGATCAGCACTCCGAGGGTCCGCATGGATGATAACGACTGCGCCGCGAGCAACACCGCCGCTACTCCGCTTGCATTGTCGAGCGCGCCCGTGGACTGATTCCGGGCCCAGCACAGGATCGAAGGCAGCGCCACAATCACAGCTGAGATCTCGATCACGCGCCAGGTTGCGCTCGCGTCCGTGTCGCCACGCAACGACAGCAGAAGCACCACAGCCGCGCTCACCGTCACCGCCGCCATTCCGATCGAGCTCGCAATTCGTATCAGCATCGGCATTGTCTGGGACTTGGAGTCGAGATGAGCAACGAGCCATACCGAAGGGTCTCCGCGCGCGGCTTCGAGATTCACCGACTTGGATCGTTGAAAAGGCAGAGCAATAATCCACCGTCGCTTCACATCAGCAGACGCGAAGATCAGAGCGACGTACAAAGCCGCCCCAATGATCAAGGCAACCAGTGGCCCCCGATGACTTGCAGTACGCGCGACAATGAAGATTGTTGCAGTCTGGAGCGCGGCTGCGACCGGGGTTCCCCACCTGCCTGGCCACTGCGAATACTCAAACGGTCGTTCGATACACTCCAGGCCGGCGCGCTCCAACTCCAGCCTGCACAGCGCGCGGGCATCCGCCTCCTCCTCACTCCCCGCGAACCTCGGCTTCTCTGAGAGTCGTTCCACCAGGTTTCTGGCGCGCTGAACGAGCTCCGGGTCGGGCACGGTTGCGATCTAGCGAAGTCCCATTTTCTTTCTCACTTCGCCCATTGTCTCGCGCGCAATTTCATGGGCGCGCTCGGCTCCCGCAGCCAGGGTGTGGGTGATCTTCTTAGGGTCGGCCGCGAGCTCTTTGGCTTTGGAACGAATGGGCGCCAGCTCTTTTTCCATCGACTCGTGAAGAACTTTTTTGCAATCGAGGCAGCCCCAACCGGCGGTGCGGCATTGCACTGCAACGTGTTCCACGGTGGCGGGCGGACTGAAGGCCTTGTGCAGGTGATAGATGTTGCACACCTCCGGTGTGCCGGGATCGGAGCGACGCACCCGCGCGGGATCAGTGACCGCGGGCCGAAGTTTTTCCCACACCGATTCCGGTGATTCCATCAAGTCAATGGTGTTGCCGAGCGACTTGGACATCTTCGCCTGGCCATCGAGCCCCATGATGCGCTTAGCGGGCGTCAACAACGCCTTGGGCTCGGGAAAGAAACCCGCGGGATCGAACCTCCCGTTCCACTTGCGCGCGATCTCGCGCGACAGTTCCAGGTGCTGAACCTGATCTTCGCCGACCGGCACCAGCTCGGCCCGATACAGTAGAATGTCCGCCGCCTGCAGCACAGGGTAGTTGAGCAAGCCCGCTGGAACGCTCTCTTCGCGACCTGCCTTGTCCTTGAACTGCGTCTGGCGCTCGAGTTCGCCCAGTGGCGTCAGAGTGTTGAATATCCACGCCAGCTCGGTATGTTCCGGAACCATCGATTGCACGAACAGCGTGCACTTCGCCGGATCGAGTCCCGCGGCAAGGAGCGACAGCGCCATATCCGCCGTGCGGGCGCGGAGATCCGCCGGCTCGTAAGGCTGAGTGATGGCGTGATAGTCGACGACGCAAAAGAACGACTCGTATTTGTGCTGCAGATCAGCCCAGTTCTTTACTGCTCCGAGGTAATTTCCGATGTGCAGTGAGCCTGAAGGCTGAATGCCGCTGAAGATGCGGGACATTGCGCGAAATTAAAGAGCGCGAGAGAGGAGTTGCAAGCAATTTCCGG
>JAXDME010000029.1:0-6821 GCA_034666285.1 Gemmatimonadaceae bacterium | reverse complement strand
GTCGACTTCTCTGTGGGAGTCACTGCTTGGCAGCCCCGACAACCGCGTAAGTGAAGTCGCGGACATCGCGCGCGACGCGATCCCAGTTGTAATGCGTTTCGACCGCGAGCCGGCCGGCTATCCCCATCTTCTTGCGGCGTTCCGGATTCAGGAGTAGCGACCGAATCGCATCGGTGATCGCGTCAGAATCGGTCGCAGGGACGACTATACCCGTCTCGCCGTCGCGGACCGCCGAGCGGACCCCACCGGAATCTCCGGCGACCGAAGGAATCCCCGACGCCGCGGCTTCCACGAACGAGATGCCGAAGCCTTCGGCATCGATGTCGCTCACCACGCGGGATGCGCCAAGGTATATCGTCGAAGTGGCGTAGGCCTCTGGCAGCTCGTCGTCGCGCATTGCACCGACGAATCCGACTCTGTCCGAGACGCCGAGCTCCTTCGTGAGCGCTCGCAGACGTTGTTCGTCGGGTCCCTCGCCGACGACGATGTAGCGCAGCTCGGGAAAATCGTGACGGAGCGCGGCGACCGCCCGGATTCCCATGTCCTGTCCCTTGTGTGGCACCACGCGCGCGACGGTGAGAATCACCGGTGCGTCTCCCACTCCCCAGCGACGGCGCAGAGCGCCAGTGTCGCGCGAAGGATTGAATCTCGCCGGGTCGGTCCCGAGATGGACCGTCGCTATGGGCGGGGGCGTGTCGATGCCGACCTCATTCATCACATCGCGCGCGAGGTCCGCGCTCCATTTTGAGATGGCCACGATTCCCGAGGCGTGGCCGAGTATCGAGCGCGCGGTTCTGCGTTTCAGCAGGCTGCGCGCGGTTTTCTTTCTTTCCTTCAGAAGATCTCCGCCATACACGTAGACGAGATACGGAACTCCGAGCTGTCTGTTCGCCCATCGCACCGCGTACCCGACTGGCCTGATGTTGCCGCAATGTATGACATCGAAATCCGGTGAACGGCGCGAAGTCAGCCAACGCGCCCAGCGGATCTGGTTTGAGAAGACCTTGGCGCCCTGAAATGGAAACGGCTGGCGAATGATTCTGTAGGCCTCCTGCTCGTCGAAGGCCGCTGCTCCGGGCGCTGCGACTGTGGAGACGCTCATCGTGGTCTCATCGTCATCGCCGAAGCGGCGGCAGAGCTCGACGTGCATCCTGGCCATTCCGCCCAGGTCGGGAGCGTAGTCCTGCGTGACGTAGAGGTGCTTCACTGACTTACGCCAGCGGATTCACGAACGCTTCGCCGGAAAGCAGATTGTGGATTCGCTGGTCGAACGTGTGATTGCTGCGCACGAACACCTGCCCTTCGCGCCTGATCCGCTCGCGCTGCGCGGAGTTCTTGAGATAGTAGTCGATCTTGGCGAGGCAGGAATCGACATCCGTGTACCAGTCGCAGTGGTCGCCGCCGCGGAGCATTTCGGTAAGGCCCGGGGTTCCGTGTCCGAGGTAGAAGCCGCCGGCAAGAATCACCATCCAGGTCCGGTCGGATGTATATGCCTGTCCTCCCTTCGCCCGATCCGGATTCACACCGAGGGAAATGTTGGAGCTCGAGCAGACTGCGGCGAACTCCTTCCCTTCGACCGCACGTCCGGTCCAGTTGAGAGGCTTGCGCCATTTTTCCCAGCCTTTGCCCCAGACCTTGATGTCGTATTTCTTGGCGACCTTCAGCAGAAACTGCGCGCGCGAGGGATCGTAGCCAGTGCCGATGAACGCGACGTCCGAGTGATATTTGCGCCTGGGAGAAACCGGCTTCAAGTCTCGATCGCCCGCGGCAGGCAGGAATTTGGCGGGCAGACCGAGTGCTCTCCATTCGGCGTCGAACCCGGAAACGAAAAAGGTCTGCGACAACTTTCCGACTGCCACGATGTGGGCGATGTCAGGGCGATACGTGCCCTTGTACCACTGTGGATCCTGGTACCACATCGAATTGGGCTTGCCATCGATGATCTCCGCGACCGTGTCGAGATCGAGCGCCAGGCACTTGCTGAGAACTACGAAATCGGGCTTGAAGCGACGCGCCTGCGACAGCACCCACCGCTGGGTCAGCTTGCGACCGATCAGCCGTTTGGCGCGCCGGTCGTCCACGAGGAGCGTCTTGTGGCCCGCTCGCTTCAGCGCACGCTCGGTCCCGGCCTCCATCCTCCATGAGTGGTGGTTGCCGATGATGAGGACTTTCATGTTATTGCCGACTCTCAGCTTTCATGACGGATCGATCGTTCCCAGAGTCGCGCGTACTTGGCCATCACGCTCGCTGCCGCGAGACAAGCCAGAACGAGTCCGCGGGCGCCATCGCGAAACCCTCCCTTCAACAGATACATGCTAACGAATCGCGCCGGCGGCTTGAAGAATACCGCACCCGCTGTACCGCGGCGGCCTTTGGCGTAATTCTGCTCCGCCCACCAGCGGCTGTATCTGTCGAACTTCTCAAAATACTGATCGAGCGACGTATAGGTGTAATGAAGTAGTGAATTTGTTAGCTCCCCAGTCCTCGCGGTTTCTGGAATATCGACATGCTCGTGGACCAGATTCGCGTTGTAACGCAGATCCCGCCGGAACAGGCGAACCGGCTTATCCTTTCCGCCGCCCCACCCGCCGTGCCGGATCTCCCTGCCGAGAAAGAAGCTGCGACGAGGAACCCGGAATGCGGCGCAAGCAGTCGTCCTGACTCGGTCCAGGATTTCTTTCGCCAGCTCCGGCGTACATCTCTCGTCAGCGTCGAGAACGAAAATCCACGGGGTTTTCGTTCGTACGATCGCCTGATTCCGCGCCGCGCCGATCGTCGTGAATGGCGGGCTGATCACGGTTGCTCCTGCCGCTGTCGCGAGAGCGATCGTGTCGTCGCGCGAATCGTTCTCGACGACTATCACTTCGGTCGCCCAATCCACGCTCGCGATACACGCTTCGATGTTCGCCGCTTCATCGTGGGCCGCGATCACTGCAGTGACGCCGGGCGAGCCGCGGCTCGATGGACTCACCCCGGGCGCCGGCCCCGGGTGCGCGCAGTGTTCGCCGCGCGGTCGAACCCTTCGATGGTGGCGCTCTCGGGAAATTCCCTCGCCACACGCGTGCGCGCCGCCTTCCCCATAGCCACTCGTGACTCCTCGCTCTGGAGCAATCCGGCAACAGCCGCGGCTGTCGACGCAGAGTCGTCGAACGGATACAACGCGCCGCTGATCCCGTGCGCTATGTACCGCTGAGAGATTCCACCCTCGCTCGCAACGGTCGGTATCCCGAGCGCCATCAGATCGAGGATCCCGTACACCCCTGTGTCACCCTCCGCCACCACCCAGCCAAGGTGGGCGTCCTTCATCAGGCTCACCTGATCGTCGCGCTCGCCGAGGAAGCTGACGAGATGCAGCACCCGTAAGGCAGCCGCCTGCATGCGGAGATCCTCGTCGTCCGAACCCGGTCCCACGATCATCAATCGCAGATTCGGATGCCTCGGCGCCAGCATCGACATGGTTCTGATTGCGGTCGCCGCGCGCCCGCGCGACGTGGGATCATAAACGCAAAACATGAACTTGAGAGCAGCTTCCTCCGCCTTGTCGGTCGCTGGATCGGCGGCAGCGCCCGCGTCCGTTCCGTTCGTCGGATAGCTCGCGATGTCCACACCGATCTCGGCCGTTCCGCTCTCGATCGCGTTCTTGGGGATGTCCGACGCGCGACGATCGGTCTCGGTGGCGAACAGATACGATGTCTTCGTCAGCCAGGCGGCCAGGCTGCCCGAGAAAGCCATCTCCAGCTTCTTGCCGGCCGGCGTCCATCGCACAACCGAGCCGCCGCGGCTAAGCCAGCACGCGGTGCTCGCGATCAGATGCTCTCGATCGGTCGTGACGAAAATCGCATCCGCATCCCAGCGCCTGAAAATCTTTTTCAGCCTGCGTGCGGCCGAGAAAAATCCGCCTTCAGTAGGGAACGGGATGATCTCGAAGGGCTCCGGTATCGGCGTGTGACGCGGCTGATTCGGAGCGCGGCGCGGCGACACCGCGAGATGCACGTTGCTGTCGGGAGTCACCAGAAGCGTGACCTTCGCCCCGCGCTCGGAGATTCCCCGCGCGGCCCTGGCAAACAGGCGCGCGGTACCAGACCATTCGCGAGCCGTATGAAGAAACAAAACGTGCAATGATCTTACCCGGCTGAAGGAACCATCGATGCCTCGTCGGCATCACCGAACTGCAGCGAATACAAGCGATGGTACGCGCCCCGCCTGGCCAGCAGCTCGGCGTGCGTTCCCCGTTCGACGATCTCACCGCGCTCGAGCACGAGGATCTGATCGGCGTGCGTGATCGTCGACAACCTGTGGGCGATCACGAACACCGTCCTGCCTTGCAAGAGTCGGTCAACCGCTTCCTGCACCAGACGCTCCGACTCCGTATCGAGGGCCGAAGTGGCCTCATCGAGAATGAGGATTGGGGGGTCGGTGAGCAAGGCCCGGGCGATCGCCAGCCGCTGCCGCTGGCCTCCCGATAGCCGCGTTCCACGCTCGCCAAGGAGCGTATCGTAGCCGCGGGGAAGCTCCATGATGAATTCGTGGGCGTTTGCCGCCTTCGCGGCCGCCTCGATCTGTTCCTGAGTGTACCGATGATCGGTGGCCCCGTACGCGATGTTGCTGCGCACAGTGTCGTGGAAGAGAACCGTTTCCTGGCTCACGATGCCCGTGAGGGAGCGGAGCACGGGCAGCTTTATGTCACGAACGTCGATTCCATCGAGAAGGATGCGGCCGCCAGTTGGCTCATAGAAACGCGGGATCAGATCCACCAACGTGCTCTTGCCGGATCCACTTGGCCCCACCAGCGCGACGACCTCGCCCTTGCTCGCACTGAAGTCGATATTCGAAAGAACCGGCGCATCGCCGTAGGAGAAGCTGACGTTCTCGAATTCCAGGTAGCGGTCGAACGTCGCCATATCGCGGGTGCCGCGATCGCGCTGAAACTCCGCCGGCGAATCGAGGATCTCAAACAGCCGCTCCGCGGACGCGAGCGAAGACTGCGCGGTGGTCCGCATCTGCGAGAGCTGCTTCAAGGGCTGCAGAAGTCGGAGGACCAGCGTCAGGAACGCGAGAAGTGTCGCGCCCGTCATCGTGCCGCTACTCAACACCTGCCAGGCGCCAATCCACAATATCAGCACCGCGATGACAGTCCCGATGATTTCCGTCACGGGCGGAGCCAGCAGCGCCAGACGGGTCATCTTGAGACTGCTGCTCGCGTACTTGTTGCTCCCCTCGGCGAACCTGCTCTCTTCGTACGCCTCGGTGCCCGACGCTTTCACGAGACGGATTCCGCTGATCGTCTCCTGCAGGACGCTGGTCATCTCGCCGTGAACATTTCCTCGACGGAGGTTACCCCGACGAAGTTTCTTGAGCATCGGCTGGAGCGACAATCCGAGCAGCGGAAGAATTATCAACGCGATCAGCGACAGCTGCCAAGAGATGCTGAACAGGATCGCGATGTAGACGAGCACGAGCGAAGCGCTCTGCAGCGACTGCGTGACGATCTGGGTGAGAATGAGCCGCGTCTCAAACGTATCGTTGATCACTCGCGACAGGATCTGGCCGGCCTTCATCTGGGTGAAGTAGCCGAGCGGAAGATGCGCGAGATGGCGATAGACGGCGTTGCGAAGATCGCGGGTCACGTACTCCTGAAGCGTCGCGCCGAACTGGCCGGCGACCCAGACGAGCAGGTTCTTGAGAATCACCGCGACCAGAACGAGGATGATCACGTTTCGCAGCGAATGCATCTCGTCGCCGGGCACGATCTGACTGCCGACGGTGGCATCGAGAAGCTTCGATATCCAACCTGACTTCATCGCCGTCGATGGCTGATGAAACAGGATGTTGAGGAATGGAATCAGGAGCGCGATCGCGAAGCCATCGAGCAGCGCGGCGACGAGATTCGCCACGATCGTGATCGCCATGCGCCAGAAGTGCGGGCGCAGGAATGGGAGGAGCCGTTTGTAGACCGGCATGCTCACGATGTCAACGCCGGTTTGTTGCGCCGGCATTTACCGGCGCGGAGTGAGCAACGCCAACGGGAGAATTACTTCCTCGGGCGTCACGCCACCGTGCAGGAACGATCCGCGATAGCGGCTCTGGTACTCGCGCAGCTTCGTCGGATAGACGAAGAAACAGTCATTCGTCGCCAATAGAGTGTTGCCGCCCGCGCCACGCCGGGGAAGTCTCAGCATGTCCTCGTTCGAGAACAGCAGCGCCTGGTCCGGACGCTCGGCGCGCAGGTCTTCGCCGAACTTGTAGCGGAGATTGGCGCTGGCGTCACGCTTGGCGTACACGGTCGCGGGGGTGTTGCAGTGGATGGAGCCGTGATCCGTGGTGAGCAGCACCGAGATTTTTCTCCGCGACGCTTCCTTCAACACGCTGAACAGTGCGGACCGCTGGAACCACTGGCGCGTGATCTGGCGGAGAGCGATCTCGTCCCGCGCCACTTCGTAAAGGATCTGCGACTCGCTGCGGCCGTGCGTGAGCAGATCGACGAAGTTGAACACGAATGCGCTTACCCCTTCGGGTCCGATCGCAGTGCCAAGATGGCGCTCGAGGTCGTCCGAGTTTGCGGCCGTCGAGATCTTCTGATACCGAACCGGAGTTTTTCCGCAGAGCTCCGTTAGATGCGACTCGAGCAGCTCCCGTTCGTGCGCGTTGAGTGATTCGTCCTCTCGATCGGCGTTGCCCCACCAGTCAGGGAGCCGCGCCGCGATCTCACCCGGAAACAGTCCGCTGAACAGCGCATTGCGCGAGTAGGGAGTAGCCGTCGGAAGCACGGCATAGTAGTGCGTGGTCTCGACGTCGAAGAAGGGGGCGAGCAACGGCTCCAG
>JAXDME010000028.1:0-2967 GCA_034666285.1 Gemmatimonadaceae bacterium | reverse complement strand
CGGCCAACTTTTCCCCGAGAGCGCCCCGAATCTTCGCCAGGAGAATCGTCTTCTGACGCTCGTTGGCCGATTCCACTGCTGCCAGCACGTCGAGCGGCACTCCTGACTCCACACCCATCCTTACCAGGGCCTTCACATCCTTCGGGAAACACGAGCCACCGTATCCCGGACCGGGAAACAGAAAGGACTGTCCAATGCGAGCATCGCTTCCGATTCCGCGTCGGACGAAGTCGACGTTCGCTCCGACCTTGTCGCAGAGGTTGGCGATCTCGTTCATGAACGAGATTCGCGTCGCGAGCATTCCGTTCGCGGCATACTTGGTCATCTCCGCGGACGAGATGTCCATCAGAAGTACCGGCTTCCCCGTCCGCACGAAGGGCGCGTAGAGATCCGTCATCACTCGCCGAGCGTGGGCCGACTCAACGCCGAGCACCACGCGGTCGGGGCGCATAAAGTCCTCTACCGCGTCTCCTTCCTTTAGAAATTCAGGATTGCTGCAGACGTGAAAGGGAAACTTCGCTTCGCGCGCGACGGTCTTCTCGACCTTCGCGGCGCTGCCGACGGGAACGGTGGATTTCGTCACGACGACGATCTCCTTCGTCATGTGCCGCCCAATCATTTCCGCGACCTGCAGAACGTACTTGAGATCGGCGGCTCCGTCCTCGCCCGGTGGCGTGCCTACGGCGATGAAGATGACATCGGCGGAGGCGATCGCTAAGGGCAGGTCGGTGGTGAACGACAGCCGCTGCTCTTTCTGATTGCGCTCGACCAGCGCCTCCAGTCCAGGCTCGTAGATCGGGATCTCGTTTTTTCTGAGCCGATCGATTTTACCCTGATCGATATCGGCGCAGCAAACGGTGTTGCCAGTCTCCGCGAGACAGGCGCCTACGACGAGCCCGACATAGCCGGTTCCAATTACTGAGATGTTCACGGGCTGATTGAGTTAGGCAGTCGCGTAGGATGCAGTCGAGGCAAGAGAGACGATTCTCCCCTTGCCCTTCGTGAGCTTGGCCGTTGCGTTTCGTGTGTCGACGACGACGCCGGCGAGATCGACCACACGC
The DNA here is from genome assembly GCA_034666285.1 of Gemmatimonadaceae bacterium. Classification (GTDB taxonomy): domain Bacteria; phylum Gemmatimonadota; class Gemmatimonadetes; order Gemmatimonadales; family Gemmatimonadaceae; genus UBA4720. The sequence continues at coordinate 1,906 of JAXDME010000028.1, read as the reverse complement.
TGATAGTCGACTGTCGAATGGTCGGTGACGAACACGACCGCATCCCCACTCTCGATCTCCTTGTCCGTTAGTGCAACGCTCACGTGCTCGTGCCCGTCTTCCCGGTATTTCGGGACGAACGGATCGTGGTACAGCACGTTCGCGCCCTGGCTCTCGAGAAGACGAATCACGTCGAGAGCGGGGCTTTCACGCATGTCGTCGATGTTCTTCTTGTACGCGACGCCCAGCACCAGAATGCGGCTTCCATTCACAGCCTTCTTCTCTTCATTGAGCGCTTGGGCAACTTTTCGAACGACGACGGCTGGCATCTCGCTGTTGATCTCGCCAGCCAGATCGATGAACCGCGTCTTGTAGTTGAGCGTCCTCATCTTCCAGGCGAGGTAGTGCGGGTCGAGCGGAATGCAGTGCCCGCCGATACCCGGGCCGGGAGTGAACTTCATGAATCCGAACGGCTTCGTCGCAGCGGCGTCGATCACTTCCCAGATGTTCACGCCGAGCTTGTCGCACACGATTGCCATCTCGTTGACGAGGCCGATGTTCACCGAGCGGAATGTGTTTTCCAGAAGCTTCACCAGCTCCGCGGTCTCGGGGCTCGACACCGGTACGATCGTATCGAGACACGTTGCGTAGAGCGCAGATGCGATCTCGGTGCAGGCTGGTGTGATTCCGCCGACGATCTTCGGAGTGTTCTTGGTGTTCCAGACGGGATTCCCTGGATCCACGCGCTCGGGACTGAACGCAAGAAACACATCCTCTCCCACCCTCAAGCCGCCCGCCTCGAGCTTGGGCTGCATCAGCTCGCGCGTAGTACCTGGGTAGGTCGTGCTCTCGAGAATAACGACGACTCCGGGACGGCAGTTGCGTCCAATCGCGTCCGCCGCTGCGATCACAAACCCCATATCGGGGTCGCGCGTCTTGGCGAGTGGAGTAGGAACAGCGATCGAGATCGCGTCCATCTCACGCATTCTCGCTTCATCGGTCGTCGCTTCGAACTTCCCGGCCTTTACCAGGCGCGCAACCTCCGCGCTGGGCACATCCTGAATGTGGGACTTCCCGGACATCAGCGCGTTCACCACGCGCTCGCTCACATCGTAGCCGATCACCTTGAAGCCGGCCCGCGCAAATTCCAGGGCTAGCGGAAGTCCCACGTAGCCGAGTCCGACGACTCCGACACACGCGGTTCGTTTGTCAATTTTGGCGAGGAGCTGATCCTTTAATCCCACCTTGGACACTCTATGGAGATGGTTTTGTCAGCGGCCGTAAAAACCGCGAACCGCTTCGATAACTTCATCCAGCTGGGACTGAATCAGCTCCGGATACACCGGAAGCGAGATGACTTCCTTCGTCGCTTTCTCACTCTCCGGAAATGCGCCGCGCTTGCAGCCGAGATACTCGAAACAGGGTTGAAGGTGAAGCGAAAGCGGGTAGTAGATCGCTGAGCCGATTCCCTTTTCCTTCAAATGGGCCTGCAGATCCTCTCGACGGGCAGCGCGAAGAGTGTACTGATTGTAGATGGATTCGTTCGCTGGATCGATCGTCGGAGTACGCACACCCTCGACGTCGGCGAATGCAGCGTTGTAGTACGCCGCATTCTTGCGCCTCGCCGCGCTCCATGACGAAAGCATCGGAAGCTTCGCCGAGAGAACTGCGGCCTGCAGCGCGTCCAATCTGCTGTTGTATCCAACCTCTTCGTGGTAGTACGTCTTGAGGCCGCCATGGGTGCGCAGACGGCGCAGGCGTGTCGCGATCTCGTCCTTCTGCGTTACAACCATCCCGCCATCGCCGTAACCACCGAGATTCTTCGAGGGAAAAAAGCTGAACGTACCGATCGTTGCGGCCTCGCCGGCCATCACCCACTTGTCGTTGATTTTTCGGCGCGCTCCAATGGACTGCGCCGCGTCCTCGA
>JAXDME010000027.1:0-5081 GCA_034666285.1 Gemmatimonadaceae bacterium | reverse complement strand
GCACCTGGTCGGCCTACTGGTACAACGGAGCGATCGTGAGCTCGGAGATCACGCGCGGGCTCGACATCTTCGAGCTGGCGCCGAGCGCGTTCATATCGCAGAACGAGATCGACGCAGCGAAGACGGTCCACTTCGACTACTACAACACCCAGGATCAGCAGAAATTCGTCTGGCCGGCATCGTTCGCCTTGGCCCGGGCGTATCTCGACCAACTCGAGCGCTCCAACGGTCTCGCGCCTGCTAGAATCTCAACGGTGAGACAGGAGCTGAGCGCGGCTGAAGGGCGCTCAACAAGCGTCCGACGGAAAGCGCTCACGTCACTGGCGACGAGGCTGGATGCTGATGCCAGTCATTCGAGCGACACCTCGAGAGTCCGCGCGTTGTCGGCGGCGGTAAGGAGTCTCGCCGCGGGGAGCTAGGCCCGGCGCTCCGTCGCGGCCCACTCGCGCACGTGCAGGTCGAATTGCGCGCGCGCCGCATCGACTTCCAGCAGATGGGCGCCCGACCAGTCGATCAGCGCGCGCACGATCTCGCGTAACGTCGCGCCGAGCGGAGTGAGGGCGTACTCCACCCGAGGCGGCACCTCCGGGTACATCCTGCGGCGGACGAGCCCATCGCGCTCCAGTCCGCGGAGCGTGACCGTGAGCATGCGCTGTTTGATGCGGGGGATGCGCCGTAGTAGCTCGCCGAAGCGCAGCGTGCCGTCGACTCCGAGTACGTGGATCACGGGGACCGACCACTTGTCCCCGACGCGCGCGAGCATCTCGTGCGCCCGGCAGTTGGCCGCGCTGTGCTGGAGCTTCGACGGCAGTGTCGCCGACGATGCGCCTCCCCTACGGGCGCGAGTTCCCTTGATTGCCATAGTTCCTCCGAGATAACCGAGGCACGTTTGCGTGCGTTCTTCACCACGCTGTCCGCCGCCCTTAGGTTGCTAATTGTTACCTATCGGAACTTACACACCATTCGTGACGAAGTCACTGGGAGTATGTATGGCGGATTCAACGACGCTCAAGATCGCGCTCATCGTTGGCAGCACTCGCCCGAAACGCTTCGCCGACGTTCCGGCCCGGTGGGTCGTTGAGGGGGCGGCCGAACGTTCCGACTTCACGCTCGAGGTGCTCGACCTCCGCGACTGGACGCTGCCGTTCTTCGATCAACCGGCGTCGCCGGCGAGGAACACTCCCGGCTACTCAAATCCGGTGGTCGCGCGCTGGCGCGACCAGGTCCGAGAGTTCGACGCTTTCATCGCCACCGTGGCCGAGTACAACCATGGGCCGACAGCGGTACTCAAGAATGCGCTCGACACGGCGTACACCGAGTGGAACAAGAAGCCGATCGGTTTCGTCGGCTACGGCGGAGTCGGTGGAGCGCGCGCGGTCGAGCAGTTGCGGACGGTCGCCATCGAGCTGCAGATGGCCCCCGTGATGCGAGCGGTTCACATCGGACTGGAGCCATCCCTTGGAGTGATGCTCCACGGCAAGGCACTCGATGACTATCCGTATCTCGCGGAGAGCCGCACCGCGATGTTCGACCAGCTCGTATGGTGGGGGAACGCCCTCAAGGCGGCGCGCGAGACGACTGCTCTGGCCACGGCGATTGCGGTGTAGCACCTCCGCAAAGGGGCGCAATCTCACTGCGGTGCGGGACGGGATCGCTGCATCACCATTGACCACAGCTCCTTCGCATTGCCACCGGTGACTTCCTCGACGTGCACGGTGTACGCGTCCGCGCCCGATCTGCGCCACGTAATGCGCAGCTCGCGCTCTTTCGACGTCACCAGATTGTCCTGAAAGCGCAGCGCTCCATCTGCCGGTTCCACCTGGCCGTGACTGTAGAATCCCGGCAGCGCGATGTACCAGTAGACGATGCGGTTCTGCGGAGCATCCCAGGCGTAGGTCGTCTCGCCTTCGTACGGCAGGGAGTCACCTACAACGGCGTGGCGATCCCGCAGGAATCGACCGCCGTACTTCCAGGTGAAGCAGTGCTCGTCGGTCACCGTTCGACCCGTGAATGTGCCCTTCCAGCAGCTGCCGGCGAGGAAAGCGAGCGGCTGGAGCTTGTCGAATGGCGCGGACGTCTGCGCGGCCGACGAGCGCCACGCGGCACTACTAAGAATCAGTCCAGCAACAAGCAATTTGTGCGGCGAAAAAGAACGGCTCATAAATCCTCATCTCGGTTGTGTGCTGAATGATCGGGCCGAGTTGCGGGCGCGTCTTGACGATTTGTTACCCTGCGGACTCGATCAGTGCGTCACCATCAGGCGCCATTCGGCGGAGATATTCTGTGGGGCTCGCTGCGCCGACACGGCGGAAATCGCGAACGAGATGCGACTGATCCGAGTAGCCGGCTTCGGCGGCGATACGCGACCACTCCACGTCGGTCGTGCTGCGGAGACGATCGACAGTCCAGACAAACCGCTGGATGCGCGCGTAGGATTTGGCCGACACCCCGACGTAGCGATTGAACGAGACGGCGAGATGCTTCCTGCTGACGTCGAGCTCCTCGTGCAGCGTCGCGACGCGCACATCTCCGTGATTCGTCTCGATTCGGGTTGCGGCATCGCGGACAAATCCCGGAACGGGTGCACCAGGTCTCTGCCGATCGCGTAGAGATTTTTCCAGAATGGTGAATCGGGCACTGGGTGAGTCGGCTGCCAGCAGCTCCTCTCGGAGGTTGACGGCATCAGGCCCGATCAGCGTCTCGAGATCGATGATCGAATTCGCGGCACCCGGAGCTCCGAAGCCAAAGAGCTCCGTCGCGGCCAACGGGTGCATTCTGATCGAGACGAGATGCGTTCCTTCCAGCGACTCGATGAAGATCGAGCGCTCCTGGACGCCCGAGAACCAGGCGCGATCCCACATTCCCGTTCCCGAACCTTCGAATACGCGATGCACTGGTCCGAGATTGAACATCAGCTCGACGTATCCGTTTGGAAGGATTGCCTCCCGAAACGGACTGAGTCTCCCTTTCACTTCCCAGTACTCGTGTACTACCCGCGCCAGCTCCGCGCTCGGGTGCGCGCGTGTGAGACACCAGGTGCCCAGTGTCGTTGTGTGCTTCAACTCGTCGATCTGAGTCGGCATGAGGCGAAGGTCGGATGTGGGAGTCGATCCCCTTCAGTACCAGACCAAGCTACCATCCGGTTCTTACGATTGCTGGTAAGTTTGGTGTGGTACTTTCGCGTCCCATCGTATTAATGAGGACATCGCCGACGGGAGTTTGTTTGCCAGCAACGTACACCATTGATCCTGCTCGGCGGCTCGTCGTAACACGCATCTGGGGCGCAGCGACTGAAGACGAGATCTATGATCACGGCCAGCGTCTCCGCAACGATCCGCAGTTCAGGCCGGACTTCCGTCAGCTCGTGGACATGAGCGAGCTGACCGAGATTCGAGTTGGCTCCGGCGTGATCAGGGACGCATCCCGCAACCAGTTCTTTTCTCCGGGCATCCGCAGAGCGATCGTCGCCAATTCGGAGGCATCGTACGGGATGGCGCGGATGTACGCGATAGCATCCGAGGCTGAGGGTCAGACAATAGAAGTTTTCCGCGACAAGAGCTCCGCGGAAGCCTGGCTCGACCGCGGGTCATGAACCTCGCTGTCAATCCGCCGGTCCTTCCGATGCTCGCAAAGCGAGTCGGCGAGCTCCCACCGGGCGAAGGATGGATCTTTGAGCCGAAGTGGGATGGGTTCCGCACTCTCATCTTCCGCGATGGCGATGAGGTGTTCATCCAGAGCCGGGACGAAAAGCCGCTCAATCGGTATTTCCCCGAGCTGATTGAACCGCTCAAGGCGCAGCTCCCCAAGCACTGCGTGCTCGACGGCGAGATCGTCATCGCCGGCAGGGACGGTCTCGAGTTCGACACACTGCAACAGCGGCTCCATCCCGCGGCATCTCGCGTGAACAAGCTGGCGGTGGAGACGCCCGCATCAGTCGTGTTCTTCGACTTGCTCTGCGAGAACAGCAAGAACTTGTGCGACACTCCCTTTGCCAGGCGGCGAGACAGGCTCGAGGTAGTGCTCGCCGCCACGGAGCCGCCGTTTCACCTGACGCCGGCGACACGAGATAGAACTACTGCCGCCGATTGGTTCAGGCGCTTCGAGGGCGCGGGGCTCGACGGCGTGATTGCGAAAGCCGAGGACGGTACGTACCAGCCGAACAAGCGAACGATGCTAAAGGTCAAGCACGAGCGCGATTGCGACTGCGTCGTCGCCGGTTTCCGCTGGCACAAGACCGGCGCGAAGACCCTCGTCGGCTCCCTGCTCCTCGGCCTCTATGACGACAGTGGAAATCTCCAGCACGTAGGTGTCTGCGCGAGCTTTACGAACGTCAAGCGGGCGGAGCTGGTGGAATTTCTCGCTCCCTATCGGAAGAAAGCGCTCACGGATCACCCCTGGAGAGATTGGGCCGAAGGACAACCGGACGACGCCGACGAAGCGCAGCGCCGTCCCGGCGCGCAGAGCAGGTGGAGCGCGGGAAAGGATCTGTCGTGGGAACCACTGCGTCCGGAGCTCGTCGTCGAGGTCGCTTACGACCACATGCAGGGCGACCGGTTCAGACACACCGCGCAGTTCCGTCGCTGGCGCACCGACAAGCGCCCGCATGACTGCACGTATGATCAGCTCGAGGTCGTGCCGCCTCAGGAGCTCGCAGAGATTTTTTCCAATCGCCGGTGACGTCGGCCAATGACTGGTTTGTCTGAACCGGTGATCGAAATCGCGGACCTGACGCGCCGGTTCGGTGAGAGGACAGCTCTATCCGCGGTGACGCTGTCCATGCCCCGCGGTGCAGTGTATGGGCTCGTCGGCGCAAACGGAGCCGGCAAGACGACGCTCATCAAACACGTCCTTGGTTTACTGCGGGCTGAGAGCGGCTCGGTGCGTGTGTTTGGCCTCGACCCGGTTGCCGAGCCGGTCGCTGTCTTGTCGCGCATCGGTTATCTGTCGGAGGAAAACGATCTTCCCGGCTGGATGCGCGTCGACGAGCTCATTCGCTATTCTCGCGCATTCTATCCGGCGTGGGACGATGCTTACGCCGAGGAACTGCGGCAGGCGTTCGCACTCGACGCGTCGGCGAAAAT
>JAXDME010000026.1:0-12260 GCA_034666285.1 Gemmatimonadaceae bacterium | reverse complement strand
GGGATGTCGAGCTCCCGAACGCTCCGTCGGCGCTCGTGCTCGCGCGCGTACCGACTCCTACGCCTACACTCAAGGTCCAGCTGCACCGGATCAGCGCGCGCGCAGCGGACTGGAGAAAGCACAAATGGCTTTATCCAGGGCTCGGCGCACTCGCACTGTTGGTCGTGGGTGGCATCGGGCTCGCGCTGATGTTCGCTCGCACTCGTCGGGCCAACTCTTCGGAGAAAGATGTCGTTGCGCCGACGATTGTCCCTCGCCCGGTCCCACCGCCCCCTCGCCCCGCTCCGGAAACGCTTTACATCGCTCCGCCCGCAAACGCAACCGATTCCCTGTCGGCGGCTGAGTTCTCCGTCGAATTACTAGTCGCAAACACCGCCGAAGGTGCTAACTTGTTCGTGCGGAAAAATGGCGCGGCACTTCCAGCCGCCGCCGTGTCGCCGGTTCCCATCGGTCCGGAGCAAGCCACATGGTACAGAGTGACGGCTGGAGCTTACACGAGGAGAGATCAGGCTGACTCGCTGCTGCGCGCGCTGCGGGAGTCCAGGCTTCTCGCAAACGACTCTGTCGATCACGTCAAGCAGACACCGTTGGCGCTGCTCGTCGACAGCGTGCCGTCGCAGGGTGGGATTGGAGATGCCATTCGCGCGGCCGTCCAGAAGTACGCAGCGCGCGGCTTGCCGGTGTACACGCTGATGCAGGACGATGGCGGGGCGCGGATCTATGCGGGCGCCTTCGCGACGGCCGGTCAGTCGGCCGAGCTGACCAGAACTTTACGTGCGGCGGGCCTCACGCCCGTTCTCGTTTACCGAACCGGGAGTACGCCTTAGTGCGTCTGACGAAACTCGAGATTCACGGATTCAAGTCGTTTGCCGACCGCATCGAAATGGTCTTCGAGCCCGGAGTGACTGCGATCGTCGGTCCGAACGGCTGCGGAAAATCCAACGTCTCGGACGCCGTGCGCTGGGTGCTCGGCGAGCAGCGCGCCAAAACCCTTCGCGGCGCGAAGATGGATGAGGTGATCTTTCAGGGGTCTTCCTCACGACGCGCGGTGAATGTCGCGGAAGTATCGCTGCATTTTGAGAACGACGATGGATCCCTCGACATTCCGTACCGGGAAGTCGTCATTACACGAAGGCTTAGTCGCTCGGGCGAAAGCGATTATTTCCTCAACAGCTCACCGTGTCGGCTGCGCGACATCCACGACATGGTGCGCGGCACAGGACTGGGCGCCGATTCCGGTGTGGTGATCGAATCGAAGATGATCGACGCGCTTCTTTCTGACAGGCCCGATGATCGGCGCGAGCTGTTCGAGGAAGCCGCCGGCGTGGGGCTCTATCGCGATCGCAAGCGGAGTGCGGAACGACGTCTGGAGGAGACCGCTACAGACCTCTCTCGGATCGACGACCTCATCTCGGAAGTGCAGAGCCAAGTGCGGTCGCTCGCTCGCCAGAGAAAACGCGCTGAGCGTCATGGTGAGCTGATGGCTCGCCGGTTCACACTCGAAGTCGCGCACGCATCGCGCGAGATGGACGCGTGGCGCGGCGACCTCCTCCGGCTCGAGGAGCGGGTGACGACACTTCGCGCCGAAGTTCCGGCGGAAGAAGAGCGACTTCGCGCCGCCGAGTCAGAGCGCGAAGTCGCTCTCGCGGCTCGGACCAGCGCGGAAGCCAGACGGACGGAGCTTGGCCGCCTCGTCAATGATCAGCGCGAGAGCACCCAACAGCTTCGCGGAGAGATTGCCGTCGCCGAAGAAAGGCTGCGCAACTCGACTTCGCGTCGCGAGCGCGCGGAAGAGGAACGACGCGAGGGCGATGCGGTGGCCGGTCGCGTCAGCACCGAGCTAGAGCGCGCTTCGAGTGAGCTGGCGGAGCTCGAGCACGCACTCGCCGCGGCAGACGAAGCCCTCGCCGCGCACGCTCGCCACGAGGAAGACGTCCGCGCCGCTCTCAGCGTGGCGCGCTCAAATGTCGAGCACGGCGAGCGGACTTTGCGCGAGCTTCGCGAAGAACTTCACCGCGCCGATCTGGATCGACAGAGCAGTGAGCGGGAGCGCGCCGAGATCGTGGCGCGAAGATCGACACTGGAGGCGGAGCAGGCACAGCTCCTCGACGCGGCAGAAGCATCTCGACGCGATCTGGCGGCAGCAGAAGATGCCGCTGCAATCGCGGCGTCCCGTGTCGCCGAAACTACCGTTGCCTCCGAAGAAGCGCGTGATTTTGCTCTGCAGGCCCGCGAGCGCGAGACGGCCGCCAGAACGGATCTGCTCCGCGCCGAGGAGCTGCATACCGCATCAGTTGCCAAGCTGAATGCCCTCGAGGGCCTCGAGAGAGAACGCGTTGGCCTCGCTCCCGCAGCTGCCCGGCTCCTCAAGGAGCGCGGGATTTTTGGAGAAGGAGCCGTACTTGGCCCCCTCAGTGACTTTATCAGCGCGGATGTGAATTCCGCTGCGCTGGTCGAGCGCTTCCTCGGCGCCACGGTAAACGCCGTGCTCGTTCGCGACCGAGGCGTTGCCGAAGCCATCCGCGCCTGGCATGCGTCGGCCGAGCCCGGGCCCCTGCTGCTGCTGCCGGTCGACTCGCTGGTCGACCACACCGCAAACGCGCCCGAGCTTCCCAACGGACTCGGCGATCTCGTCGTAGCGTCTTCGCCGGCGAGCGGATGGGTGCGGTCGCTACTTGGACGCGTGACGCCATTGGAGAGCGGCACGGCATTCGTGGATTCTCGCGGCGCCATCTGGCTGCCTGCAGCAGAGTCAGGCCCCGGTCCGCTTCGTCGGCGCGCGGAGATCGTAGAGCTGAAGCAGGCGGTGGCAAACAGCGCCAGTGCTCGCCACAGCGCGGCCGCAGCGGCGGAGACGGAACGGGCCACACTCGCTTCAGCGGAGCGCGCGGCTATCGTCACACAGGAAGCCGCCGCGCAGGCCACCCGAGCGAATGTCGAAGCAGCTGACCATTCGGCGGCATTGGCGCGGCAACACCAGCGCGCGTCTCGCGAAGCGGCCGAAGCGCGCGCGCTCATCGAGCGACTGGGTGAGCGCGAAACCCTTACGGTCACGCGACTGGAAGGACTGGCGACGAGCGCACAGGAGATCGGAGCAAGGATCTCCGAGCGCGAAGCAGCGGTCGCCGCCGCCCGTGAGATGCTCACGACCGCCGAGCAGAGACAGGACGAGGCGCGCGACCAGCGCACTGCGAGTCAGATCCGCCGCGCACAGGCACAGGCGCAGCTCGAGGTGGCAGCGGATCGCCGTCGCCACCTCAATGATGAATTCGCTTCCGCGACCGGGCGCCTCGACTCGCTGCAGCTCGAGCTCACGACACTGTCGAGCGCGGACACGCAGCTTTCCCAACAGCTGTCGCAGTGGCAAAGCGATCTCGACGCGAAACAAGCCACGCTTGAAGACGCCGAGCAGAAACTGGCGGACGCTGAGCAGGCCGTTCGAGAAGTGGACGAGCGCTTGACCAGCGATGAACACGAACTGACGCAAATGCGTCATCACGCCGCGGCTCTTGGAGACGAGCTGCACTCCGCCGAGCTTCGCTACACCGAGCTGTCGGGACGCAGAACGGCGATCCGTGAGCGCCTCGAAGCAGAATGGAAAAAGCCAGTCGAAGAACTTCTCGCCGGGGCGGAGGTTCTCGAGCTGGACGACGATACTCTCCGGGCGGAAGCCGCCGTCGTACGCGAGCAGTTGGACGCGCTCGGACCTGTCAATCCGCTGGCGATCGAGGAACACGAAGAGGAGACGAAGCGCCTCGAGTTCCTCACCACCCAGCGCGATGATCTCAACTCGGCCAAGAGCTCACTGCAACAGGCCATTCGCGAAATCGATACCACCGCCAGAGAGCTGTTCCTTCAGACCTTCGTCAAGGTGCGCGAGAATTTCCGCAACATCTTCATGACCCTGTTCGGCGGTGGCGAGTGCGATCTGAGACTCGAGAATCCGGAGAGCCCGCTCGAGGGCGACATTGAAATTCACGCGTCACCGCGGGGCAAGCGCACGCAGCGGATTCACCTCCTTTCGAGCGGAGAGAAAGCGCTCGTTGCGCTGTCACTGCTGTTCGGAATATTCCTCACCAAGCCGAGCCCTTTCTGCCTGCTGGACGAAGTGGATGCGCCACTCGACGACCAGAACATTGGGCACTTCGTTCGGATGCTCAATCGGTTCAAGGCCAATACTCAATTCATCGTGATCACGCACAATCCTCGCACGACTACGGAAGCCGCGGATGCGGTTTACGGGGTCACGATGCAGGAGCCGGGCGTCTCGTCCCTGGTGAGTGTCCGCATGCGCGGCCGAACTGTCGACGAGACTATCTCTCCCGCGCACCCCGCCCATACACCGCAGCTGCACGACGAGCCAGCAGAACTCGCCGACACGGCGCCAGTCACCGCCTGAATGCTAGTTGTCATGCAGCACGACGCGACGGCGAAAGACGTCGATCGCGTCGTCGATGTCATCAAGGAGATGGGATACGAGGCGAGGCCGATGCCCGGCGCCCAGCGTACCGCCGTGGGTCTGGTCGGCAACGATGGACGGGTCGACTCATCGCGGATCGAAGCGCTACCGGGCGTCGCACAGGTCATTCACGTCACGCAGCCTTACAAACAGGTCTCCCGCGAGTGGAAGCCTGAGAGCACAGTCGTTACACTCGCACCAGGTGTGTCGGTGGGCGGGGATACAGTTGTCGTCATCGGCGGACCATGCTCGGTCGAATCTGAGGCGCAGATACTTTCCGCTGCACGAATCGTGAAGGCGGCAGGTGGCAACGCGCTGCGTGGCGGCGCATTCAAGCCTCGCAGCTCACCGTATTCCTTTCAGGGGATGGGTCAGAAGGGTCTCGAGCTCTTAGCGCTGGCGCGCAAGGAAACCGGACTTCCGATCGTGACAGAGGCGATGGATGCCGAGGGCGCGCACATGGTCGCGGAAATCGCCGACTGCATTCAGATCGGCGCCCGCAACATGCAGAATTATTCGCTGCTCAAGACCGTCGGCAGGCTGAAAAAACCCGTGCTCTTGAAACGGGGCATGGCCGCGACGATTAACGAGCTGTTGCTGAGCGCCGAGTATATCCTTGCCGAAGGCAACGAGAACGTCATCCTGTGCGAGCGTGGGGTGAGAAGCTTCGATCCGGCCGCGCGCAACATGTTCGATCTCACCGCGATCCCGATCGTCCATCGCCTCTCGCATCTGCCGATCATCGCCGACCCGAGTCACGGCACGGGACTGCGCGACAAGGTGATTCCGATGGCGCGGGCCGCGGTTGCAGCGGGCGCGGATGGTGTGATGATCGAAATGCATCCGGAGCCCGATCGCGCCCTTTCGGACGGCGCGCAATCGCTGTATCCCGCTCAGTTCACACAACTGGTCGGGGAGCTTCGCGCTGTGGCCGCCGCCATCGGACGCACGATTCCTCCCGCGAAAACGGGAACGGCATAGCCGTCGCAGTGTAAGCCTGATATATGAGAAAGCTCACATACGTCGCCGCGATTGCGTTTGCCATGCTTCCGACAGCAGTGCACGCGCAGAGCGCAGACGCGATCATCGATCGCGCGGCGGCGGCTTACGCGCGACTCAGTAGCATGCGCGCGGAGTTCCGGCAGACGCTTACCAACCCGCTCACCGGCAGCACGCAGACGACGAAGGGCGTTATCCTGCGGAGAAAACCGAACCTCCTGAGCATTGACTTCGAAAGCGGCGATAAGGTCGCCGCCGACGGATCTACGCTTTGGTTCTATCTACCGAGCAGCGCGCCGGGACAGGTCATTCGGATGCCCTACAGTGGTGACAACGCGGTCACGGTGGACCCAGCCAATCAGTTCCTTGATTCGCCGCGTACCCGCTTCACGGTCACGTCAGCCGGGGCCGCGGCTCTCGGTGGCCGGGCGACGCACGCGGTAACGCTGGTACCCAGACGACCGAATCCAGCCTTTACGAGCGCCAAGGTGTGGATCGACGACAACGATTCGAGCATCAGACAGTTCGACCTGGAGACGGCGAACGGCTTGAAGCGGCACGTCGTCATCACCAGCTTCACCGCCAACCCGGATTTGAGTAAGGCGAGTTTTCGCTTCGCGGTGCCTAAGGGCGTGAAGATCGTCGATCAGCGTTCTGGAGCTACGTTCTAAGTCTGACGGCGACGCGTGGTATGAAAGCTCTTGGCTTCAGCTGAGAAGCCGAAAGCTCCCTGCTTCAGTATTGAAGATGCAAACTCGCGCCGCGATCCCGCCCAAACGTTACTTGTTAGCCCGGAGCAGGCCCGCCAGCACCGCGAGCTTCTTCTGATCCACCCCACGGTAGCGCGCGATCTCCACCGCCGCCGCGGACAACGCGCGGTACACATCGAGCGCGCTTCCGTGTTTCTCCAGCGCGCGCACGTGCTTGCCTACTGTATCTGCGTCCCCACGCACGACCGGGCCAGTCAGTGCATCATCGGGCAGCGCCTGCTTCATGTTGGCCAGCGCGCCGCTCATCAGGCTCTCGACCGCCTGGTAAGCGCTGGCGTCAGGGACGCCTATGTCATGCAGCAGGTGGCCGGCCACCGACGCCAGAACTACCGGGAAATTCGAAGAGATCACGGCGGCGGCGTGGTAAGCTGGCTTTTTTCCGACAGGGATATCGAGCGTCCGTGCGCCTATGTGACCAGCCAGACGCCGTGACGCGCTCCTGGCGGCGTTCTCTCCATCGATACCCACCCACCCTTTGCGAAGAAGCTCCGCTGCAATCTCAGGATCATTGAACGGCACCAAGGGGTGAAACGTCCCACCGGGAAACCCAAACTCGTTCAACGTTCTGAGGCCGGCTGGCTCTGCGATCGCCGACGTGTGAAGGATCACCGTTCCCCGGGCCAGCCGTCCGTCGCGCGAAGCCGCGATTACCTCGTCGATGGTTTCGTCGAGCTGAGGATCGCGAACGCACAGGACGACCACGTTAGCGCCCCCTAATTCCCTCGGGAGAGCGCCAGTTGAAGTTGCGACGCCGGAAGGACGCTTGCCGTGAAGACCGACCACTTCGACCCCTGATGCACGAAAGGCGCGGGAAAGTCCGCGCCCCACATGACCGGGCCCAACGATGAAGACCCGTTCGCTCACTGAGTCGCCAGGCTGTCAGCCGGCTGCGCCTGCGCAGTCGCCTTGCGCAGCAGATCACTCTCGCTGCGCGATCCGTGCGCCAGCTCGAGCGCGCGCTGCAGCGCCTTGTCGACCGATGCTCTGCGCCTGAACTCGGCGTCGCTCCCGAAGACATAGCGCGCGATATCGTACCCGATGATCCGTGTGACAAGCGGCTCACCTTCGTCGAACACAGAGCGCGGAATGTCGATCCCCCGCTGTTTCATCCGGTTCCAGATCTCGTCCCGCATCGCGGGAGTGACCACGAAGTCAGGAGACGAGACGCCGTGCGTGGCCTTGATGTAGAGAGCATAGTCAGTGACCGCGTCGCGGAAATGACCTCCGTTGGCGCCAAGAGCGTGAATGAAGTTTCCCTCTGCGACCGGAATGATGCTGTCTCCCGCAATGACGTCGGGCGTGATACCACCGCCTCCAAACACCACTCGACCGGCGTCAGTGAGGAATCTCTCGCGCTTCACCAGCGGCGCGTCGTCAATCTCGTCGTCGGTGGGTCGCGGGCGCGTGATGGATCGCCCTGCCGGCGTGAACCATCTCGCAGTCGTGAGCTTGAGACCACCCTGGTCCCCAAAGGAGACGACGCTTTGCGCGCTTCCCTTACCGTACGTCGGTGTTCCTACGATGACTGCACGATCGTGGTCCTGTAGTGCGCCGGCGACTATTTCGGCAGCGCTGGCACTACGTCCATCGACCAGGACGATGAGCGGAAGGTCGGGCCACCGTTGCTGGGCGGTATCCGCAAACTCTCGGTTGGCTTCGGGAAGGCGGCCGCGCATGGAGACGATCTTTTGACCGGGGTTCAGAAAAAGATCGGATACCTTCACGCCCTGGTTTAGCAATCCGCCAGGATTCGTGCGCAAATCCAGCAGGAGTGTCTTCATTCCGTGCGCCAGGAGGTTGGTGATCGCCCCGTTGAGCTCGTTCCCAGTCGAATCGCTGAACGCCTTGAGATCTATGTAGCCAACCCCGTCGCCGAGCATCGATGTCCGGCGCACCGCACTCTGATGAATCGTCGAACGTACGAGCTTCATGTCCATCGGAGTCGGAGCGCCCGGCCGCTCGATCTTCAGCGATACCGGAGTGCCGGCTTTGCCGCGCAACGCCTTGGACGCTTCTTCGCTCGTCCACCCCTTTGCCGGTTTGCCCATTATCTCGACGATGCGATCTCCCGGCTGAAGCCCGGCACGCTCGGCTGGTCCCCCCGGCATCGGCGCGACGACTATCAGCCAACCATCTCGAAGATCTGTCTCCAGCCCCAGCCCTGCGTAGTTGCCGCTGGTTGACTCATTCAGACTTGCCAGACGCTCCGGCGGAAGGAATGTGGAGTATGGATCCCTCAACTCGTAAAGCATCCCGTCGACTGATTTGCGGTAAAGCGTAGAATCGCTGATCGGATCGACAAAGTCGTTCTGCACGTGACGCAGAACGTTCTCGAAAAGCTGGGCGCCCTCGAACTCGGTAAAGGCTCCGGTGTGGGAACCGCGCTGCAGCAGCCAGCCGCCGGTGATGAGCGCTCCGAACAGCGTGCCGGCAACGATCACCGCTCGAGCACGGGCCGATGCGCTGGGAAGTCTAAGTTTCATCTTCTATTTAACTCTCGATGCTGCCAAAAGGTTGCGGGAACGCGGATGCCAGCGCGGAAACGACACGCTTGAGCACGGTCCGCTCGTCTCCCGTTCCGTCTATCAGCTTGATGGGACCGCACTCAGGATGCGAGCGCTGCCACGCGGGCTCGACGAAATCGCGAAATGCTTTCCCGACCCGATCATGGAAATCGTCGCCAGAGCGCTCCATGCGGTCGCGCTTCCCGCGCGCGTCGGCGCGTCCCAGGCCCTCCGCGGGCGGCACGTCGAGGAGCAGTGTGAGATCCGGCACCAGGCCACCAGTCGCAAGCTTATTTGCGGCGCGCACTTCTTCTTCCGGCAGTCCTCGCCCTACGATCTGATACGCGTACGTCGAAAGGAAAAAGCGGTCGAGTAGAACGACGTCACCCCTAGCCAGCGCGGGCTCGACATCCCGCGCGATCAGCTCCGCGCGCGATGCCATGAAGAGCAGGGCCTCAGCGGCACCATTGATGTGGTGCTCGGAATCGAGGAGAATCTCCCGAATCGCGTCGCCGACCGGCGTTCCGCCCGGCTCTCGAACACCGACGACGGCCACACCCGCGACCGCGAGTCGCTCCGCAATCAGTCTGATCTGAGTGGTTTTTCCAGCCCCTTCCGCACCCTCGAAGACGATCAGCCTGCCGCGGGTCATGCTCAGGAGAGAGTGATGATCGGGCTCGCGGCGCCCTTCTTCATGCCGTCCATGATCCACTGATTCACGCGCAGCATGAGCTTGTCGAAGTTCTCCTGCGCCGCCACTGCCCGCTGATACGCGGGCTGCGTCTGGATCTTCTCGAGCATCGCGTCCAGCTGCTGCTCCATCTCTGGGGTTGGAGTCTCCCCGCGCTGGATCAAAGCCTGCGCCTCACCGCGGAGCTTCTCCATCTCCTGCAGAAGCGCCACCGCCTCGCGTTCGTTGTTCAACGCCTCGCTCGACCGCTTCAGAGTCTGATATTCGGAGCTCTGGCCAATCAGCCGCCCTACGTCCTTTGCTTTCTCTTCCAGCATCGCGTCTCCTGTCATGCCTGAGCGCTCAATCGCGGCGCGCGAATACGAATCGCTCGCGCCCAGTCAGATCGAGCAGAACTTCGACGTCAGCGTAATGCCCATCTACCGCAATCATCTCCGCAACTGTTCCTGCACGACGCGTGTCGACCTCGATCGCGATCAGTCCTCCGCTTACGAGCGACCCGTGCGCCGCCTTCACGAGCTCCCGCGTCACCGCCAGGCCATCATCCGCGCAAAGGAGCGCCACGCTTGGCTCCCAGTCACGGACATCGGAAGGCAGCTCTGGGATTTCAGCGAAGCTGATGTACGGCGGATTGCACACGATCACGTCCAGTTTCTCCCCCCCGAGAGGGGCAAGCAGCGAGCCGTGGCGGAAATCCACCCGCGTTTTGAGGATGCCGGCGAGCGAAACGGCGTTTGCCTTCGCGACGATCAACGCATCGCGCGAGATATCGGTGGCAAAAACGCGATCGAACTCGCGCTCGAACGCAAACGACAGCGCAATCGCGCCTGACCCGGTGCCGATGTCGGCGATCGTCCTGGTGTTCCTGTCACACCGCTCGAGAACGCGCTCGACGAGGACTTCCGTCTCCACGCGTGGGATCAGCACCCTCTCATCGATCTCGAGCGTGAGATGGCGGAAGCAGGCGCGCGACACTGCGTACGCGAGCGGTGCCCCGGCAGCGCGCTTCATGGCGGCTCGGATCACAGCCCGGGCGACATCCGGCGACGCGTCGGAGATCGTGTTAGCAGCTGCCCAGAATTTCGGAACGTCCAGCACTGCCGCGACGATCTCACGCGCTTCGCGTACCGGCTCGGCCACTCCTTCGGACTCGAGCATGGCGGTACACCCGGCGAGGAGATCCCCGATCGTTCCGATCGGAAGGCTCGTCGGAAAAAACGCAGCACCTTGATTACTCGCCAAGCTTTTCCTCGACGTCGGCTACCTTGAGCGCTTCGATGAATGGCTCGATCTCGCCGTTGAGGACTTTCGTCAGCTCGTGCAGCGTAAGATTGATTCGGTGGTCGGTGACACGGTTCTGCGGATAATTATACGTCCGGATCTTCGCCGATCTGTCGCCGGTTCCCACCTGCGTCTTGCGCATCCGGGATCTGGCAAGCTCCTGCTCCGCAATTCTTGCGTCGAGCAGGCGCGAGCGAAGAACTTCCATCGCCTTGAGCTTGTTCTGCAGCTGCGACTTCTGGTCCTGCTGGCTGACCACGATTCCACTCGGAATGTGAGTGATGCGTACAGCGGAATCAGTGGTATTGACACTTTGGCCGCCAGGACCCGATGAGCGGAACACATCGATGCGGAGATCCTTGTCCTCGATCTTGAGGTCGATCTCCTCGGCTTCGGGGAGCACTGCGACGGTCGCCGCGGACGTGTGGATGCGACCTTGGCTTTCCGTCACGGGCACGCGCTGTACGCGATGCACGCCCGATTCCCAGCGCATCGCTCCGAATGCGCCTTCACCCTTGACCTTGAAGATCGCTTCCTTCATTCCGCCGAGTGTGCCTTCGGACTGGGAGATGATTTCGACGCGCCAGCGGCGTCCTTCGGCGAAGCGGGTATACATGCGGTAGAGGTCGGCGGCGAATATCGCTGCTTCGTCCCCACCGGTGCCGCCCCTGATTTCGACGATGGCTGGACGGTCGTCGAGCGGGTCGTGTGGTATGAGGGCGGGTTTTATCTCGTCGAGCAGCGTGGCGATGGATTTCTCCAATCGGCTGATCTCGTCGGCGGCTTCGCTGGCCATCTCGGGATCCTCAGAGTCGAGGAGCTCGCGAGTTTCCGCGAGCTCCTGCTCGTGCCTCTGAAGCTTGGTGGCCATCTCCACCAGTGGCTGGAGATGTCTGAGCTCTCGGCCCAGCGCAGCCATGCGTTGCTGGTCCCTAACAGTCTTCGGATCGGAGAGCTCTCGCTCTACCTCAGAGGCACGCTCGACGGCGTCTCTGAGCCGGTCGCGGAGACTCAGGTTTCGGTGCTAGGCGCAGCAGCGGCTGGCTTGCCGTACTTCTGACGGAAGCGCTCAACGCGTCCCGCGGTATCGACGAGCTTCTGCTTGCCCGTGAAAAAGGGATGGCAGTTGGCGCAGATGTCGGTGTGAATCTCCGCCTGGGTGGAGCGGGTCTGGTATGTATTGCCGCAGGCGCACTTTACGGTCGCCGTAGCGTACACAGGATGGATATCGGGTTTCATCGGAGTCTCTTCTTTTTGGTGTTCGTGTACAGCTATGAACTATAGCTAAATCGGACTCTTTAAACAAGTTAGCCGCTTGTCAAAATATCCTCGTCTTGGCCCCGTCGACTCCGCAGTCCGGCCAGCCCATGCGCAATTGTGACCGACCACTGCGCAAAACTGACAAGCGGGTTTGTCGAAATGACAAACACTTTTTGGTATACCCGTTGCCGTTTTCTCCTGGAGCCAACACACAATAAAACCTCAAGTACAGGAGAAGGACAAATGCTCTACAGCATGACAACGAGCTCACCCATTTTCGGACTCCGGCGAGAGAT
>JAXDME010000025.1:0-8048 GCA_034666285.1 Gemmatimonadaceae bacterium | reverse complement strand
GAACAGAGCGCTTCGGCAGTCATCGGTCCGGACGGCGGCACGTTGTCGCTTCCCGGCGCCGATTTTACGATGACCATTCCGAGCGGCGCGCTTTCGGCGCCAACGACGATAACGATCGTCGCCAAGTCCGGATCGCACGTGGCGTACGAGATGCTGCCGCACGGTCTGCAGTTCCTGAAGCCGGTAACGGCTATTCAAGGTCTCCAGAACACCGCGGGCTATGGAACTGACGCTGGTAACGGTGTCCGCACGGCATATCTGCCGGAGGGACGCGATGCAATCGATCTCGATGATTCAGCGTCACCCTCGGAGCTCGAGGCTGCAACTACGTATTTCGGCTCGGCCGGAGCAGCCGAATCGCATGTCTGGACCATCAACCACTTTTCGCGCTACATACTCATCTCCAACGTCTGGGTGCTGGTGGGCGGCTGAGCGCAATTCAGCTCTTCATTCGCCTCCACCCTCTACTGGCGAGGACTTGGACATGAAAAAAATTGCAGCCTGGCGGTACTATGACGCAGTCTGAATCCGGACGCGCTCAGAGTCTCGTCAACCTGGCACGGGAAGCGGAGCAGCGCGGCGATGCCGTACGTTCGGTGCGGCTTTACGACGACGCACTCGCTCTGCTGGCCGAGGAGACGGATCTGCTCCTCCTCGCCGACACTCTTAGGTGGAAAGGCACGCTCTATCGTGAACAAGGCGAGACGGAGCTGGCCTACCGCTGCTACAAACAGAGTCTCGTGCACGCGGACACGTGCGGCTCACTCAACGCCCAGGCCGCCGCCTACAACTGTCTGGCGATAATCGCTCAGCGCCGCGGCAATCTCTCGGAAAGCGAGCGACTCTACGCGCTGGCTTCAGATCTCGCCGCAAAGGTGGGAGATGTCAGGCTTCTCAGCATGATAGAGCAGAATCTCGGAGTGCTGCTCAACATGCGCGGCAATCTTACCGCCGCCGAGGCGCGGTACTCCCACAGCCTCGGCTCGTTCGATGGGGCCAACGACGAAGAGGCGGTTTCCTGGGTTCTGAACAACATCGGGATGCTCTATACCAGGCTCGGACACTATCAGCGCGCAATCGAGACACTGGAGCGCGGGCTCGCCATCGCGAAATCGCGCGGCGATACGTTGGTCGAGAGCGTTCTCACGCTCAACCTTGCCGAAGTCTGGGTCGCGGTCGGCAAACTGGATGAGGCGGAGCAGGCATGCCGAACATCTTTCGAGAGCGCCAGCAGCCGCGGCGACCACCTCACGGTTGCCGGCGCCTTGAAATGTCGTGCGAGAATTGAGAGGGAGCGGGGAGCCTACGACGCGAGCATTGCAACGCTGAGAATCGCGATCTTCGAAGCCGAAGGCCTAGAAGACAGGTTGCTCCAGGCCGAAATGCTGCGCGAGTTCGGCCAGACCTCTCGGGCCTTGGGCAACCCGGATGAAGCGCGGCTCGCCTGGAAGGAGGCCGCCGAGTCCTTCGAGGACGTCGGCGCGCGCGATGAAGCGGCGGAAATCAACGCCTTGTTGGCTTCGCTCCCGGTCAGCTAACCCCTTCCGACGCGGGCTAACTCAAGTCGTGGTTTTCCCCTCCGCCTAACCCCTTAAAAGGCGGTGACTTGGAGCCCCTTTTCCTCGTCTGCTAGGCAGAGCCCCGGAATACCGAAAGGGACTCCTAATTGACCGGCAACTCATGTTCACGCCCGGACGACCTCATCGTCTGCGCGACAAAGGAACGGTGCATTATTTCAGCCCGATCGCAGCTTGCGTCGGCGGATCGCTGGGACTCCCACGTTATCGGTGAGAGCACGGCAATCCGCGAAGTGATCGCATTAGCGACCCAGGTAGCCACAAGTCGCAGCGTCACCGTTTTGCTCGTTGGCGAAACGGGTACGGGTAAGGAGTTGTTCGCACGCGGGATCCACGCCGCCAGTCAGCGCGCGGCGGAGCCTTTCGTGGCGATCAACTGCGCCGCGATCCCCGAGACTCTCCTGGAAAGCGAGCTGTTCGGACACGAGCCGGGCGCGTTCACCGATGCGCGTACGCTCAAACGCGGCCTGTTCGAAGTTGCCGGCGGAGGAACGATATTCCTCGACGAAGTCGCGGAGCTTCCGCTCAAGCTGCAGGCGAAACTTCTTCGTGTCGTCGAGGATCGGCGCTTTCGCCGGCTCGGTGGATCGGAGGAACGCGCTCTTGGCGCACGCATCGTTGCCGGAACGAATTCGTCGCTGGAGACGGCCGTTGCCGACAATCGATTCCGCGCCGATCTGTTTTACCGACTGAACGTGGCGAGGCTGGAACTGCCACCTCTCCGCGACCGCGATGGGGACATTCCTCTGCTGTCGTTGTATTTCGTCAAGCGCCACGCGGAAGCCGAGGGCCGGGAAAATCTGCACCTTGCCGCGGACTCGCTGAGCGCGCTGGAGAGACACCGCTGGCCCGGCAATATCCGCGAGCTCAAGAACGTCATCGAGCGTGCAGTCGTCGTTTGCACTGGAGACGTCATTCAGCCGCACCACCTTTCACTGCAGCGGCGTTCCTTCATACCTCTGGTTGAGACTCCCGCTGGTGGCGTCATCCGCATTCCATCGGAAGGAAAGTCGCTTCAGTCAATCATCGACGAGGCGATCCATACGACCATAGGGCTCACAGGCGGAAATCTGAGCGCGGCCGCGCGCATACTCGGCATTTCGCGGCCAACCCTCGCGAGAAAGCTTCGCGACGAAGGCTCCGTCCGCCGAACCATTCTAGCGTCGTCGTGAAGCTCCGCTCCACACCGGGGTCCCGAGAATCGGAATCCCCGCAGATCAAGGCGTTGGTAGACCAGGCCAAGCTGGCTGAACGCGAAGGCCGCTGGAGCGATGCCGCCGTGTGCTACGAGAACCTCGTGCGGGATCCGCTTGCAAACGATCAAACGCGCCTGTCAGCGCTCCGCTGGCTCGGACGTGTGTATCTCGAGCAAGGGAACCGCGGCGCGGCTATGGATGTTCTCGAGGCTGCAGTGGCGGCAGCGACAGCGGCAGGTTCTCCATCGAAGATCGCCCAGGCACTCAACGTGGTCGCCATCGTCCACCAGACCAGCGGTGATCTCGACCGCGCGGAACTTATTTACAGAGAGGCGCGCGGCACTGCGGAATCCATCAGGGATGCCGAAGCGATGGCTATGATCGATCAGAACCTCGGCACCGTCGCCAGCATCCGGGGCGATGTGCAGGGTGCGCTGGATTCATTCCAGCGCAGCCTCGCGGGTTACCGAGCGCTCGGCATGCTCGACCACGCGGCCCAGGTGCTCAACAACATAGGATTGGCCTACACCGACCTCGGTGAGCTCAATGAGGCTGAGGCTGCTTACACGGAGGCGGCAGAGGCATTCGGCGAACAACAGGACCATCCGAACGAGATGAACGTCGCGCTCAACCAGGTTCAGCTGTGCATTGCGACTGGTCGCATCGACGAGGCCCAGCAACGTGTGGACACCTTGCTGGCCTTGACCGGCGAGATCGCGCCGTCGTGGCGCGGCGAAGTTTTCCGACACGTCGGTGTCATCGCGCGTGAGCGCGGGGATTACGTCAAGGCTGCGGAATTCCTCGGCCGGGCGGGGGAGTGCGCGGAAGAAGGGGAGGACCTGCTGCTCAAGGCAGACGTGGCGGAACAACTTGCCGAGCTCTATTGGACGCAGAAGCGGCATCGTGACATGCTCGCCCATTTGAACAAGTCGCACGCCCTGTACTCCCGCCTCAAGGCGCAACATCGCGTGGCCCAGGTCGAGCGGCGCAACGCCGCACTCGAGTCACGGTTCCTCGAGATGGCGCATCACTGGGGAGACTCAATCGAAAGCAAGGACCACTACACGCAGGGCCACTGCGAACGCGTTGCTTTTTTCGCTTGTGTTCTCGCCGACAGCATGGGCATGGATTCTCGATCCCTGTTCTGGTTCAGGCTGGGCGCACTGCTCCACGACATAGGCAAGATCATCGTGCCAACCGAAGTGCTGAACAAGGCGGGTCCTCTCACTGGAGAGGAGTGGGCGATGATGAAGCGCCATCCGGAAGCGGGACTCGAACTCGTTGCGGATATCGATTTTCCGGGGGACGTGCGGGCTGTCATCAGGAATCACCACGAGCGTTGGGACGGAACAGGATACCCGGACGGATTGGCTGGTGATGAGATCCCATTCGCCGCGCGAATACTCTGTGTGGCAGACGTGTACGACGCCTTGACCACGGCGCGCTCTTATCGCGACAGCATGTCGCACGCGCGCGCCGCGCAGGAAATGCGGGCGTCGCACGGACAATTCGATCCTGTTCTTCTGGAAGCGTTTTTGAGCTGGGCGGATTCTTCCGACGTTCGGCCGGCAACCGCGACTCCTCAGGACACCGCTGTCTTCTCGATGGACAACATCTCAAGAAGGGACGTGCACGTATGAACGGCAGGGCTCCGGTCTCCGAATTAGTGCTGATTCTTGCCGTTTTCGTTGCCTGCTCGCCCGAGGGCAGCCGTTCCTCGAACGCGGCCAAAGGACCTATCGGCGGAACGATCGTCATCTCTACCGCTGCTGATCCGGACGTTCTCCTTCCACCGCTTACGCTATCGGTGCAGGGAAAGGTGATCGTAGATCAGATCTTCGACAACCTGGCGGATATCGGGCCTGCGCTCAACACGGTCGGCGATGCGGGGTTCACGCCTCGCCTGTCCGACCACTGGACGTGGGCACCGGACTCGATGTCAATCGCATTCCACATCAACCCTCGCGCCCGATGGCACGACGGGGCCCCGGTGAGCGCCGAAGACGTGCGCTACACTTTCGGACTGGTGAAAGACACCGCGCTCGCATCTCCGCTTGCTGGAAACCTGGACAACATCGATTCAGTTTCAGTCGTTGATTCGCTGACCGCGCGAGTGTGGTTCCACCAGCGGACGCCTGATGGCTTCTTCAAGGCTGCGAGCCCGGTTGCAATCCTGCCTTCTCACCTGCTGAAGACGACATCGCCCGCGGCATTACGAGAGAGCGCCTTCGCTCGCTCACCGGTGGGAAGCGGCAGATTCCGTTTCGCGAGCTGGGAGCGTGGCGCTCGGGTCGTGCTGCAAGCGGACAGCGCCAATTATCGTGGACGGCCCAACGCGGATCGGGTCATCTGGCTCGTCTCCGCGGATTATCCGGCGGCTGCTGTGAGATTTCTAGGCGGGGGCGCCGATTTTCTCGACGTCGTGAAGCCCGAGCTCGTGCCACAGGTCAAAGCGAAGGGCGCAGACGTAGTCGTGTCGGCGGGTAGCCTCGATTACGGATATGTCGCGTTCAACCTGCGCAACACCACCAACTCCGCTCCGCATCCGATCCTCGGTGATAGAGAGACTCGCCGGGCCCTGGTAATGGCTGTCGACCGTGCAGCGCTTGTGCGAAGCATATTCGACTCGCTCGGGATGGTAGCTCACGGTCCAGCGACGCGGATTATGGCGACCAGCGATACGACAATCGGTCTTGCGTACGATCCCGCGCAGGCTTCACGGACGCTCGATTCGTTGGGCTGGAAGCGTGGGGCCGATGGGATTCGGACTCGAGGCGGGAAGCCCCTCGCATTTTCGCTTATGGTGCCCAGCTCGAGCTCGATTCGAATGAAGTTCGCGGTGCTGCTCCAGGAGCAGTGGCGAAAGGCCGGCGCGAATGTGCGCATCGAGCCGCTGGAGGCGAACGCCTTCGGGGCCCGCATAGATTCCAGGAAATTCGAGTCGCTGCTCAACGCGTGGCACATAGATCCGACGCCATCTTCGGTGAGAGAAGAGTGGGCGAGCTCGGAAATCAGGAGAGGCGGCTATAACGCTACATCATATAGCAGCCCCAGCTTCGACGCCGTGATCGACACGGCCGTGAGAGAAATGAATCCGGCGCAAAGCGCTGCCCTGTACCGGCGAGCGTATCGCACTCTCACAGACGATGCTCCCGCCATGTGGCTCTACGAGGTTCGTAACGCGCGCGGGGTCAGCAGGCGTATCCACGCCGTGGGTCTCCGGCCGGATGCGTGGTGGGCCAACATCGCCGACTGGAGCGTCAACACGCCTCGCTAGCCCGGGACTTAGCGGACAAACAAAAAGGCCCGACTGTCTTCAGTCGGGCCTTCTTGTTCGAAGCGTTGAGCCTTACTTCTTTTCGTCCACGATCTCGTAGTCTGCCTCGACCACGTCGTCAGCCGGCTTGGGACTGGCCTCCGCGCCCGCCGTTGCCCCTGCAGCCTGACCGGCCTCGGGTTGAGCGTCCTGACCCTGCTGCTGGTAGAATGCCTGGCCGGCCTCGCTGAACACCTTTGTCAGCTCTTCCTGCGCGGCACGAATTTCATTCATATCGTCGCCACGGAGCGCTTTGCGTGCACGCTCGATCGCGCCATCGATCTTTGCCTTAGTATCGGGAGTGACCTTGTCGCCCCACTCTTTCACGTTCTTCTCGACTTCGTAAGTCATCGAATCGAGGCGGTTTCTCGCGTCGATTGCTTCTCTCGCTTTCTTGTCCTCGGCCGCGTTCTTCTCCGCGTCCTTGACCATGCGATCGATTTCGGCGTCGGAGAGTCCGCTCGAAGCTTCGATGCGAATCTTCTGCTCCTTGCCTGTGGCCTTGTCTTTCGCCGTTACGTGGAGGATTCCGTTCGCATCGATATCGAACGTCACCTCGACCTGCGGCATGCCTCGGGGTGCGGGCGGAATTCCGGTGAGCTGGAATTTCCCGATGGTCTTGTTGTATGTCGCCAGCTCGCGCTCGCCTTGAAGAACGTGGATCTCCACCGTCGTCTGGTTGTCGTCAGCCGTCGAGAAGGTCTCGCTCTTCTTGGTCGGGATCGTGGTGTTGCGTGGGATGAGAACGGTGGTGACTCCACCCAACGTCTCAATGCCGAGTGAGAGCGGAGTGACGTCGAGCAGCAGAACGTCCTTCTGCTCGCCGGTGAGGACCGCGCCCTGTACCGCCGCGCCGATCGCCACGACTTCGTCCGGGTTCACACCCTTGTTCGGATCCTTGCCGAAGAACTTCTTGACGATTTCCTGGATCTTCGGAATGCGCGTCGAGCCACCAACGAGGAGAACCTCGTCGATTTCGTTCGGCTTGATACCCGCGTCCTTGAGAGCCTGCTCCATCGGTGGAATCGTCCGCTGGATCAGGTCGTCCACGAGCTGCTCGAACTTCGCTCTCGTGAGCGAGTAGTTGAGGTGCTTGGGGCCACTCTGATCGGCGGTGATGAACGGGAGGTTGATGTCCGTGGTCTGGGTAGTGGACAATTCCATCTTCGCCTTTTCACCGGCTTCCTTCAGGCGCTGGAGCGCCATCGGGTCCTTGGAGAGATCGATCGCCTGGTCACGCTTGAATTCGGTTACCAGCCAATCGATGACACGCTGGTCGAAGTCGTCGCCGCCAAGGTGGGTGTCGCCGTTCGTGGACTTCACCTCGAACTGACGTGATCCTTCGACATCGTAGAGCTCGAGAACCGAGATGTCATAGGTACCGCCGCCGAGATCAAAGACCGCGACCTTCTCATCCTTCTTCTTGTCGAGACCGTACGCGAGCGCTGCGGCCGTCGGCTCGTTGATGATGCGGAGCACGTCGAGGCCAGCGATCTTGCCCGCGTCCTTCGTAGCCTGTCTCTGCGAGTCGTTGAAGTAGGCAGGCACGGTGATGACCGCCTTCTCGACTTTGTAGCCGAGGTAGTCTTCAGCGGTCTGCTTCATTTTCTGGAGGATCATCGCGGAGATCTCAGGCGGAGAGTAGCGCTTGCCCTGGACCTCGACCATCGCGACATCGTTTGGACCAGCGACGACTTTATATGGAACGCGTTTGGTCTCTTCGGTGACTTCCGAGATCTTGCGCCCCATGAACCGCTTTATCGAGAAGACGGTGTTCTGCGGGTTCGTTACTGCCTGCCTCTTGGCGATCTGACCAACGAGCCGTTCGCCGTCTTTGGTGAAGCCAACGACCGAGGGCGTGGTCCGGCCACCTTCCGCATTGGGGATGACGACGGGGTCTCCGCCCTCCATCACCGCTACAACAGAGTTGGTGGTACCGAGATCGATTCCGATTACTTT
>JAXDME010000024.1:0-10172 GCA_034666285.1 Gemmatimonadaceae bacterium | reverse complement strand
AACTCGGCGGGCAGGCAGAAGTCCCAGGCGCAGCCGGAACATGGAGAGCGCTCACTGACAACGTGAACGCGATGGCCAACAGTCTGACACTGCAGGTGCGCGCGATCGCGGATGTCGCGACCGCCGTAACGCGCGGTGATCTGAGCAGGCAGATCGCGGTGGAGGCTCAGGGAGAGCTGGACGAGCTGAAGAACAACCTGAACCAGATGATCGCGAACCTGAAGACCACGACCGAGAAGAACACAGAGCAGGATTGGCTGAAGACCAACCTCGCGAAGTTCTCGAACATGATGCAGGGCCAGAAGGATCTCGAGGCTGTGTCGAAGCTCATAATGTCGGAGCTGACGCCGCTCGTCTCCGCGCACCACGGCACGTTCTACATCATGGAAGAGGAGAACCACACACCGGTTCTCAAGCTGATCGCGAGCTACGCATACAAAGAGCGCAAGCACGTCGGCAACCGGTTCTACCTCGGCGAAGGACTCGTCGGCCAGGCAGCGCTCGAGAAGAAGCCGATCCTGCTTACCAATGTTCCCGATGATTACATCCGGATCACATCGGGTCTTGGCGAAGCGCCGCCGCGCAACATCCTGGTGCTGCCGGTTCTGTTCGAAGGACAGGTGAAGGCAGTCATCGAACTAGCTTCGTTCCTGCCGTTCAGCCAGATCCACCAGCTCTTCCTCGACCAGCTCGCCGATAGCATTGGCGTCGTGATCAACATGATCTCGGCCAACATGAGGACGGCGGAGCTGTTGGAGCAGTCGCAGAGCCTGACGCTCGAGCTGCAGAGTCAGTCGGAAGAGCTTCGCACGCAGCAGGAAGAGCTCAAGAAATCGAACGCCGAGCTGGAAGCGCAGGCGACGACACTGCGTACGTCCGAGGAGCTGCTCAAAGACCAGCAGGAAGAGCTGCAGCAGGTCAACGAGGAGCTCGAAGAGAAGGCTTCTCTTCTCGCCGAGCAGAATCGGAAGGTCGAGTCAAAGAATGAGGAAGTGGAGGCGGCGAGACTCGCTCTCGAAGAGAAGGCAGAGCAGCTCGCGCTCAGCTCCAAGTACAAGTCGGAGTTCCTGGCGAACATGTCGCACGAGCTGAGGACTCCGCTCAACAGTCTTCTCATCCTCGCGCGCCTGCTCAGCGAGAACAAGGACGGCAACCTTACCGCGAAGCAGGTGGAATTCGCTCAGACGATTCTCACCTCTGGCAGCGATCTGCTCAATCTCATCAACGACGTTCTCGACTTGTCGAAGGTCGAGGCAGGCAAGATGGATGTAAACCCGACCGACGTCAGGTTGACGGAGGTCAAGGATTTCGTCGAGCGCAGCTTCTCAGCGCTGGCCGAGCAGAAAGGCCTCGATTTCCGCGTGGAGCTGAACGCGGATCTCCCCCAGTCGCTCAACACTGACGGTGGACGCCTGCAGCAGGTCCTCAAGAATCTGTTGTCCAACTCCTTCAAGTTCACGCAGCAAGGAGACGTCACACTTACCATTCGCCGCGCAGACAAGGGAAGACGCTTCCAGAACCCAACGCTCGAAGCCGCGTCAGAAGTCATCGCGTTTGCAGTGGCCGACACAGGCATTGGGATTCCGAGAGACAAGCAGCGGCTGATCTTCGAGGCGTTCCAGCAGGCAGACGGAACAACCAGTCGTAAGTACGGGGGAACGGGCCTCGGTCTTTCCATCAGTCGCGAGATTGCTCGTCTGCTGGGCGGCGAAATACGTGTTGAGAGTGCCGAAGGTCAGGGCAGCACGTTTACGCTCTTCCTCCCCTCGCGCTACATCGCCCGACAGGACGGTCCCGACCGCGATACCTACGACACCAGCAGCTACGTGTCTTCCGGCCGGCAGCGGGAGATGAACGCGCAATCGATACCGGCTCAATTACCGCGGCAGCGACCAGCGCCTCGCGACCAGCGTCGGAGACCCTCGGGCAACGCCCTGCAGGATCATCCGGAGCGCCGTGCGGTTCCGCAGACGATAATCGCCGACGACCGGGAACAGATCGAGGAAGGCGACCGTACGGTGCTTGTCATCGAAAACGACCAGAACTTCGCGAAGGTTCTGCTCGATATGGCGCGCGACAAGGGCTACAAGGCGGTAGTCGAGCTCGATGGTGAGGCAGGTCTCAAAGCCGCGCGCGAGATCCGGCCCGATGCGATTACTCTCGACATCGACATGCCGGGAATGGATGGACTCGAGGTGCTCGACCGGCTGAAGCGGGATCCGGAGACGAGGCACGTTCCCGTGCACATCATCTCGGGCATGGAGGAGAAGCGCGAAGGTCTGAAGGCAGGTGCCATCGCCTTCCTGGCCAAACCGGTGAGCAAGGAAGCACTCGACGCTGCGTTCGGCAGAATCTCCTCGTTCATCGACACTGTACCGAAAAACCTGCTTGTCGTCGAGGACAACGAGGCGCAGCGGCAGAGCATCGTCGAGCTCATCGCCCACGATGATGTCGATATCACGGCCGTGGGGTCCGCGGAAGAAGCGAGGAACAAACTGCAGGAGAAGCACTTCGACTGCATGGTCCTCGACCTCGGCCTCAAGAACGGTGGGATGAGCGGCTTCGACCTCCTCGAGAAGGTGAAGTCGGATCCGGAGAACCACGATCTGCCGATCATCATCTATACGGGCAGGGATCTGAGCCCCGAGGACGAGACGAAGATCAAGAAGTATGCGGAGACGATCATCGTGAAGGACGTGAAGTCTCCAGAGCGGCTGCTCGACGAGACCGCTCTGTTCCTGCACCGCATAGAAGCAAGGCTGCCGGAAGGCAAACGGAAAATGCTCGAGCATCTACACGACGCGGATTCCGTGGTGGCCGGCAAGAACGTGCTCGTAGTCGACGATGACGTAAGAAACATTTTCTCGCTGACGAGCATGCTGGAGGATCACGGAATGTTTGTCCGCTTCGCCGAGAACGGCAAACAGGCCCTCGAGCAGCTGAAGAAGGATTCCAACGTCGATGTCGTGCTGATGGACGTCATGATGCCCGAGATGGATGGCTACGAGACGACAAGAGCAATACGGGCGATGGATCAGTTTAAGGCACTGCCGATCATCGCGCTCACCGCGAAGGCGATGAAAGGCGATCGTGAGAAGTGCATAGCGGCTGGGGCGTCCGACTACATCACCAAGCCGGTCGATACCGACCAGCTGCTGTCTCTGTTGCGCGTGTGGCTGTACCGGTAGCGGTAGTACCGAACCCGGACGCCGACCGGCAGTCATTCAAGCCCGATCTCGAGAGAATCGAGATCGAGCTGCTGCTGGAGGGAATCTTCCGTCAGTACGGATTTGATTTCCGCGCCTACGCATATGCTTCGATCCGACGCAGGCTTTGGAAGCGTATCGAGGAAGAGGGTCTCTCCAGCGTGAGCGCGCTGCAGGAGCGCGTTCTGCACGAGCCCGAGATGATGGAGAAGCTTCTGCTCGATCTCTCCATCAACGTGACCGCGATGTTCCGGGACCCGGGGTTCTACCAGACTTTCCGTGAGCACGTGGTTCCTCTCCTGAGAACCTATCCATTCATCCGAATTTGGCACGCGGGATGTTCGACCGGAGAAGAGGTCTACTCGATGGCGATTCTGCTGCGCGAGGAAGGCCTCTACGATCGCTCGCGCA
The DNA here is from genome assembly GCA_034666285.1 of Gemmatimonadaceae bacterium. GTDB lineage: Bacteria > Gemmatimonadota > Gemmatimonadetes > Gemmatimonadales > Gemmatimonadaceae > UBA4720. Next base: position 6,555 of record JAXDME010000024.1, on the reverse strand, counting down.
TTTACGCGACCGACATCAACGAGGTGGTTCTCCAGAGGGCCAAAGCGGGGATTTTTCCGCTGGAGCGGATGCAGGAATACACTGACAACTACATCCGCGCCGGTGGGAACAGATCGTTCTCCGAATATTACACGGCTAAATACGGGGGAGCGCTGTTCGATCAGTCGCTGACGAAAAACGTCGTCTTCTCGCAGCACAATCTCGTGACAGATCGCTCGTTCAGCGAGTTCAACGTTATCCTCTGTCGTAACGTGCTGATCTACTTCGACAAGACGTTGCAGTCCAAGGTTCACAGTCTCTTCTACGACAGTCTCGCAATGTTCGGCGTCCTGGTTCTGGGAAGCAAGGAGACGCTCCGCTTCATGGCCCACGAGGACTGTTACCAGCAGATTGCGCCGCCGGAAAAAATCTTCCGGAAGGTGAGGTAGATGACGTACTCGGTCGTCGGAATCGGAACGTCATGGGGAGGCCTCGCCGCGATGACAAAGCTGCTGGGCGGCTTGCCGGCGGACTTCAGCTTGCCCGTCGTAGTCGTGCAGCATCGGGGCAAGGATTCCGACCGGCTTCTGTCGGAGCTGCTTCAGGACGCGACTGACATGAGAGTATGCGAGATAGAGGACAAGGAGCCGCTCGAGCCCGGCACCGTCCACATCGCGCCGGCGAACTATCACGTCCTGATCGATGCGGGTTACCTGTCCTTGAGCGTCGAGGAGCCGGTTCGATTCAGCAGACCGTCGATCGACGTGATGCTCAACTCGGCGGCTGACACTTACGGATCCGGCGCGATTGGAGTCGTACTCACTGGAGCGAACGAGGATGGCTCGCGCGGTCTTTCGCACATCGTAAAGCGAGGCGGACGCGCACTGGTGCAGGATCCAAAGACTGCTGAAATTCCGATCATGCCGGCTGCCGCATTAAAAGCAGTTCCGACCGCGGAAGTACTTCCCCTTGACGCGTTGGCGCCAAGACTCATCGCTCTCAGTCAGGACCGGGCGGTGGCTGGAGTGCGGAAAGCGGTATGAGCGAGCGTGTGAATCTCCTTCTCGTCGACGACCGGCCCGAGAACCTTCTCGCGCTCGAGGCGATTCTCGAGCCCCTTGGTCAGACCATGCTTCGCGCGAACTCCGGTCCGGAAGCGCTCAAGCAGGTCCTCGCAGATGATTTCGCCGTGATTCTGCTCGATGTGCAGATGCCGGGGATGAACGGGTTCGAGGTAGCGGAGATCATCAAGTCGCGCGAGAGATCGCGAACCATCCCGATCATCTTCCTGAGCGCGATCAGCAAGGAAGACGCGTACGTGTTCAAAGGATATTCCATGGGCGCCGTGGACTACGTGTTCAAGCCGTTCAATCCGGACATCCTCAGATCGAAGGTGGCTGTTTTCGTGGATCTCTATCTCAAGCAGGCAGAGATCCAGAGGCAGGCCGATCTGTTGCGTGAAAGTCAAAAGCGTGAGCTGGAGCTGGAGCATCGTACGTCCCTGCTGGAAGCCGAGGCGCGGTCGGCGGCCAAGCTGTCGCAGATGAACGATGAATTGCACCGGCGCCAGATCGCGCTCGAGCAGGCGATGGGCGCCCGCAACAGGTTTTACGCGTCCATGAGTCACGAGCTGCGGACACCGATCAACGCGGTGATCGGCTACAGCACGCTGATGCTCGACAACATCTACGGTCCGCTCAACGCGAAACAGAAGGAGGGTTTGCAGCGCACCCTCAAGGCGGCGAGGCATCTGCTCGAGCTGGTGAACGATGTGCTCGACTTGTCCAAGATCGAAGCGGGAAAGATCGAGCTCTCGCTGCAGCCCGTGATGTTCCCGGCGCTCATCGAGGACCTATTCGTCACCGTGCGCCCGTTGGCAGACGAGTATGGCTCAACACTTTCCCTTGTCATGGAAGGCGAGGGCTTCAACATCGTCAGCGATCCACGCCGAGTGAGGCAGATTCTGCTCAATCTGCTGTCGAACGCGATCAAATTCGGCGAAGGGAAACCCATCCGCGTCGTGTGCAAACAATGCGACGACAAGGGTGTAGAGATAGAAGTACAGGACGAGGGCGTCGGGATCGCGAAGGAAGACATAACGCGCATCTTCGAGGAGTTCGTCCAGGTATCTGAATCGAAGCAGCCAGGTACGGGTTTGGGGCTTCCCATCTCGAGGCGCCTGGCGCAGCTGCTGGATGGCTCATTGACCGTGTGCTCGACGCCCGGCCAGGGCAGCGCCTTTCGTCTCACCCTACCGGCCTCTCTAGAGGACGTGATGGCGCCCCCTCCAGCGTTATCCGCCGCTACGGCGGCTTAAGTCAACCGTACGTTTTGGCACAGTGTCTGCCCTCTATGGTAGTACCGTCGCCTGATGCGGGGGTCAATACTGGAGGCTTTAAAATGTTCAAAAAGTTACTAATTCTTCCGGCCGCGGCCCTCGCGTTCGCTTGCTCGAAGGGCGACACCAAAACCGCCGCGGATAGCGCTTTGAATTCAGATCTCTCGACTGCTGCAGCGAGCCGGCCTTACACTCCGCTCGACAGCATCACGGCCGCTGAGCGCGCTGGAGCGACGACGGCACCGGCAGCTCTGAGGAGCAGCAACACGACGACCGCGCCCCGCACCGTATACCGGGCACCCGTTCGTCGCACGACCACAACGCGTCGGAGCTCGTCGTCCGGCGGAACGTATTCGTCTGCGCCGGTCTACAGTGCTCCTGCTCCCGCACCAGTAGTCGTCAAGCACACCAAGCGTGACGCCGCGATTGGCGCAGGCGCTGGTGCTGTGATCGGAGCGGTCACGGGTCATGGTGTCAAAGGCGCGATCGTCGGTGGCGCAGCCGGAGCGATCCTCGGCGGCATCATCGGCAACAACGTCGACAAGACGAAGAAGTAAGAGCCGCCCGCTCGAGCTTCGGAAAGCCCCCGCGCTTGCATATAAGCGCGGGGGCTTTTTCTTGGCTGTCACAATCTTTCATTCCGGCTCTGCTTGTGTTCCGGCGCGCGGTGCCTTACGATCAACGGCCATGGCTGTTGAAACAGTTCAAGCGGCTCCCCCTGGAGAGTCCGCTCCCCTTCGCGCACTGTGCATTGCGCGCCATTGCTTTTTGAGCGAGCACATCGCGCGCTATTTTGCTCGCATGGGCGTCGCCACCAGCGAAGCCGTCGGACTCGAAGCAGCGGTCGAGGTTGCGCGAGGCACTTCTCCCGACGTGGTCATCTGTGACTACGACCTCCTGGCGACAATTCCTCTCGAGAAATGGGAGCGGGACGAGCTTCTCTCAAATATCCCGGTGATCGCGGTGAGCCTGACACGCCACTCCCAGGAGCTGCACCTGCTGGACATCAATGGGATTGCGGGGTTTCTCTATCTGCCGACACTGGACACCGGGCCGGCGCTAAAGATTCTCCACGCGGCCGCGACCCGCTCGAAATACACCCTCCCGCAGCCCGTAACTACAGCGCCAAGGACAGCAGAGCGCGGTTAAATTTAGAGTCATGAGCTCCGACCCGATAACGGGCGTCTTCAATGACGGATACATAAGCGAAGCATACGAGGCGTATCGGCGCGACCCTGCGTCGGTAGACGAATCGTGGCGACAATTCTTCCGGTTTGCGGAAAGCCTTAGTGGCACCCTGCCACCTACTACAGGCGAGGCTCCGACATCCGCGCGTGTCGATCCCGACCTTCTCAGAAAAGTTGCAGCCGCCGCGAAGCTCGTCGATGCCATCCGCAATTTCGGCCATCTCGCTGTTCCACTCGATCCTCTCGGCACGCCGCCTGGCGGAACCCCCGAGCTCACGCCGGAATTCCACGGCCTCAATGAGCAGGACCTGCAGAAAATTCCGGCCGAGGCTCTTGGCGGGGAAGGAGGAACGGCGGCAGACGTAGTCGCTCGCCTCCGGGAGCTTTACTCTTCGCGAATCGGCTTCGAGATCGCGCACCTCGGCAAAGTCGATGAACGAGAATGGCTGCGAGAGGAGATCGAGAGTGGACGTCTCAATGCCCCGCTCAGCGAACAGGACAAGCGCGCGGTATTGCAGCGCCTCACCGAAGTCGACGGTCTCGAGCGCTTCCTCGGCCGCGCATATCAGGGGTACAAGCGATTCTCGATCGAGGGCGGGGACATTCTCGTTCCGATGCTCGACGTCGCGATCGAGGCTGCAGCGACCCACGGTACTCGTGAGATCGACCTGGCGATGGCCCACCGCGGGCGTATCAACGTTCTGGCCCACACTCTTGGAAAGCCGTACGCGACGATCTTCGAGGAATTCGAAGGCAAGCACGCGGCGACCAACGCGGTGAGTGAAACCGGAGATGTGAAATACCACCTCGGCGCGCGCGGAACGAGACAGACCGCAAATGGCGCTGAAGTCGATATAGTCCTGATTCCCAACCCGAGCCACCTGGAGGTCGTGAACCCGGTGCTCGAAGGAGTCGCGCGCGCGCGGCAGGTTCTGGCTGGCGGGGGAACGAGAGACGAATCGGCGGTTCTTCCCGTATGTGTCCATGGCGATGCAGCGTTCCCCGGCGAAGGAGTTGTGGCGGAGACGTTCAACCTTTCCGGACTCGAGGGGTTCCGCACGGGTGGTACGCTTCACGTCATCGTCAACAACCAGGTCGGATTCACGACGGACCCCATCGATGGGCGCTCCACGCACTATGCCAGCGATCTCGCCAAGGGATTCGAGGTGCCGATCATTCACGTCAACGCCGATGATGCGGAGTCGTGCGTTCATGTGACGCGGCTCGGAATAGAGTATCGCGCAAAGTTCGGAAAAGACTTCCTCATCGATGTCGTTGGCTATCGGCGTCACGGACACAACGAGACCGACGAGCCGTCGTTCACTCAGCCCGAGCTGTACAAGAGAATTCGCTCTCATCCTTCTCCGCGCGAGGTGTGGGGCAGTCGTCTGATTGCCGAGGGACTGGTCACCGACGCTGAAGTGAACAAGCTCGATGCGGATGCGGCGGCCAACTTCGACCGTATCCAGACGGCGATGAAAAGCGGAGAGATCCATCCCCCCGAGCATCGTGCTCCGAAGGAAGGCGAGGCGGATCTTTCGGCCGCGAGCGCGGATACCGGAGTCGGTGCCGATCTTCTGCGTGCGCTCAATGAGCGTTTGCTCAAGTGGCCGTCGACGCTGAAGCCCAACCCGCGGCTGGCGAAGACACTTGCACGGCGCGCTGATGCGATGGGTGATGCCGGCGGAATAGACTGGGGACACGCGGAGGCGCTCGCGTTTGCATCGCTTCTCACGGACGGAACGTCGATCCGTCTCACGGGCCAGGATGCGGAGCGCGCGACGTTCTCGCATCGCCAGGCGGTGCTGCACGATGCCGATTCCGGCGAGGTCTACGTTCCTCTCGCGCACGTCGCGGAGGGAGCGAATCATGGCCGGTTCGAGATTTACAACAGTCCGCTATCTGAAATGGCTGTGCTCGGATTCGAGTACGGCTACAGTACGGCCGCAGAGGACACGCTGGTGTTGTGGGAAGCGCAGTACGGGGATTTCGTAAATGTCGCGCAGCCGATAATCGACCAGTTCATCGCCGCTGATCGCGCCAAGTGGGGGCAGGATTCATCGGTAGTGCTGCTGCTGCCGCATGGGTACGAAGGGCAGGGACCCGAGCACTCGAGCGCGCGCCTGGAGAGGTTTCTCCAACTCTGCGCGGAGGGGAATCAGCGCGTCGCATATCCTTCGACGCCGGCGCAGTACTTCCACATTCTGAGACGGCAGGCGGCGCTGATCGAGCGTCGCCCGCTGATTCTGATGCAACCGAAGAGTCTGCTGCGGATGCCGGAGGCGGCGTCCAAACTCAGCGAGTTGACCAGCGGACAATTCCGGGCGGTCATAGACGATTCCGTGGCATCGCAGTCGCGCGCGGCGGTGACGCGACTCGTGTTCTGCACGGGGAAGATCTACTACGATCTCGCAGCGAAGCGGGCTCCGCACGTTGCGATAGTGAGGATCGAGGAGCTTTATCCGTGGCCGGGCAGTCAGGTCGCGCAGATCGTCGACCTTTATCCGGCGATCGAGGAAGTCATCTGGGCTCAGGAAGAGCCGAAGAATCAGGGTGCGTGGCAATACGTCGCGCCGCGACTGAGGATGTCGACGGGCAACGCGCTACCAACCCGATACGTCGGTCGTCCCGATCGCGCGAGCCCGGCGGAGGGATACGCCGAGGTGCACAAGAAGGAGCAGGAGCGCATCATCACGGAAGTGAATGCGCCGGTGCAGCAGGCAATGGGCGCAAAACGTCGCGGCATGGCGCTCAAATCCTGAACCTCGATTCTCCGATAACGATGAGGAAAGTGCGGCGCCGGAAGCTCACGACGTACGCACGTGGGGTCGTGGCAACATTTGCTGTCCTGGGCCTGGCCATGCTGATGCCCCATGCCGCAAGCGGCCAGGGACTTCCCTCCGCCGCGAGCATTAGGGCGCAGCATCCCCCGGAGCGGATGCGCGTTCTGTGGATTGCCGCGCATCCCGACGATGAAGACACCCAGCTGATCGCCTGGCTTGCGCGCGGGCGACGTGTCGAGACCGCATACCTCTCGCTCACGCGCGGCGA
>JAXDME010000023.1:0-4769 GCA_034666285.1 Gemmatimonadaceae bacterium | reverse complement strand
GAGCTCGATGCGACGAAATCCGACGTGAGCTTCGGCAGTCAGATCAGAAGCTACGTTTTTCAACCGTATACGATGGTGAACGATCACAGGACGGAGCTCAAGATTCCCGACGTCCAAAAAGTCATGGATGGGGGCATCGATCCTTTCATATCGGCGTATCTGAAGCTGGGCGGCGGCTCAAAGACGGCGGCGGCGTGAGCGAGGAGCTCAACTTCGTTCTCCAGGCGCGGCGTGAGAAGCTCGAGGCCCTCGAGGCCGCCGGGGTAGTGTCATACGCGTACGCGTTCGACAGACAGCAGTCTGCGGCGCAGGCGCAGACGCTTCTCGGTCCAGCTGAAGAGGGACCGCCGGTGAGTCTCGCCGGCCGCATCGTCGCCTGGAGATCGCACGGAAAGACGACCTTCGCGCACCTCGCCGATTCAACGGGAAAGATCCAGCTCTACTTCAAGAAGGACCATTTGGGCGATGAGAGCTACGCACAGCTCACTCATTTCGATCTCGGCGACATCATCGGCGTGCACGGGCCGCTCTTTCGCACCCGCACCGGAGAAGTAACGGTTCGCGTAGATCGAGTGGAGCTGTTGGCGAAGTCCCTTCGTCCGCTGCCATTCGGAAAAGAAGAAGAGGTCAACGGCCAGGTCGTTCGACACTCCGGTTTCACTGATCCAGAGCAACGGTACCGGCAACGATACGCGGATCTCGCGGTTCATCCTGAGGTACGTGCGCTCTTTGTAGCGAGGTCGCGGATGATCACGTCGATCAGGAGTTTTCTCGATCAGCGAGATTTTCTCGAGGTAGAAACGCCAATTCTTCAGCCCCTCTATGGCGGAGCCGCGGCGCGCCCATTCACGACGCTGCACAACGCGCTCGACATGCCGTTGTACCTGCGCATCGCGGACGAGCTCTATCTGAAGCGATTGGTGGTCGGCGGGCTGGAGCGGGTGTACGAGATCGGGCACGATTTCCGTAATGAGGGAATTGATCGCACGCACAACCCCGAGTTCACAATGCTCGAGTTCTATCAGGCGTACGCGGACTATACGGCGATGATGGATGTCGTCGAGCTTCTGCTCGAGAAGACGGCCGAAGCAGTACGCTCGGTGCCGGAGCTGGCCGCGAACGTTCCTCGGTTCAAAAGGCCGTTCAAGCGGGTCGAGTGGGTTCCCTCACTAAACGCAGCGGCGGGAGTTGACGTTGCATCCTTGACTGACGCCGCACTTCGTTCTCTGGCGCAACGCGTAGGCGTGGAGAAACCGGAGTCTCTGAGTCGACCGAAAGTGATGGACGAGATGTTCCAGGCGCTGGTAGAGTCGAAGCTGCAGGAGCCGACGTTCGTCGTCGACTACCCGGTGGAGTTGTCACCGCTTGCAAAGCCGAAGCGCGGCAATCCCGCCCTTACCGAGCGCTTCGAGCTATTCGCGAACGGGAAAGAGATGGCAAACGCATTCAGCGAACTGAACGATCCGCTCGACCAGCGACGCCGTTTCGAGGCGCAGGCAAAACTAAAGGCGGCGGGCGACGAGGAAGCTTCGAGTGTGGATGAAGACTACTTGCGCGCGATGGAATACGGCATGCCGCCGATGGGCGGTGTAGGCATAGGAATAGACAGGCTCTTCATGTATCTCTCGGGTGCGACCAACATCCGCGACGTGATTCTTTTTCCGACGATGAGACCAGAGTGACCAGGCTGGAGCTACAGATCGCGTGGAGATATCTGCGGAGTCGACGCGGATCGAAGCTGTTGTCCCTCATAAGCATTATCGCGATTGGCGGCGTGCTGGTGGGAGTCAGCGCGCTCATAGTGATCATCGGCGTGATGAACGGATTGCAACACGACCTCCGCGAAAAGATCCTCGTTGGAAGTCCCGACATCCGTGTGCTCAGTTACGGTGAGGATCTGAAAATCACCGATTGGCCCAAGGTGTTGGAGAAGGTCCGCAAGCAGCCCGGTGTCGTCACCGCCGCGCCGTTCGTACTTACGGAAGCTCTGATGACGGCGGGGCACGACTACGCCGGCGGCGTTTATGTCGTAGGGCTTCTGCCGCAGGGGCGCGGCGTGCCGGACGTCACGACCATTCGCTCTCACGCGATATCCGGAGACTTCCGGTTTGCGAGCACAGATGGCCAGCAGCGCGGCGTTGTTCTGGGGAAGCTGCTGGCGTCGCGCTTCAACAAATGGCCGGGCGACAGCATCAATCTGCTGTCTGCAGGCGGGGGCAAGATGAACCCCGTGACCGGCGGCTTTGTACCGCGAGTTGAACGGTTCGAAGTCACGGGAATTGTCTCGACAGGAATGTACGAGTACGACAACGCGTACGCCTTCATCGCGCTGGACAAGGCGCAGAATCTTGCCGGACTCGGTGACGGGGTTACCGGCATCGAGGTGAAAACGAAGGATCGCTGGCAGGCGGCGACGGTCGCATCGCGCGTCGTCGGCGCGCTTGGCTGGCCCTACCGCAGTGTGGATTGGGAAGAGCAGAATCATTCGCTGTTCCAGGCTCTCAAGCTCGAGAAGCTCGGAATGGGTGTCATACTCCTTCTCATTGTTCTCGTTGCGGCGTTCAACATCGTGAGCACCCTCACGATGGTTGTCGCCGACAAGACGAAGGAGATTGGAATTCTGAAGGCCATGGGAATGCCGGCGCGATCGATCCGGCGGATTTTCTTCGCGCAGGGACTCGTGATCGGAGTCGTCGGCACACTGTTCGGGCTGCTGCTTGGATTTGGTGCGGCGCTGGCGCTCGACAAGTATCAGTTCATCAAGCTCGATCCGCAGGTCTACTTCATCGACCACCTGCCGGTGTCGACGCAGCCGATGGACGTGATGTGGATTGTCCTGGCGAGCATTGCGATCGCGGCGATCGCTACGGTGTATCCATCAGTGCAGGCATCGAGACTCTTTCCGATCGAGGCGATCAGGCACGAATGACGATGACCGTACTCGAAGCCCACGACGTCTACAAGACCTATGTGGGAGGTGATGGAAACGCCCTCCACGTTCTGAACGGCGTGAATCTCTCCGTGCAGAGGGGCGAGATGATTGCCATTGTCGGCGCGAGCGGGGCGGGGAAGAGCACTCTTATGCACGTCCTGGGAGCACTCGACAGGCCGACGCGGGGCTATGTTGTAATCGGCGGTGAGCCGATTCATGGGCGGGACGAGATGGAACTCGGAGAGCTACGGAACCGGACCGTTGGATTCGTGTTCCAGTTTCATCACCTGCTCCGTGAGTTTTCGGCACTCGAGAATGTGATGATGCCGCTAAGAATCGCCGGTCGGTCGGAGGAGTCCGCTCGAGGGCGCGCGGCTGAGCTGCTCGCCCGTGTCGGGCTCAGTGCCAGAATGTCGCACCGTCCCGGAGAGCTTTCCGGCGGTGAGCAGCAGCGCACCGCGGTTGCGCGCGCGCTGGCGATGGATCCGCAAATCGTTCTCGCGGACGAGCCGTCGGGAAATCTGGACCGCTCGAACGCGGAGAATCTGCACGAATTGTTGAGCGAGGTCGTCAATGACCTCGAGATCGGGATGGTCGTCGTTACTCATAACCGCTCCCTCGCAGCGCGCGCCAACAAAGTGCTGCTTCTCGAGGGCGGTCAGCTGAGTCGTACCGCAGTAGACGAGGTGGTTGTCTAAATGGTGTGTGATCTGTGCAAGAATGGCGACGCTGTGATCCAGCTCACGGAGATCGAGGGGAGCGGGGTCAGGCAGCTGCATTTGTGCGAGAAGTGCGCTGCGGAGCGTGGCGTCGAGACGACCATCGGCTCATCGAAGCCCCAGATCAACAATTTCCTCCAGACTATCCATGAGCAGATGCCTGGCGCCAAAGGCGAGCCGGTGCATTGCTCGTTCTGCTCTTCGACACTCGCGGATTTTCGCGCCACCGGAAGACTTGGCTGCGCGCACTGCTATGAAGCTTTCGAGAGCAGCCTTCGCGATCTTCTGCGGAGGGTGCATGGAAACTCCCGACACATCGGACGTCGCTACGTCGCCCCGCTGCCGTCGGCGCTGCCACACGTATCGAGCGCGACCGAGCTGCGGGATCGACTCAAACGCGCGATCGACGCCGAGCAGTTCGAGCTCGCCGCAGACCTGCGCGACAAGTTGCGGGGGATAGAGTAATGCTCGACCTGACTTTGCTGCCCGATGGAGGCGCCAGCTGGCTCGATGCATCGGGCGAGCACGCTGACATTGTTATCTCGACGCGGATCCGTCTGGCGAGAAACCTGGAGGGCTACGCCTTTACGCCCAGAGCGCGTGACGGGGAGCGGCTCAGGATTCTTACGCAGGTTCGAGAGGCGTTCGCGGGACTACAATCCATAGAGGATGGCGTCCTTCTTCGTGTTGATGAGCTGCCGCCAGAGGACAGGCTTCTGCTGCATGAGCGCCATGTAGTGAGCAAGGAGCTCGCTGGTCTCAACGAGCAGCCGGTCCGAACGGGTGCTGCCGTGTACCTATCGCGTGGCGTCGGGATCATGGTAAACGAGGAGGACCATCTTCGTCTCCAGGCGCTGCATTCGGGCTTCCACGTCGCCGACGCGTTTGGCGTGCTAGAACGCCTGGACGCCGAGCTCGGCAACAGGGTTCCCTATGCGTTTCACAGTGAATTCGGCTATCTGACCGCCTGTCCGACCAACGTCGGAACAGGGCTCAGGGCTTCAGTCCTCATCCATCTTCCGGGTCTGGTTCTGACCAAGGAGATCGGCAAGGTGCTCGCCGGCTTGCAGCAGGTGGGGCTCACTTATCGCGGCATGTACGGCGAAGGGAGCGAGGTT
>JAXDME010000022.1:0-10436 GCA_034666285.1 Gemmatimonadaceae bacterium | reverse complement strand
CAGCGAGGCGCGGAACAAAGCCACCATCGCCCACGACGTTGAGCGAATCACCGATTTCCGCCAGGCGGTCGTAGATCAGATCGGTCATCTGGGCGGCCTGGACAGTCGAGACAAGCGATGGGATGAGGACGTCCGGGTCGCCGCCGGTGGAAATTGTCAGTGTACCCCCGGATCTTCCTTTGGAATCCGATTCAGAGTCGCTGCAACCGGCGAAGACCGCCAGCGCGCAGAGGACCCAAGCCTGCTTCATCGTCGCCATGTCCATTCCTTGTCGAGATATTGCGGAAGGTGTTTCAGAGCTTCCTCACGGATTTCGTCTTCGCCGAGCTCCTCAGCTTCCGCGTCTTCCAGTGACCGAACGGCGTCGAACAACGCGCTCGCCACTTCCGACGCATCCGGAGCGCGGCCCAACAGAGCCGCGAGGGTTGCAGGCTGTGCGATAGAGGCGAGCGATTCATTCACGGGTCCAGCCGCGAAGAAGCCAAGCGAAGACTGATCATCCTCGACGAGGATGGAGCCATGCTGCAACAATGCTCCGCCATCGCGCCATTGCGCACTGCCAACGAGCTTGCCTCCATCGGCGACGAGCTCGCCTTCGCCGGGTGTCTCGAAGCATGGACGGATACTGGGCGCGGGCGCACGCTCGCCCGAAGAAGCGATGCCCGCGACTACACCCAGTCGAGCGAGTCCGTCGAGCAGGATCCGGTTGATTCGGGAATACGCCGCGCGGAGAGGTTCGGCGCCTTCAACGGGAGCCGTCACGCTGTAGGTGACTTCGCGATTGTGGAGGATGGCGCGGCCGCCGGTGGGTCTGCGAACGACGTCGAGGCCAGCGGACTGGAGTTTCTGTGCATCGTAAAGACCATTCGCGGGCTGATGCCTGCCGAAGGACAGAGTAGGCCGCGTCCACGAGTAAACGCTGAACACGGTTTCACCCATCTTCGCGGCGCGTGCCTGCAGCGCCGTGTCTCGCGCCATGTTCTCGGCGCCCGAGCGTGGCGGAGTGAGCAGAAGTCGCCAGCGTCGGTAACTTCGCCGGGGGTGCATAGAGTGTTAAATTGTCACTCTTATGAGCACTACAATCAAGCAGGTCGAGGCGGCAATCCCTCCTGCTGAATCCTTCGTTCCACGACATGTAGGACCTGACGAGCGTGACGTCGCGGAGATGCTGAAAACTCTCGGTTTTGCATCGCTCGATGCTCTCATCGACGCCACTGTTCCCGCAAAGATCCGACTGCGCGGCGGGCTCGACATCCCGAAGGGAATTACGGAGCCGGAGGTGCTGGCGTACTTCAGGGCGCTGGCGGCGAAGAACCAGGTATTCCGCTCGTTTATCGGCATGGGCTACTCGGATTGCGTGACGCCTCCCGTCATTCAGCGGAACATCATGGAGAATCCCGGCTGGTACACGGCCTACACTCCGTACCAGGCAGAAATTGCGCAGGGGCGACTCGAGGCACTGCTCAATTTTCAGACGATGGTCATTGACCTCACGGGACTCCCGATTGCGAACGCGTCCCTGCTGGACGAAGGGACCTCGGCTGCCGAAGCGATGGCGATGAGCTACGCGATCAAGGGGAAACCGGGAAAGGAAGTATTTCTCGTCGCTTCCGAGTGCCATCCGCAAACTATCGACGTGGTGAAGACCCGCGCTGTTGTACGCGGCATAGAAGTGCGAGTGTCGAGCTACGCGGACTTCGAGATCGGTCCGGACGTTTTTGGCGCACTCGTCCAGTATCCAGCCACGGACGGCGCGGTGATCGACTACAGCAAAACGTGCGAGCAGGTGCGCGCGGCTGATGCGTTGGTGACGGTGGCTGCCGATCTTCTGAGTCTCGTGCTTTTAACGCCGCCCGGCGAATGGGGCGCCGACATAGTCGTCGGCAACACCCAGCGCTTTGGCGTCCCACTCGGATACGGCGGTCCGCACGCGGCGTATTTCGCGACGAAGGATGAGTTCAAGCGCCAACTTCCTGGACGCATCATCGGCGTCTCCCGCGATGCCGACGGCAAACCGGCCTTGAGGATGGCGCTCCAGACGAGAGAGCAGCACATCCGCCGCGAGAAGGCGACCAGCAACGTATGTACTGCCCAGGTGCTGCTCGCCGTCGTGGCCAGCATGTACGCGGTGTATCACGGACCGCAGGGACTCACGCGCATCGCCAAGCGAGTCCACGGCTTCACGGCGGCGCTCGCCGAAGGGTTGCGGAGACTCGGCTTCTCGATTGCCCATGACGACTACTTCGATACCATCCGCGTCGCGCTTGGAAAGCGAAGCCCGTCCGCCATTCTGGACGAAGCTCGCAACCGGCGGATCAATCTTCGCGCAATGGACGACAGAAGCATCGTCATCGCGCTCGACGAGACGGTGACCAACGACGACATCGAAAATCTCTTTGCGGCTTTCAATGAGGGCAAAGAGCCCGGCTTCACGCTCGACGACGTGGTCTCGGCAGCGGACTTCCGCTACGACGAGCGCTTCAACCGGACGACTTCGTTTCTCACCCATCCCGTTTTCAACAAGCATCACGCAGAGACCGAGATGCTGCGCTACATGAACAAGCTGCAGTCGCGGGATCTCTCGCTCGTCCACTCCATGATTCCCCTCGGCTCGTGCACGATGAAGCTGAACGCGACCGCGGAGATGATGCCGATCACGTGGCCCGGATTCGCCAAGATCCATCCATTCGCGCCTCTCGAGCAGACGGACGGCTACCGACTGCTGTTCGACGAGCTCGAGCGCGCACTGGCGGAGATCACGGGATTCTCCGACGTGTCGCTGCAGCCGAATGCCGGATCGCAGGGAGAGTACGCGGGACTCCTGGTGATTCGGGCGTACCATGCGTCGCGGAACGAAGGGCATCGCAACGTGTGCCTGATTCCGCAGTCGGCGCACGGGACCAACCCGGCGAGCGCCGTGATGGCCGGGATGAAAGTCGTGGTAGTAAGGACTGACGAACGGGGAAACATCGACGTCGAAGACCTGCGGTCGAAGGCGGAAGAGTACGCGCTGAATCTCGCGGCGCTCATGATCACCTATCCGTCGACTCACGGCGTGTTCGAAGAGTCGATCGTCGAGGTTTGCGACATCGTCCACAAGTACGGCGGACAGGTCTACATGGACGGGGCCAACATGAACGCGATGGTCGGCCTCTGCCGGCCGGGCGACGTGGGCGCCGATGTGTGTCACCTGAATCTCCACAAGACCTTCTGCATTCCCCACGGCGGCGGCGGGCCGGGTATGGGGCCGATCGGCGTGGCGAAGCATCTCGTGCACTTCCTTCCGGGCCATCCGGTGGTGAAGCTCAATGGGCGCGACGAAGTCGGAGCGGTTTCCGCCGCACCATGGGGCAGCGCGAGCATTCTCCCGATCTCGTACTCCTACATCAAGCTGATGGGGGGCGAGGGCCTCGAGTACGCGACGAAGATCGCGATCCTGAACGCGAACTACATCGCCAAGCGTCTGGAGCCACATTTCCCCGTGTTGTACAAGGGCGCGCACGGAACTGTTGCCCACGAGTGCATTGTCGATACGCGAGTCGTCAAGCAGTCGAGCGGCGTCGAGGTGGAGGACATCGCAAAACGGCTGATGGATTATGGCTTCCACGCGCCAACGGTTTCGTTCCCTGTCCCGGGAACGCTGATGATCGAGCCTACGGAGAGTGAGCCGAAGGAGGAACTGGACCGGTTCTGCGACGCGATGATCTCAATTCGTGAGGAGATCCGTGAAATCGAAACGGGCGGAGCCGACCGGCAGGACAATGTGCTCAAGAACTCGCCTCACCCAATGAGCCGGGTGGTCTCGACCGCGTGGACACACCCGTACACCAGAGAACAGGCGGCATTTCCGGCAGAGTGGACGCGGGATTTCAAGTTCTGGCCGTCGGTCGCGCGTGTGGAAAGTGCCTACGGAGACAGGCACCTGATCTGTTCCTGTCTGCCGACCGATTCCTACGTCGAGGCCGAAGCGGGAACCACAGGAGGGTGAACGTGCACTGGGGCGGAATTCTGTTTGCTGCGCTGGTGATTGTGCTCGCTATTCCGTTCTCGTTGTCGCACTTCCGAAGCCCGGACAGTCCGCTGAGGACCGAGGGTGCAAAGACTCTGCTGGCCGTCGTGGTATTCGCTGCCCTGCTGCTCGGTCTGGTAAACGTGTTGCGGGCGTTGGGCGGATTCGAAAACCACGCGGTCTATTGGATGGTCAACATCGCGCTGTCGGCTTTGTTCTGGCTGCTCCTGCTTCGGCTATGCTGGAGGGAGCGCAGACAGCATCCGCGCTGAGGGCGCGAATTACTACCCGGTGTGTGTCTTGTAGGCGTCCGACTTCATAAGCATGTCAACGGCCGCCGGGTCACTCGGCTTGATCTTGATCATCCAGCCAGCGCCATAAGGATCGGTGTTCACGAGCGCCGGCTCCTTGTCGAGCCTGTCGTTGATGGCGACGACCTCGCCGGCGATAGGGGAGAAGAGCTCCGAAACTGCCTTGACGGCCTCGATAGTACCGAACACGTCGTGCTTTCCGAACTTCGTTCCGACCTTGGGCAGCTCTATGTAGACGATGTCCCCGAGCTCGCCCTGCGCGTAGTCTGTGATGCCGATCTCGACAGGGTCACCGGCTCCCTTTCCCTTGCGGATGTACTCGTGTTCTTCGGTGTAAAGGAGATCGCCGGGAATGTTCGCCACTTCTGCTCCACAGTAAATGAGGTCAAGAAACGCGGGCTTCGCTCTGCGTCTCTACGTAGTTGTTCGCGGTTATTGCTCCGAGCGGGTTCGTGCCTTGAGCATCTCGCTGAAGGGAGCTCCATAGCGCGTTGACATCGCGCTCGAGTTCCTGGAGGGAGCCGCTGTTCTCGATGACGTAATCCGCTCGAGCGCGCTTGAGCTCGGCGGGCATCTGCGATGCTATCATGTTCATCGCGTCGGTTGCCTCCATGTTGCGAGTGGCAACCAGCCTCTCGAGTCGTAAAGGGCGCGGCGCATCGACGAGAACGATCGAATCGAATTCGTCGACGATATTCCTCTCGAACAGCAGCGGAATCACACAGACGACAAGCGGGTCTCCGCGCTCTTTGGCGATCGCGATCTCCCGGTCCCGGAGGCGCGTTACTCCCGGGTGCACGATCCGGTTGAGCGCATCCAGCTCGCTTTGATCTGCGAAGACAATCCGGCGGAGGGCAGAGCGGTCGAGGCTGCCGTCCTCATTGAGGACGTCTTTGCCCCAGCGCTTTATGATGTCCTTTAGAGCCTGGGTTTCCGGCTCGACCGCCTCACGCGCAAGGAGATCCGCGTCGATCACCGTCGCGCCGCGGTCGGCGAGCATTCTCGCAACTTCTGACTTTCCGCTGGCGATGTTTCCTGTCAGGCCAATGCGAATCATCTGTCAAAGGATTGAGGTGGTCATGCGCAGGATGCGCGGCAAGATAGGAACTCGATCCTCCCCTGTCACGCGTAAACTGCTGCTTGCGACGCCAGCTTACTGCTGAGCTTGTTAGAGCAGAGCTACCTGGGCTGCGTCGCCGGCTGGAACTGTATGGCACATTCTGCACCGCGCCTCGTACGACTCCGTACCTCCGACCATGATCTGGGGCGAATTGTAGGGTGCCGGACGTCCACCGATCAGACGCTGGTTGCGGCTGGCAGGGCCGCCGCAAAGGACGCAGATCGCGTGAAGTTTGTCGACCACTTCCGCGATGGCCATGAGGTCGGGCATCGCGCCGAACGGTTCCCCCCGGAAATCCGTGTCCGTTCCAGCGACGATAACCCGTCGGCCTCTCGCCGCGAGAGAAGTCACGAGCGGAACGATTCCACGATCCATGAACTGGGCTTCGTCGATCGCGATAACGTGCGCCATCGGGTCGATCTGCTGTGCGATTTGTGCGGCCGAATCGGCCGGGATCGCCTCGACGGTACGCCCGTCGTGGCTCGACACAGTGTAGATGCCGGCGTACCGCGCATCGAGGTGGGACTTGAACACCTGCACACGTTTGCGAGCGATCATCGAGCGTCGCACGCGACGAATCAACTCCTCGCTCTTGCCGCTGAACATCACGCCGGCAATGACTTCAATCCATCCACCGGCCTGGTGGAATGGTCCGCTCGGTCCGCTCACGACCGGTCGCGATCTCTACGGGGAGGACCTCCGCGGCTTGTTCTGTCCGGCGGTCCGCCGCGGCGGGGAGCACCGGGCCGGCCTCTCGGCGGCGCGCCACGATCACGAGATCCCCGATCAGGGGCTCCGCGGCCTGGTGGACGATCGCCTCTCGGGCTCGCAGAACGGTCTCTTTCCTCCTTATCACGCTCACCTCGCACCACGACCCGGCGGCCGCGAATCATCGCACCATTGACTCGGGCGATGACGCCGGCTGCATCTGCGTCGGCGACCTCAACAAGCGCGTGGCTCTCGCGAAGATCGATTTTGCCGACGTGATCGCCAGCAATTCCACCTTCGCCGGCGATCACTCCCATGAGATCGCCGACCTTCACTCCGTCACGCGTTCCGATGGTCATGAAAAGGCGCGTCATCCCGCCTGTTGGTGCTCCGGGTCGATCGCCGTCCGCTGCCGGTCGCGGCTTCGCGGCTGGCGCAGCGTTCTCGGCGGCGGCTCGTCGCTGGGCGCGCTCGCGCTCGAGCAGATAAAGCGCCGCCGCGGCGAGCTCTGATGCATCGAATTCCTCGAGCAGCGGCTCGAGCGCGATGATCTCGCGTGGTGGAACACCGCGATCCAGCACGGCCCTCAGCTCCTGTCGCACCGCTGCCTCGCGATCGTGTGCCCGACGCTCAGGCCCAGCGAGATTGAGAGGTCCGAGCCGTCCCCCAGTGAGCTCCCTTAGCCAGGCGATTTCTCCAGGTCTGGCCAGAACGACAATCTGAACCGGTTTTGCCTGCGCGGCGCGTTGAAGCTCGGCGGGTGTAACCGGCGGCTGGAAGAAAATCACGGCGTGCGCGGGACCGCCGAAATCGGATTGCGTTACGCGGAAGTTCGGGTCGTCATCGTGATAGCCGAGGGTGCGGAGAGTTTGCTTCGCGGCCTCGACTGAAGGCGTGTCCCGTGCGACGATCACAGCTGACGGCGGGTTGAGGTCGTCGAGCAAGCGTCTGAGCGCGGCCGGCCGCGCACTTGGGGTAACAGTGATGTGTCTGACGATCGGCAGCTCGTAATTCTCAGGCATCTGCGGGGCCTCGACCTCGGCCGCACCTACCTGCCTCGCCCGGCGGGCATATCGCTCGACGAGATTTTCGATCACCGGCGTGACTTTGCGCACCACGATCACTCGACTGGCCTCGCCGAGCTCACTCAACAGCGCCTCGAGAGCGGCGACGGACTCGGGGCCGTCCTCGAGTATGTCGTCAGCCCAGGCCAGCACTACTGTTTTTACCGCGTCGACCTTGAGGAGCGAAGCGCGGACGAGTCCGCCCAGCTCTGCTGCGCTCCCGGCAACTGCGAGGACCGGACGCGTGTTGAAGATCCTCGCAGCGCGCGAAGCACTCGTGACGGGCACCACCTCGATCCCGGTGGGACCGGTAAGGCGTAGCACGGTCTCGGAAATGGTGAGTGCCGTTTCCGCATCCCGAGTGACGACGACGACTTGCGTACCTCCTGTCGCGAGATCGACACGCGTCAGGACCGGAGTGAGAAATTCCGCAATCGACTCGGTCGTATGCGGAAGGGTGTAAACCAGATTCTGGTGGCGGCCCGTTTGTCCGGAAGGGCGCTCTCCGATTTCCTCGGATTCCAACATCCTAAACCTCTATTTTGCAACGTGGCGTAGTGCCTGCCGCGCCGGTATCGTTATATGTCTCACCTCTCGCGGCGACGCCGCTCACCAAAGATAGCAGCATCGGGGTCCCCATGATTACCGCCATTGTATTGATAAAGGCCGAGCCGCAGCAAATCGCGAAATGCGCGACAAAGCTGGCGGGAATAGATGGGGTTTCGCAGGTCTATTCCGTCTCGGGCGAGTGGGATCTGGTCGCGATGATAGAGGTCGCGGAGCACGAGGCGATTGCGCGTATCGTAACCGAGGAGGTCACGGTAGTCCCGGGCATCAAATCGACCCACACTCTTACCGCATTCCGCGCCTACTCGAAGAAGGATCTCGAGCAGGCGTGGGACATCGGACTGGAGTAGGGCCGGCGATGGTTAGCAGCTCGGGTCCGGATGCGGAAAGCCGGGCCGCGCTTCGATTGTTGATGCGGCGGCTTCCCGGAGTGAGCGTCCTCGATGGCGCCAGCTCGGTCGAGCCGCTCGTGGGAAGTGATCCGCCAGCGCTCCGCGCCGCGACCGTCATCGAGGGAACAGCGTTGCGCGCGGTGCGTGTTCCGGATTTCTCACCAGAAGCTAGCTCGGGTTTCGGAGCATTCCTCGATGGGACGCAAAAGGTTCAGATCGTCGCGCACCATAGGGGCATGCCGATCGTAATAGGCACCGTGTCGGCCGCGGTGCGGGTGCGGGTGGATCGCCGCATGACGACCTGGGGACATCAACCGCCAAGGGTCGAGCGGAAGATCTACCTGCCGCTGCGGTATCTTCCCGCTCTAGCCGACATGGCCGCCGATGCCGTTCAGGCGAGCTGGCAAATCCTGGACACTTCGACCGCGGACAAGAACGGCGAGTATCCGAGCCAGCATCCAGCAGTTCTCCTGGAGCGCGCGACTCGCGCCGTCGATCAGGACCGCGAACGACTCGAGGACCGTCTGGCAGAAGCGTGGTGCGCGCATTCTGAAGCGCCGATCTTCATCGATGGCGGAATCAGCAGAAGCGAGAGCGTCGCGTCGTCGTCGCTCGCGATCGGGGTCATAAAAAGTCATCGCACGCTCTATGTCGAAGGAGACTCACTTCGGATCGTGCTCGGTCTCCGAAAAGGCGAACGTTCTTCGGTATTCCGGGTGTCGCCTCGATCGCGCAATTCCGTGATGAGCTGGTACCTCCGGCTGCGCGGGGGCGAAGGGCGCGATCCATTGTGGGGACTGGTGCGCGTGGAGGTGGCTGAGCGCGAACGGGCTTCGGACCGCGCCAATGAGATATCCAGATGGATAATGGCGGAGACCACTCCGCTTTCACTGCCCGATGGTCGGTGGGACAAGCTGGCTTACGGGGTCAGAGACTGCGAAGAATTTCTGAGAGCCATTTCATGAGGCTTCGCCATTCTAACTGTTCCCTTCGCGGGAAAAAAAACGATGAGTGAAGCATTGGGACGCGTAGTTGCGACAGAACGGAAGCCAAACACTCCGCACGAATTCCATTTCTGGACGGCGATCAACTCTCCGGTCGGTATCGGAACAATCGTTCGGGTCGACGGTGCTCAGCCGATGGATGGCCAGATTCCGCACATCTACGGAATCGTCGTCGAGGGGTTCAGCTACACGGATCTGCAGTCGCCAATGCACGACGTGCTTGGCCACGACGGATCTCCGACGCTGGCGGGGTTCGCGTCGACGGAGCGCGCGGAGATCCGCCTCTATACCGCGGCGGTGCTGCGGCAAATTCCGGAGGAGCCGCTTCAACCAGTTCCAATGGGACAGGTTTTCCTGGCCGAGGAAGCGGACGTGCACGTCGCGCTGCGGATGGACAGCTACCTGAAGGAGGGAGCCAACACGGGGATACCCGTGGGAGTCTATCGCGCCGGCGGAACAGATGCGGTGATCTACCTCGACGCTGACTTCCTGCTCGGACCCGAGGCTGCGCACCTGAACATCACTGGTGTGTCGGGACTTGCGACCAAGACGAGCGCGGTCGAGTGGCTGCTCGCGTCGCTGTTCACGCACTTCCCCGAGGACAAGGGATCGATTGCCGCGGTCTGCTTCAACGTGAAGGGACCGGACCTCTGCTATCTGGACCAGCCCGGCAAGATCGAGAAGAGCGACGAAGCGCTCTACGAGAAGCTCGGGGTCGAGCCGAAGCCGTTCCAGAAGGTCGAATACTTCGCGCCATACACGGCGAAAGGTCTGGCTCTCAACACGTTCAGGAACAACGAAGCGTTGCTCGATAATGTGACTCCTCTCACCTGGGGACTTCGTGAGGTCCTGCAATACGCCGAGGTTCTTCTCAACAAGGACGACATCGATGCCAAAGCCGATGCATTGATCGATTTTATCACTGAGAACGTCGTCGACAAGGAATTCCAATCCGACGGGATTCTCGCGAAGAACCATAAGGTTCAGTCGTTCGCCGAGCTGGACGCGTGGTTCAGGGACATCCTTCAGGGACTGGAGAAAAAGAACGGAGAAAGCTGGCGTACGCATCACGTGGCGACGATCCGAAAGGTTCGGAACCGTCTGTCCAACATCTCCACTAGATGCGCCGGTCTGGTGACCGATTCCGGAAACGTCAGCGACCTCCCGTTCGGGAGCTTTGACGACAAGACGGTGTACGTAGTGGACGTCGCAAATCTCGAGGAAGATGCGCAGGATCTCATCTTCGCCCGCATCGTCTCCA
>JAXDME010000021.1:0-11655 GCA_034666285.1 Gemmatimonadaceae bacterium | reverse complement strand
GTGAAGTTGAGCGTCACCTGGTTGAAGAAGCTCGTCCAGATCTTGTCGCCGCCGTAATTCCAGGCGTGATTCGTTCCCGCAAACAGGTTATAGCCACGCAGCAGCTTTCCCGGCTTCTGGTTGTCATAGGAGACGCTCGACCCGATGTTGCGGTAGTCGACACGACCCATGAAGCCCAAGTCATTGACCTCGAAACCCGGACTCAGGTCTTTCGCTGTGGCCGTAAACGACCACGCGCCCGATTTTCTCAGTCCAAGCTTTATCGAATGCCCAGTCAGAGAGTTCGCAGTGGTGTCGAGGTCCAGGTAATCGGCATCGGGCCTCTGGTAGTACCGAGCGCTAGACACCTGTGCATTTCGAATCACAGGCCGCGAGCCGTTGATCCTGGATTCCGACAAGGCCCCGGTGAGTGACCACTGCTTGTTCAACCAGTTGTGTTCGAAATCGAAGCTGCCCACATCGGCGCTGGTGCGAAGCAGATTCTTGAACACCGTGTCGCTCAGGTCGCGATTGACAGCGGTGCCACCGAGGCTGAGAATGGTGTTCCCGCCACGGAACTCGCGTGATACGCGCCCGACGAAATAGTTGCTGAGCGGTTCAACTGCTGCGGTTGATTCGACGTTCGTCGTCTCGAGGACGCGCGCATTCTCCTTCGCAGTAAGGGCGTTCAGCAGTCCGACGCTCCACGCCCCGACTTTGCCAGTCAGTTTCCCCGCGCCGATAATCGTGGTTGCGTCCGGAGAATCCACGAATTGTCCGTCCGGAAAGCGCTGCGGTGCCCTGCCGATGCGCCTCGAATAGAAAATCTGCTGATTTCCGTACGAAGGACCGCCATTGATGGAGCCGATGTTGAACATGTTGGAGCCTTCGACGAAAAACGGGCGCTTCTCCGGGAAGAAGGTCTCGTAAGCTGAGAGATTCACGACGGCCGGATCGACTTCGACCTGGCCGAAATCCGGATTGGCGGTTGCGGTCAGGGTCAAACCGTTTGGCAGACCATACTTGAGATCGAGTCCGGCAGACGGCTTAGCGTCGTTGGCATGATAGAAAGGATTGGCCGGGTCGCCCGGGGCACGCGTGAGCTTGGCGCTCACATATGGCATTACCTCGAGGCGGCGCGGAGTCGGAATGTCGACAATTCCGGCAAGATCTCCTTCCAGGGACACAAATCCGGGGTCCGTCGTCTTCCACGGCGACCAGCTGTCACGCTCGTTCCGGCGCGCTACGTCCCGCATGATCTGAATTCCCCACAATCGCTCGACGCCCGCTGGAGCGGTACCGAACCGCAGCTGCGAGAACGGAATGCGGTACTCCGCAGTCCAGCCCGTCGAATCGACCAGAGTAGCGACCTGCCAGACCGCATCCCAGTTCAGATCCTCGCCGTGATTATCGTCGAACTCGAGAACATCCTTCTGGACACCGCGCGGATTCACCGAGAAACGGAATGAGGTGCGGCGATCGTGGTACGAGTCGACCATCACATGCAGCCAGTCGGAATAGATCCCGGTCGCGTCACGACGCGCGAGCTGCGCGGCGATCAATTCGGGATGCGCGTCGAACATCCGCACCCCGACGTAAAGCGCGTCGTCATCGTAGAGAATGCGCACTTCGGTCGGGTCATTCGGTTTTCCTCCGACCTCCGGGTAGCTCTGGGTAAAATCAGTGGCGGGTGTAGCGGACGCCCACGCGGGCTCGTTCAGTTTTCCATCGATATTGATGGAAGCTGATGTCCGCGTTGCACGCATCACCTTTACCGCGTGTGAAGAAGCCGCGACCGTTCCACCCGGCTGACCTGGGGAGGGAGGATTTTGGGCCACGACCGCCGATGCGGGGACAAAGAATGAGAACGCAGCCAGCGGTAGCAGCAGACGATGGGTTGTCATGACTAGCGGATGGTTGGGGTGGCGGGCGTTTTCGTCGCCGTTGCTTTCTTAGACGCCCTTACTTGCTGAATGGTTTGAGAGTTTCAGCCCACTCTTCAAGGGAGCCCCTTTTTACCTGGTCTTCGGAGGGGTCGGAATATCAGGCGTGAGGTGGGACGCCGCGTTTTTGTCGGCGTTCATAAGAGAGTGCTCGTCAGCACTGACCGGCGTAGTCTCCGGTAGGTGACACGCCGCCTTGGGATCATTTTCAAAATCATGTATGAGATTGCGCGATTTCGCGAGCTCGTCCCTCGTGCCGCGAACGGTGATCGCCGAAATGCCGGTGGTCGGTATGTAATACGTGCTTCCATGGGAGCGCACGTAAGGATTTATGATGTCTGCTGCCTGCTGCGGCGATAGACACGAGAGCTGGATGGTCTCGGTGTGAAGAGTGGTCGCGATGTTGGCGTCCGACTGATTGAGCGCGGGAATGATAGTCAGCGCGGAACCGATCCATATCGAGGCGACCAGTGCCGTGCCGCTGGCAATTACCGCCACGCGTCCCAGGCGACGACGCTTCGACGCGATCACCGATTGCTCGGCCACCAGAATCGGGTTGCTCATGGGCGGGATCCCATTCAGCACCGTCGCAGCCTCGTACTCCCTGTCGCGAAGTATCGTCGTCACACGCGCGCAGTCCGGACACGCGTCGCAGTGAAGCATCACGTCGGAATCGGGAGTCATGTCTCTGAGAGATGCGGTCGAGAGCGTCGCCAGAGCTTCTGTGCAGTTCATTTATCCAGCTCCCGATAGCTTGGGTGAGTTGCAAGGATTTTGGCTCGAATCGCTGATCTCGCCTTGAACAGGTTCGCGCGCACCGAGACCGGTTTCATCCCCGTTCGAGCGGCTGCTTCGGCTGGCGACAGACCTTGAAGATCGACAAGGTCAAAAATTTCCCGCTGTCGCTGCGGCAGCTCGGAGAACAGCTCCAGAATCAGATTCGCCGCGCGCTCGCGGTCCACCCTGCCGCCCGGGTCAGTGGTGTAGACGTCACGGTGCGGACGTGCCGCGGGCGAAAGTGCCAGGCGCTTGCGGCGCTTATGCGTTCGACGCAGTTGACCCGCCGCGCTCCTGGTGATCGCGTAGAGCCAGGCTTCGAGCGACCCGTCCGAGCGATAGTTCGAAAGCTGGCGATGCGCACGGACAAAGACCTCCTGCGTTATGTCTTCGGCCTCGTCCGGATCCCAGGAAAAGGTCAGGGCCCAGCGGAAAACGGCCGGGTGGTAGCGCGTTACCAAGGCGGTGAAAGCAGAATCGTCACCGGCCGACGCCAGGGATACGAGTTGCACCTCGAGAGCGTGCGCTGTCCGATCGACGTACGCCGGCGGGCGCCGCTGCTCGTCGTCTTTCATCCCAGCTTGGTAGAGATTCATCGCCAGGCTAATATATGGTTGTACGGCTTGAGCCCCTGAACTCGCAGTCACCGATTCCTCTGTTGCGCTTCTGTGGGATGATGCCGCCATCCGCGAATGCGTTTACTCCCGAAGGCAGGCCGATGAGAAGCTCATCCGTGGATGCTGAATCGGCCTCGACTGGCCCGGAATTAGCCTCATATGTTTTGTATTTTCTTGACCTCACCCGGCGCCTAATGACAAAGCTCCTACTGATCCTCTTTGCCTGCACTGCGTGTGGATCGGCCCCGGTGGCAACTGCGCCGGCGCCGAGCCCGGCTCCAGTTGTGTCGGTTTTAGGGCCCGTACTCATCGGGGCCGCTAAATGGGCGGATTCAGCCGGTCGGCTTATCGACCAGGCGACTTTCGCAGGGAATCTGCAGGGACTCCGGGACGCAGGTCTATTGCTCGATCAGGCGCTCGCTGCCTATCCCAACGATGCCCTGTTACTGCAGTACAGGGGTTACGAGCTATACCGGGAAGCGGGCCTTCTCGGCACCACTCCAACGGGCCAGCGCGAGCTTCCGCTTGTCGCATCGACCGCGCGAATCAAGTTGCTGGAGTCGCTCGCTGCTCAGCCTCTTGCGGAGACACATGCTTTGCTGGCGATGACCATGGGCCGGATGATCGGGTTGGATCAGATCTACTCGCCGACCCTCGGACCGCTGATCCCGAAGGAAATGAACGCCGCGATTACGATGGCTCCGAACGACCCACGTATCTGGCTACTCCGGGGGATCCAATCGTTTTATACGTCGGAAGAGTACGGAGGCGGACTCCCGGTAGCGGAGACCCAGCTCAAAAAGGCAATCGAGTTGTTCGCAACAGACAACCCTGCGCCTCCGGCTCCTTCGTGGGGCAAGGCAGAAGCCTATGTGTGGCTGGGGCAGGTACTTCAGAAACAAAACAGGATCGCCGAAGCACGCGCGGCGTATAACAACGCACTCTCGGTGCAGCCCGATTATCCGTGGGTGACCTATTCGCTGCTGCCATCGATCCAAGGGAGATGACACGTATGAAAACAATTCGACAGCTTTTCGCAATCGCGCTCGTGGCGTCCTTTGCCGCTTGCAGCAAAGACACCACCGCGCCGGGCGATGTGACGACTCCTCCGCCTCCAGTCACTCCAGCGACCGAGTCCGATGTCTTTCTGGCTGGCGCCAAGACCGCCTGGAAATTCGTGGAGAACAACACCCAGGCCTCGACGGGACTGGCGAAGGCGCACGACACCTTCCAATACATAACTACCTGGGACATCGCGAGCCAGATCGCTGCGACCTACTCGGCGCACGAGCTCGGGATCATCGACAACGCTACGTACGACGGGCGTATCAATAAGATTCTGGCCACGCTGACGACCTTGCCCCTCTTTCAGGGCGCGGCGTTCAACAGATTTTACGATTCGCAGACAGGCAAGATGGTCGACCGGAATTTCAAGGCCTCGACCACCGGTTTTGGATGGTCGACGACTGATATCGGTCGACTGCTCACCTGGCTCAGGATATTGTCGGTCAATCAGCCCCAGTATGCATCGCAGGTAACGGCGATAAAGAACCGCCTCAACATGTCCCGCCTCATCAGCGGTGGGACCCTCCAGGGCGTGGACGTCGACGCCAACGGAAACACGGTCTATTACGCCGAGACTGGACTCGGTTACGAGCAGTACGCCGCTGGCGGGTTCGCACTCTGGTCGCAGCGAGCGTCAAATTCCCTGAACCCCACGGCGAACGCGAAGGCAACGTCGGTTCTCGGCGTTAACGTCTGGGTCGATTCGCGGGGCAATGCGCGTCTCACCAGCGAGCCGTACATAATGATGGGACTCGAGACCGGGTGGTGGGCTTCTGCCCTCAGTGACCAGGCTCACGCCGTTCTCGCGGCGCAGCAGGCTCGGAACGATCAGCAGGGCATCATCACAATCGTCACCGAAGATGCGATGCCTGATGCGCCCTACTACTTCTATTACTACAGCGTCTACCACAGCGGACAAACGTTCGTGGTCGAAGGTCCGGGGTATGGGACGGTCGTTTCCAATCCACGATGGGTCAGCTCAAAAGCGGCGTTCGCCTGGCGCGCGCTGATTCCCACCGACTACACCCTTAAAGCTTTCAACGCTGTTCAGGCTGCGGCAATTCCCGGCGATGGTTGGGGAGCCGGCGTTTACGAGGGATCACTCAAGCCAACGGGCTACGCGAGTCTCAATACGGCCGGGATGATCCTCGAGTCGGCGCTGTACCAGAAGCTGGGACACCCGTTCATTTCGCAACCCATCAGTTGATGCCAGGGCCCTCTGACGCCTAGCGGCGTCAGAGGAGCGAGCGGATCCAGCCTCCATCGACAGCGATAGAGCTGCCGGTGATGTAGCTCGCGCGCTCCGACGCCAGGAACGCCGCCAGTGCTGCAAACTCGCGCGGCTCGCCGAGCCTTCCCATTGGGATTTCCTTTTCCCATTTGGCTACGATATCTGTGCTGGAACCCTTGCCGCCCGCGGAGCGCGCGAGCTCCCGAACGCGATCTGTTCGCGTATACCCGGGGAGGAGGTTGTTCACCGTAACATTGAACGGAGCGACTTCGGTCGCGAGCGTTCTAGCGAATCCAATGACCGCCGCACGCAAACTGTTGGAGAGCATCAGCCCCTCAATGGGCTGCTTTGCGGCAATCGAAGTAACGTTGAGGATTCTCCCCCATCGCCGCTCCTTCATTCCGGGCAGCACCGCCCGCGTGAGCTCGACTGCGCTTTTGAGGAGCAATGTGGTGGCCGCGTCCCACACCTCCGCGGTGAGATTTTCGAACGCGCCGCTGGGGGGCCCGCCAGAATTGGTGACGAGGATGTCGACCTTGCCAAATTCATCGAGAGCCGCCTTGGCGACTCGCGCAGCGTCAGTCGGGTTCGAGACATCGGCGGCCACGGCCACGACCGTCACGCCGGTTTTCTGCCGAATGGATTCCGCGGTCTCGTCGAGAGTCTCTATTCCCCGAGCACACATCACGAGATGCACGCCTTCCCCGGCTAGCTCCTCGGCAACAGCTCGACCAAGGCCTTTGCTGCTGGCTGATACCAGCGCAACCTTGCCACGAATCCCGAAGTCCATTCTCTAGCGCCTCAGGTAATCGTCTTTCTTATCGAGCCAGTCCTGCCGAGGAGGGCTGAACACGTCGACGTCGAGCGTCTCTTCCAGTGCCTCCGCCATGTGTGGCACGTTCGAGGGAATGAGGAGAACCTCTCCAGCGCCCACGGTTATTTCCTGCGAACCGTCCTCTCCGATTGTGAACTTGAGCGCCCCCTCGAGAATGTAGGTGAGCTGCTCGTTCTCGTGCGAGTGTTTGGGAACGATGCAACCTTTTTTGAGATAGACGTGCGCGAGCATCATGCGGTCGCCGGTGATGAGCCTGCGCTCGAGCATGTCTGACACCCGCTCCTTTTTCATCGAGTCCCAGCGGTAGAACGTGCATTGGTTTTTCGAGGCCATGTGCTTCCTATCCTGTTCGTACGGGGATGCCGCCGCGATCGACACATGTCGACGCCGGCGATTGCGTTCACGATTCGCGCCTCGAGTAAGATATCGTGCGGAAGCGTGTTACCGATGAGCTTCACAATCCGTCTCTAGGGACCGGCACCAAGCCCATTTGGCTGCCGCCCGGAACGACCAAGGCCGCGCTGTAGCGCCGTGCCGATCCCCAATTCAAAAGAGATTGCGTGGCGTCAAAAAATCTGCTAATTGCGGCAGCGCTCGTCGTGTTGGCGGCGTGTTCCGACAACCCGATTTCACCCGACGCCTCGTTGCCCTATACGACCTCCAAGAAAGGCGGCAATCCGGCACCTTTCCCTGATCCGATGCCTCCGGCTCCGCCACTTCCTGTCGGTGGAAACCCGATGTCGGGCGCAACGTTCTGGGTAGATCCGAATTCGAGTGCGAAGCTTCAGGCTGACGCATGGCTAGCGACCCGCCCCGGCGATGCGGCTGAGATGGAAAAAATCGCGCGCAATTCACAGGCTCAGTGGATGGACGGAAAGGTCGCAGACGTATTTACCGCCGTAAACAATGCGGTGACCACGGCGGCAGCGGTAGGCACAGCGCCTGTACTCGTCGCGTACAACATCCCGCAGCGTGATTGCGGCGGACTCTCCGCCGGCGGCAGCACAGTCGCCGATTACAAAGGCTGGATCGCGGCGTTCGCCAACGGACTCGCTGGACGCAGGTCGATAGTGATCCTTGAGCCCGATGCTCTGACGCAGATGGACTGTCTGTC
The DNA here is from genome assembly GCA_034666285.1 of Gemmatimonadaceae bacterium. Lineage (GTDB taxonomy): Bacteria > Gemmatimonadota > Gemmatimonadetes > Gemmatimonadales > Gemmatimonadaceae > UBA4720. The sequence continues at coordinate 4,094 of JAXDME010000021.1, read as the reverse complement.
GGCGGCGGATCAGGCGACGCGTGTCAGCCTCATTCAGTACGCGCTCGCTGTTCTCAAGACGCAGGCAAACGTGGCGGTTTATCTGGACGGCGGGCACTCCGCATGGAAATCGGCCCGGGATCAGGCCAACAGACTCATACGAGCTAACGTCTCCGGCGCCGACGGTTTTGTCCTGAACGTGTCCAATTTTCAGCTCACATCCAATAGCGTTGCCTACGGCAAAGCTGTGTCCGATTTGATCGGGGGGAAGCACTTCGTCATCGACACGAGTCGGAACGGACTCGGCCCCACTGCTGACAGCCAGTGGTGCAACCCGGCCGGCCGTGCGCTGGGCAATCCCAGCAGCACGCTCACAGACGATCCTCGCGCCGACGCTTACCTCTGGATCAAGCCGCCCGGAGAATCGGACGGATCCTGCAACGGAGCGCCTACGGCCGGAATCTGGTGGGCGGATTACGCTCTCGGACTCGCCCAGCGGAGCGCTCTCTAGAGGGTAGTCAGTCCAGGCGAGTCAAGAGGATTGGACGCCCGCGAAGATTGTAGAGCGCGGCCTCGAGAATCAGCGCAGCTGTATTCAGACTGGCGTCTCCGGTGGGACGCAGGCTTCCCTCGTACACGCCGGCTCCCCAGCCTCTTCCTGGAACTGCGGCGGCCTGCACGGCCTGGAGCACCGCGAGCGTGTAGGGTGAGGGAAGCAGCGCATGCCAGGCGAAAGCGGCTTTGGAGCTTATCCAGCGCGGACTCTCGACGTATGTCCCGGTGGGACCATCCACCGCGAACGACCGGCCTTGCCGGTAGACGTCGTAATAGTAGAAATACCATGGGGGATCCGGCAGCGCATCCTCGCTTACCATAGTGAGAATCCCCGTGGTCTTGTACCGCGCTTCCTGCGCTGCGAGGACCCGCCACGCTTGCTGCCGCAGCTCGGGTGAGTACCAGCCCGTTTCCATCCCCATCATGATGTACGGCTCACTGGTGATTCTTTCGTCACCGCGCTTGTCTGCGACGATCGGAATTCCGAGGACGCTCGCGGGAATCGCATTCAACGCCGCGTTGAGCGCGTTTTCGGCGCGGTATCCCCACAGGGCCAGTCCGGCGGCGGTGTACTGCTCGTAGCCGATGCGACCTTCCTGAAACGGGTGCCGCGCACCAGTCGACGGGCTGAGATCTTCGCTCTGGAGGTATCCGTCCTTGATCAGGCGCGACATGTCCAGTCGCCTGACGATGTTCGTTGCCTGCGTCGCGAACTGGGGCTGATTTACGGCGAGAATCCGCAACCAGGTTAGCAGACGCCCTATGTCGGTGACCGACCAGCCGTACCCGCGCGATGAGATACGTTCCTGGCGGTCGATCATCTTTCCCGTCTTCGAGTCGTAGGACCTGTTGAACGCGGCGTTGTCGAAGAGATCTGCCGTCGAGAGGGTGTTCAATACGCGCTGAATTCGTTGGGTGTACACCGGATCACTGATGAAGCCGAGCTCGTGCGCCGAATAGGTCGCGGCGAGCCCGCTGGCGATGTCCCAGAGGGTGACGTACTGATAGGTATCGTGCGCCCGCGAAAGGCCGGTTGCCGGTTGATAGTTCCGATCGGCAAAAGCCCACGCGAGCCGGGCGGCATTGAGAAAAAGCTGCCTTTCATCCACGACGTTTGCCCCGTTGGGACTAGTCGATACTGTGCCGCTCGGTGGCGGTGTCGGCCGAGTGGGTGTCGGCTTGGGTCGCGACGCTTTTTTCCTCGTCCGGCTCTGAGCCTCAAGGCTCGTGGCCGAAACGGCCAAAACCGCGAGTGTCGCCAGACACCATAGACGTTTGTTCAAGCGCATTTGTTCAAAGTCTGGGATGAGAATTCGATTGGTCCCCCATTTCATGCACGAACTTTGCCGCCTCCCTAGGTCGTTGCGGCACTTACGGTTCCCCTCAATTGTTTCGGGCCATACAAACTCGATCGGACGCTTTCGCGGGACCGTCACTTCATCGGGCGAGGGTACGAAACTGGCATAGCAAAGTCAGACTCATGGGCAGCAGGGCTCCGCTCCGGACGACGAGAACAGTTCTCGGGCGCGCTCCAGCAACAGTGAGTGGAAAGACCTACAACTGAGAGACAAATATGAGACTGAACAGACATCGGAATGCGGTTCTCGCGCTAGCAGCGATTGCGGGGCTGACGGTGATTGGACGCCCTGCGGCCGCGCAGTCACAGCTGCACCCATCCTTTTACGGATCGGCTGAAGCGGATACTCGAAATACGCAGTTCTACCTGCTCGGCATGTACGTCGGGATGGGTGGGCTCGGTTGGTCCCCGTTTTTCAATATCAATGGGTACCTGCTCGACTACCCGGTTAACGGCACGAAGCGGACGTTGACCGCGATTTCGCCCTCAGTCGGATTGGCGTACGCCGGCCGCACTGGTGGGGTATCGTTCGGGGTTGGGTATGCCTTTGTTCACAACCCCGTCGTCGTGGCGCCAGGAGCCGAAGGCGGCAGCAGCAACGGTGTGACAGCGAGCTTTGGAGCATATAGCAATGGATCGGGCAACCGTGCCGTCCATACACAACTCCTCTCGAACTACAACTTTGGCAGCCGGTACCTGTGGGCTCGCGGGCGAGCCTCGGTTCCCTTTGGTTACTCCGTGGCGCATCCAGCGCGGATCGGACTGGAGGTCGTGGGACAAGGCGGCGGCAAAAACGGCATCACCAGCAACTCGTTCCAAATCGGCCCGACGCTCGAGTACGCGTGGACCCCGAACTTCCGCACGACCGGTGTCATCGGTTACAAGAACGTCGGCGGCAGCTTCTTCGGCACCTCGTCCCCTCGGGAATCGGCGGCGTACTTCAAGCTCGAGTTCTCGTACTCGCCGTGATTCACGCGCGCTCATAAAAACAAAAAAACCCCGGCAAGGCCGGGGTTTTTTTTACTCTGTGGGACGGCGATGGATGAGTCTTTTCAGGCGATCCTTAACTTGCGGCCATTCGTCATCCAGAATGCTGTAGTAAATGCTGTCCCGGTAGCGTCCGGTAGAGGTGAGAGTGTGCTTGCGGAGAATTCCCTCCTCCTTCGCCCCGATCCGGAGAATCGCGTTTCGTGATTGCGTGTTGAGGACGTCGGTCTTTAACTCCACGCGCACACATCCTAGACTTTCGAACGCATAGGTAAGCATCAGGTATTTTACCTCGGTATTCACCGCGGTCCGCTGCCAGGCCGGCGCCAGCCAGGTCCAACCAATCTCAATTCGGCTATTGGCCCGGTCGTAGTTTCCAAACCTGGTGCTGCCAACGACCGTGCCGGACGATCGCTCTACCGTAACGAACGGCAGTACGGTGCCTTCACCCTGCAACTGCAGCGCGGCGTCCATATAGCTCCGCATTTCTTCCGGCGTGCGAATCGGCGCGATCGCGCGGTGCCAGATCTTCTGATCGAGCCCAGCCGCTGTGAGTCCGGCGTGATGCTCCATCGTCATCGGCTCGAGACGAACGAACGAGCCCTCGAGCACTTTGGGCTCCAGCGGTGTGGCGGGCGAGGTCAAGACTTTATACCTGCGACTTACTGAAGGCTGGTGTTCCCTCGAACTCCTGAAGCTTCTCGATGTGCATCCAGCGGTACTGACCGCCAATGGTTGCCAGGAGACCGAGAATGTCCGCATCAGCGAGCTCTGACGCAGCAGAAGTCCGTGGGACGAACCGGCACCGGAAGTGGTCGACCAGAGACACCCGGCGATCGCTTGCCGGAAAAACCATCGCTCCACGATTCGTTATCATCTCGAGACGCAGCGTGGACGACCTGGCCAGCTCTTCGAGACTCGCCGCCAGGCTTTTTGGCTCGAGCTCGGACTCGACATAGACATCGAGCCCAACGATGCGTCGAGTCTTCGCGCGCACTGCGTTCACACCGAGTTGCGCGGCGGGGAGCTCCACTTTCTTGTAGTCGCGCGGGGGGCTCGCCTTCGAGCGCTTTCCGAGGTTGGAGATCACAGCCTTGGCGAATTCGGTGGTAGAGGCGGGGTTCTGCACCCCGATCATGTCACTCGTTCGGATTCCGTTTTCCAGCGTGACGAGCACGGCCTGCTCGACGTCGTTCGCTGCCTTGCCTTCCCCAAT
>JAXDME010000020.1:0-3837 GCA_034666285.1 Gemmatimonadaceae bacterium | reverse complement strand
CGTTTTCCGTCGAGCGTGGCGAGTCGCTCCGACTGGCCGATGCCGATCGTCCTCCGCCACACGATGGAGAGTGCGACGAGAACGAAACCAGCAAGGACCAGGGCCACGAGGGTTCTCCCTCTCAGCGGTACGCCGCGCTTCGCCATGCGCGTAGTCTGGCGCTCCGGGAGCGCGGATTGGAGGAAGTCTCTGCGTGACTGGCGACCATTGCGCGCTTCGTCACCAGCTTGCCGAGCGAATGTCCGCGACACGTGCACTGCAGCTGCTTGGGTGGGCAAATGCACTCCGCGCTCCACTCGCGCATGGTGTGCTTCGCCAGCCGGTCTTCCCCCGAATGGTAGGCGATGACGGCGAGGACCCCGCCGGGCCTGAGGCGGTCGCGCAGAATCGGGAGCGCGTGCTCGAGCGCGCCCAGCTCCTCGTTTACCGCTATCCGAACGGCCTGAAAGAACCGCGCAAAATCGCCCGGACCCGTGCGCGGACCAAAGGCGCCTCGAATCGCGTCAACGAGATCGTCGCTCACATTCATCGGTTTGCGCTCGCGTCTACGGGTGATTTCCCGAGCGAGGCGGTTGGCCCTCGGCTCGTCTCCGTAGTCGCGAAAGATGTGGGATAGGTTGGCTTCATCGAGCGTGTTCAACAATTCGGCGGCAGTCGTAGTAGAGCGACGGTCCATCCTCATGTCGAGTAACGCGCCAGGACGGAAAGAGAAACCCCTCTCGTCGGCGTCGATCTGGTGCGAAGAAACGCCGAGATCCGCCAGGATGCCATCGAACTTGCGCCCCGCCAGCTCCGGAACGCGGTCCAGCTCGGCAAAATTGGCTCTGATGGCGAGAAAGCGGCCCGACGCCTCATAGGGCGCAAGCCGCTTTCTCGCTTCAGCAATCGCCGCTTCGTCGCGGTCTAGCGCTACGACGGAGGAGCCGGAAGAAAGGAGAGCTTCGCTGTGCCCTCCTCCTCCCAACGTGCAATCCAATACTTCCTCTGCTCCGGCGAAGAGCGCCGACACTTCGTCGACCATGACCGGCGCATGGTAGGACGTATCCCACCGGCCGGTCAGAGGATCGCTCACTTACAGAAGCGCTTCACCTCGTTGTCGACCGCCGGCGTGAACTGCGGAATGGCCGTCAGGAGCTGAGCCGCCTCGTTGGGGTATTTCTGGCCGCCGGCTGGCAAGTTCATCTGCGCGAGATTGAATGCGTCGCGAGCCGTCCGAGCCAGATCGCAGCTCTTCTTGTCGTTGGCATCGATCGTTGCGCTCTGGCCGAGCGAGAACGCGCTGGCGCCAAGCAGGAACTTCGCATCCGCGGAGCTCTGGAGCTGGTCGGAGAGCTGCAGGAACTTGATCGCGCGCTGGAAATCGGCGCGATCCTTCGAGCCCTGACCAGCCTTGTAGGCGTTGCTGCCCTGCTGCAGGGCGAGCGCCGCCAGCGACGACGGATCGGCGCCATTCTGCTTCGCCAGATTGAGCGTGCTGGTCATGTCGTCATACTGATTCATCGCGCCCTGAATCGTCGCCAACAGGAAATATCCGTTCGGGTTCTTCGGATTCGCGGCGATGGCCTTCTTCGCGGCATCCAGCGCCAGTGGGAGCTGCCCCGCCTTGTACAAGGCTTGGGCGCTGAACAGCTGGAGGTTCGGATCGTTGGGGAATCTCTTTGAGCCTGCAAGGATTGCCTCGGACGCCTTCTGCGGTTGATTCATGGAGCTGTACGCACCCGCCAGACGCGTGTAATAGTCAGCCGTCGCCGCAGCCGTGTCGACGCGCACCATCTCGGTACCCGTGTTGATGGCGTCGTTGAAATCCTTGGCGTTGAGGTAGACGAGCCAGGCAAGGTTGAGCAGCTGAGGATCACCAGGGTTGTTCTGAAGCAGGTCGCGCATGAGCGGAACAGCCTGATCCGCGTGACCCATCTTGGCGTACTCGGCCACCACGTCCTGAATGAGCTTGATGTTCGTTGGATCGGCCGCCGCGAGGGCGCCCAGAACCTGGAGCATCTTCGTCGTGTCGTTCTTGGTGCGATAAGTGTCGGCCAACCGTCTCAATGCGACGATATTGGCTGGATCGCTCGCACGAATCCGCTCGGCGACAGCGATGACCGAGTCGTCCATCTTGAGTCCTGCGTACGCATCGACGAGACAGGCTGCGGCTATGTTCGCGCTATTGGAGCCTGCCATCGCGGAACGCGCGGCCGCCACACCAGCCTGATACTGGCCCTGCGCAACCGCGTTGTGACACGTCTCTTCGCCAGCCAGCTGGCGACGGGCGGCCTGGATCGACTTGGCAACCTGGCTGGCGGCGTCATCGAGCTTGGGAGCCTGAGCGCTTGGAAGCACCTGCCCGCGAGTCATGTCGCGAGAGATGATAAGCCGCGAATCGATCTTGTATCCGGTCGGGGTCTTGGTGACCGTTCCGTCGAGATACTGCGGAGCGCGAACGAGGGTGGCGAGCGCCTTGGCATCGCCCGGAGCTAGCGCCTCGGTTGGGCTGTAGCCGGAGGACCTCAGGCTGTTCTCGATATCGGCCTTGGGGACGACGACGAGATCACGGAGGTTGGTCTGCTTCTGCAGCTGACTGCGTATTGCTTCCGCTGCCTGACCGCCGAGCCCCGTTTCGCTGCTCTGAAGCGTCGGGATCATGACTCGATCACCGGTTTTGGTCTGGGCAGCTGCTGACGACGCACCCAGCACGGCCATAACCGCCGCGATGACCAGACCGGATCGTGAATGACGTTGACGTGCCTTCAATTGTATAACCTCCAAGTCGGTAAACATTCTTACACCACTTCCCAATCCGTGGGTCCCTGAAACCTCTAGTGGGCGAGGAGGGACTCGAACCCCCGACATCCTGCGTGTAAGGCAGGCGCTCTAACCAACTGAGCTACTCGCCCGGTGCAGAAACCGAGCCTATCCGTTCACCGGAGAATGGCAAGCGGAACCAACACGCAGTACCCGATCACGAGCAGGATCGGGGCTAGCGTTTCGCCGCCATTCGCGAGGTCCGCGAAGCCGGCAAGCAGGACCAGAGCGGCAACAGTCCAGTAAAGCCAGGAGCGGCGACCGGTCATATCGCGGTGCGCCCTCGGACCACTGGCAAGATCGGTTTTGGCCATAAGCGAGGTAGTGTAGGGCGGTTGGAAATGCGTGTCAACCCGATTTCCTACCTCGGTGGGATGCAGAAGGTCCTATGAGCCCGTTTTCTTGCCGTCTGAATAGTGCAGGTCCACCCAGTCCCGGTAGCTGCCATCCATAACCGATCGCCACCAGCTTTCGTTGGCAATGTACCATTTGACCGTCTTGAGCAGGCCGGTCTCGAACGACTCGGACGGACCGTAACCTGTCTCCAGGGTCGCCTTCATCGCATCGATGGCATAGCGGCGGTCGTGACCCGGCCGATCCTTCACGAACTTGATCAGCTCCGAGGTGTCGCCGCCTATCGCCGCGGGCGATTTCGGGAATTGCTCGCGAATCTTTTCGTCCTTCGCAAAGATCGTGTTGATGTGTGAGCAGATCGCCTTTACGACGTCGATGTTCTTTCGCTCGGAGTTGCCGCCGAGATTGTACGTCTCTCCCAGCCGGCCTTTTTCCAGCACCCGCTGGATGCCGCGGCAGTGGTCGCGGACGTACAGCCAATCGCGAATCTGCAGGCCATCTCCGTACACCGGCAGCGGCTTTCCATCAAGCGCGTTCACTATCGTGAGGGGAATCAATTTCTCGGGGAAGTGATACGGCCCGTAATTGTTCGAGCAGTTGGTGGTCGTCACCGGCACGCCGTAGGTGTGATGATACGCTCGCACCAGGTGGTCGGCACCCGCCTTGCTCGCGGCATAGGGCGAA
>JAXDME010000019.1:0-2615 GCA_034666285.1 Gemmatimonadaceae bacterium | reverse complement strand
GGAGATCCGGTTTCCACTCTCTCTTATTGCATCGACAGTGGCACAGGGCATATTGCTGATGACCGCGCAATGGCTCTCGAACGGTCGATCTCCAGTTCGCAAAGGCGGGGCACATCAGGACCTCATTTCAGGCGACGTGGCTGCCGAGCCCTAGTCTCTGCATCTAAACGTTTGGTCGAGGGTGATCGTCGAGCATCGCGAACCGCTCGCTGTGTCATGAATTAGTATTCTTCTCACGATGAGAGGTTTGTGTAGAGCAGTTCGCGGTTTGTCGGTTATGTCCCTGGCGACCATGGCCTTCGCCAATCCGATCTCCGCCCAGCAGAAATCGCCGCCGTTGACCGCCACCGCGGCGGACATCCATTTCATGACGGGCATGATCTCCCACCACGCGCAGGCGTTGGTGATGGCGGGATGGGCGAGGTCACACGGCGCCAGCCCTTCGGTGCAGACTCTCGCGGATAGAATCACGAACGCACAGCAGGACGAAATCGCCTCGATGCAGAGGTGGCTCCGCGATCGTCAGCAGCCTGTGCCCGACGCGAACCCGCACGGCATGATGATGGACATGAACGGGATGCACCACGAGATGCTGATGCCCGGCATGCTCACTGAGTCGCAGTTGAAACAGCTCGATGCGGCCCGCGGCGAGGAGTTCGACCGCCTCTTTCTCACCTTCATGATTCAGCACCACAAGGGAGCTGTCGCAATGGTGAACGATCTGTTCGCCACCTACGGCGCCGCGCAGGACGTCACCGTATTCAAGATGGCGTCGGATGTCAGCGCGGATCAGACAACCGAGATCGAGCGGATGCAGAAAATGCTCGTTTCGATGATATTCGGCGCACAAATACAATAAGAACTGTCATGCGATCCAGTGTCATTCACGTTCAAAGGAACTCGACAATGAGCACGACTCGTCACACCCGCCGTCAACCGGCGTCGAAATTCGCGTTGTTCTTTTTTGCCGCCTTGCTGGCACCTTCGACTTCTCACGCGCAGACCGCCGTGAATCCTGACGCGAACATGTCTCCTTCGGAGCCGACGCCCGATCCACGTGTGGGACTCCGCCCCGGGTTGTACGACGCGGCCGAGGCAATCTGGAATCTGAAAGTGTTGTCGGAAACCAGGCCTTCGGAGAAGTTCGCCGGCGGCATCAACTCCGATCTCGCCTTTCTTGGCAACTACGTCATTCAGGGGAGCTTCACCGGCTATCAGGTGTGGGACATCTCGAATCCGCGCCAGCCCGCGCTCAAAACGGCTTACTTCTGCCCCGCGTCGCAGAGCGACGTCTCGGTTTACCGGAATCTGCTTTTCGTCTCGGGCGAGGATCTGAGCGCGAGAATCGATTGCGGGGCTCAGGGCGTAAAGGACACGGTCAGCACCGACCGGCTGCGCGGCATCCGCATCTTCGACATCACCGACATCACCAATCCGAAGAACGTCGCCAACGTGCAGACCTGCCGCGGGTCGCACACGCACAGCCTGCTCGTCGATCCGAAGGATCCCAACAACGTCTACGTTTACATCTCTGGCGCTGGCCCCGTGCGCTCGACGAACGAGCTCGCGGGGTGTGTGAATCTCTCCCCGGACAAGGACCCCAACTCGGCCCTGTTCCGCATCGAAGTAATCAAGGTCCCACTCGCCCATCCCGAGCAGGCGGCGATCGTCAACTCGCCACGAATATTCACCGGTCTTACAGCGCCGCCGAGTCACGGTGAGGCCGCCATCGACATCGCTGAGCAAAAACGGATGGTGGCAGCAGCGAAGGCGCGCGGAGCCTACACCGCCGTGATGCATGGAGAGGAGGGAGTCGTCTCCAACAGGTTGGTCAACGCGCAGCTGGATAGCATTGTCAAAGCGCGCAACGGCACCGGTGCTCCCACGGCTGCGGACAGCGCAGCGCTGCGACGGGATCTTCAGGCCATCATTTCGAGGATGATGGGCGAGGTCCCGTCGGCCACTACTGGTCCACGACCTGGGCCAAACCAGTGTCATGACATCACTCTGTACCCGGCGATCGGCAGAGCCGGCGGGGCGTGCGCGGGTTACGGTCTGCTACTCGATATCACCGATCCGGGACATCCGACACGTCTCACTGCTGTCGCAGATTCCAATTTCTCGTACTGGCATTCCGCGACTTTCAACAACGACGGCAGCAAGGTTCTTTTCTCCGACGAGTGGGGCGGAGGAATGCAGCCGAAGTGTCGATCGACCGATCCACGCGCGTGGGGCGCCGACGCGATTTTCACGGTCTCGGGGACCGACTTGAAGTTCCAGAGTTACTACAAACTTCCAGCTCCGCAGACGAGCGCGGAGAATTGCGTCGCCCACAACGGCTCGCTCATCCCGATTCCCGGCCGTGACGTGATGGTGCAGTCGTGGTATCAGGGAGGCATCTCGGTCTTCGATTGGACAGACGCCGCACACCCGCACGAGATCGCGTACTTCGATCGTGGCCCTGCCGACACCACGCTCAAGCTGAGTGGCACCTGGTCGGCCTACTGGTACAACGGAGCGATCGTGAGCTCGGAGATCACGCGCGGGCTCGACATCTTCGAGCTGGCGCCGAGCGCGTTCATATCGCAGAACGAGATCGACGCAGCGAAGACGGT
>JAXDME010000018.1:0-6385 GCA_034666285.1 Gemmatimonadaceae bacterium | reverse complement strand
TTTCCAGAGAGCGAGCACCTCCTGCTCTAGTTCGTCGGGGGAGCGATCGGTTGGAAGGAGGCGGAACCGCCCGTCCCCCGCTTTCGCGTCTCCGCCCGCCGACTTCACGGGGCGGACTGCGGTCATTCTTGAGTCGGCCCCGAAGAATTGGAGCCGGCGCCTCGCAGCGTATTGGCGACAACGTGTGAATCGGACGCTTCCACCTCGGAGAGCTGGCGCGCGATCAGGGTCCGCATCTGGGCCAGATACGTTCGACGCGAGCGGTCGAGACTGTCCAGCACTTCCTCCATCCTGCGCACATCGGCTTTGGCGCCCTCGATGATCCGCTCTCCTTCGGCCTGGGCTTCACGGAGAATGAGCTGCGCTTCCCTCTCCGCCTGCTCGCGAACTTCTCCGCGAAGCTGCTGGGCGGATACGAGCGCGTCGTTCAGCGCCTTGTCCCTGTCGCGGAATGCGCGGAGCTGTTCGTGGAAGCTGCGGGCCTTCGCGTCGAGGTCCTGATTGATGCGTGTGAGCCGCTCCATCTCCTCCGCGACCTGATCCCTGAACTGATCCACGCGGGCAGGATTGTACCCGCGCAGCGCCCGACCGAAATCGTAGCGACGCACGTCCAGAGGTGTAAGATGAAACGATTCGTCAATCATTTAGCCCTCGCTCCGAAGAGGGTGGTACCCAGCCGGACCATTGTCGCGCCTTCTTCCACAGCGATCTCGTAATCATTCGACATTCCCATCGACAGCTCGTCCGCGGGATGCCCGGCCTCTACCAAATCCTGCCGCGCGTCGCGCGCCTTCGCGAAAGTCCTGTGCATCTCGGTTTCGGTTGCAGTAAAGCTAGCCATTGTCATCACGCCGCGAACACGAATCCCGACCAACGTCGCCAGCCTCTCGGCCTCCGGCAGCAGCTCGGATTGCGTGAACCCGCCTTTCGTGCTCTCGCCAGAGAGGTTGAGCTCGACCAGCGCATCGACTGCCCGTCCGCGCTCGATGCCAAAAGCACATACGGCATCCGCAAGTCGAGGACTGTCGAGCGAGTGCAGAAGTACGAACCTCTCCAGCGATCTCACCTTGTTTCGCTGAAGGTGCCCAATCAAATGCCAGCGGACTGGCACTTCGACCCGGCCCATTTTCTTCAATGCTTCCTGCACTTTGTTTTCGCCAACGTCGTGCAGGCCCACATCGTATGCGGCGCTCGCCGCTTCGGGCCCATGCGTCTTCGTGACTGCCACAATCGTCACCCGCTGCCCGTGACCGCCGCGTGCCACTGCCGCGGCTATTCTGGCTCGCACATCGGCCACACGTTCAGCAAGGCCGGGAAAAGCCATAACTCGGAAATTTAGCCGGTCCGGTCACGCCTTACAATTCGCGCCGATGACCAAACCACTACCTCGCCACGCGTTTGAACCCGAGGTTGCGTCCAATCTTCGAAAGAACGTCTTCGTCGGGGCCCTTTACTCGAACCGTAACAGACGCGGCATACGCGGTTCCCGTTACTCGCACCGTGTGCTCCCGGCTCGCCGCCGAAGTATTTACGCGGCCCTCGTACTGGAGCGTGAAAGAACCCAGCAGCGCATCACCATCACATTCGACGTGCAGCTCGGGAGGAACCGTTATCTCGACGTTGCCGAGTACCGCGACTGCCTCTATCTCGTACAAGCCAACGCCGATTATCGCGTTGCGCAGATCGAGCTCGACATTGCCGAGAACGGCTAGCGCTCTGACATGCCGCGGGAGCTCCCAGTGTCCTTCTCTCTCACTACTGCTGAGAAAGGCGACGATCCCCGTAACTGGAGATTGTTGCTCGACAATGTTCTGGTTGGCCACTCTCTACACTCCCGGTTTCCGTTCCGTACGAAAGGAATGCCCGATTTGGTTCAGGCGGAGCGGCCAAAAAGACGACCAACGAGCCGTAGGATGCTCTGCATGTTGCGGCTGATGTCGTTGAACATGACGGTAACGAACAGAAGTCCGATCAACACCAGTCCGCCCTTCAGGATCCTCTCGCGGGTGCGTGTGCTGAAGGCACTTCCCTTGATGGTTTCGGCGACGTTGAGCACGATCTGCCCGCCGTCGAGAATTGGTATGGGGAGCAGATTGAAAACTGCGACGTTGATGCTGATGAGGGCGATCAGGGCGAGAAGGTTCTGTATTCCACCGCGAGCGGCCTGCACCGAGACCTGGGCGATTGCAATCGGCCCTCCGAGGTCGGAAACGCCCGCCCCGGTCGAGATCAGCGCTTTCAGCGTCGAGAAAATCTTTCCGCCGTTGTCCAGCGTGAGCCGCCACGCCTCGCCGAACGCCCTGCTCACGGGAACAGGCTCGAACACTTCCGTCGCAACCATGCCGATGCGCCCCAACCGCTTCCGCTCCCCAGTGCGAGGATCAGGTGCCATCTCGCCCACTGGCGTCACTCGCACGGTGACTGGCTGCCCGTGACGAATCACTTCCAAAGTGAGCGGAACACCGGCTGACGCGCCGATGCTGTCCAGCAGCGCCATCCAGTTCTTGAGTGGAGCCCCATTCAGCGACACGATGCTATCGCCCGCCTGAATTCCCGCCTGCGCGGCAGGCTTTCCAGCGCTCACGGCCGCCGCAACTGGAATCGGCGTCGGGATTCCCGAGCGAAGCAATAGTCCAACGTAAATGACGTACGCCAACACGGCGTTCATGGTGACGCCGGCGAGCATGATGAAAAGGCGCGCCGGAAGCGGCTTTGATTCGAACCACCGGGATTCCGGAATCGGCTTGGGCCCGAACGGGATCATTGCGTCTGGGTCGTAGCCATCTTTCGGAGCACCCGGAGTCGTCGCGGAATTCTCGCTGCCACCCTCGAGGAATGCGGTCGCCTCGTCTTCCCTGGAGGCCATCCGCACGTACCCGCCGAGCGGCAGCGCTGCCAGGACATATTCGGTTTCGCCGAATCTCCTCTTCAACAGCGATGGACCGAACCCGATAGAGAAGCGGGGTGCGTAGACGCCGGTGAGCTTCGCGGCAATGAAGTGTCCGAGCTCGTGAACGAAAACGACGAGCCCGAAGACGATTATGGGAGCCAGCCAGCTCAGCATGACACCATCTTCCTGACGTGATTTCTCGCCGCGGCATCCGCTGCGAGGAGATCCTCGCGATTGCCCGACGGCAGCCCGCTCAATTTCTGCAACGCAGATGAGATGGCGGAAGGGATTTCAGAAAATGGGAGGGTTCCCGCGAGAAATCCCGCGACCGCGCACTCATTGGCGGCGTTGAACACCGCCGGCGCTGCGCCACCAGTCTCACCCGCCTTGATCCCGAGGCGGAGCGCGGGAAACCGTTCGTGGTCCACGGGCTCAAAAGTCATTGGAGAAAGTTTAACAGGATCGAACGAAGGCACACCGTCATCATCGACCCTTTCGGGATGCGTAAGCGCGTAGAGCACCGGTAGCTCCATCGTCGGCACACTCATCTGGGCGACGACGCTGCCATCTATGAACTCGACAAAGGAATGGACAATGCTCTGCGGATGCACCACGACTTCGATCCGGTCGTAGGGCAGCCCGAAGAGAAAATGCGCCTCGATTACCTCGAGCGCCTTGTTGGCGAGCGTTGCACTGTCGACCGAGATTTTTTTTCCCATACGCCAGGTCGGATGCCGCAGGGCATCCTCGACGGTGGCAGTGGCCAGCCTCTCCCGGCTCCAATCGCGGAATGGCCCTCCGGACGCCGTGAGAATCACACGCCGCACCTCGGACGCCGGATGCCCGGTGATACACTGCAGAATCGCGCTGTGCTCGCTATCCACGGGAATCACCTCGCCGCGTCCCGATTCGCAGGCCTCGCGCACCAGGTGTCCGGCGATGACCAACGTCTCCTTGTTGGCGAGCGCGACACGCTTGCCTTTCTCGAGCGCCGCCAACGTTGCATCGAGTCCGGCGGCGCCTACGATCGCGTTGAGCACGATGTCGACGTCGTCACGCGTCGCCGCCGCCACCAGCGCATCCGTTCCACTCTTCCACGCCTCGTCGGCGTCTGCGCTCGACTCAACCATCCCCACGAACGACGGTGAAAACAGACGGGCTTGCTCCCTGAGCAGCGCACCATTGCTGTTGGCGGTAAGCGCGGTGACGCGAAAGCGATGGCGCTGCCGGTCGAGCACTCTCAGTGCGGTAGTGCCGATGGAGCCTGTGGACCCTAGCACCGCCACGCCTTTCGGTGCGGTGGCGGGCTTCGATGTCACTGCGGAACGGGCAGCAGCAGGCGGCCCAGCAGCAACAGCGCGATTGGCATCACGAACAGCAGGCTGTCGAACCGATCGAGGATCCCGCCGTGCCCCGGAAGAATCCGTGAGCTGTCCTTCACACCGGCCTCACGCTTCAGCAGCGACTCGGCTAGGTCTCCGGTCTGCGCCGCGACGCTGACGACGATAGCAAAGAGCACAGCGCCCTGAATCGTCAAACCCAGCTGCGCATAAGGCATCAGCATGAATCGCACGTAGAGTAGACATATGATGATCGCCAGGCCGAGTCCACCGACTGCGCCCTCGACGGTTTTTCCGGGACTCACGGCCGGTATCAATTTCTTCTTTCCGAACGTCCGACCGAATGTGTAAGCGCCAACGTCCGTCGCCCAGGTGATTAGAATCGGCAGAAAGACGAGCACCGTTCCAGCGCCGGCACCCACGGCGTAGTCGTGATAACGGACCGCGTAGATGTACGAAAAAAGTCCCGCGTACAGGATGCCGAACGCTGTTATCGCCACAGACGACACTGGCTTTCCCGTGGGTCCACGCAGCCATATCGTGCTTGCGAAGAGCACCAGGATCAGGCAGACGATCGCAGTGAGAGAAAGCGTGTAAACTCCGAGCCTTTGCGCGTGGACGGCAATGGGAAGGAGCGCAGCCAATGCGATACCCGCCGGCTCGAGCGGAAGCGCCCCAGTCTCTCGCGCCATGCGATAGAACTCCCACGCCGCGAGTGCGGCCAGGACGGAGAGCACGATGGCTAGCACCCAGTCGCCGAAATACACCAACGCGACGCTCGCGGGCGCGGCAATTACAGCAAAGATGATGCGCCGTGTCAGCTCGGACACGGTCTAGACTTCCATGATTTCTGCTTCTTTCCCCTTCAACAACTCATCGATCCTGCCGATGAAATCGTCGTGGAGTTTCTGAAGCTCTTTCTCCGCCTTCTTCTGATCGTCTTCCGACGTCTTCTCGAGTTTCTTGAGCTGGTCACGCGCGGCTGTTCTCGCGTGCCTGATCCCGATGCGGGCTTCTTCAGCCAGCTTGTGAACCACTTTCACGAGCTCCTTCCGCCGTTGCTCGTTGAGCGAAGGCAGCGGAACGCGGATCACACCCGACTGGCTCTGCGGGTTGAGGCCCAGATCGGACTCTCGAAGGGCTTTCTCGATCGCGGTGATCAGGCCCTTGTCCCACGGCGTCACGGTGAGCAACCTCGGCTCGGGAGCCGACACGCCAGCTACCTGGTTCAAGGGCATCTGCTGTCCGTACGCGTCGACGCGGACTGTGTCGAGCAAGCTCGCTGTCGCCTTGCCCGTGCGAATGGAGGCGAGCTCGCGCTTGGACGCCTCGAACGACTTCTCCATCGCAGTGCGGCAGTCCTTCGTGATCTGAGGAATTGTCGTCATTGTACGATCGTTCCGACTCGCTCACCCCTGAGCGCGCGGGCAACTTCTCCGTGACGGTGAATGTTCAGGACGATGATGGGGAGCTTGTTTTCCTTGCACAGCGTGATCGCTGTCTGATCCATGACGCCGAGCTCGTTGACCATTACGTCTCGGTAGCTGATGGACTCGTAGCGAGTCGCATCGGGATCGCGCTTGGGATCGGCGGAATATACGCCATCCACGCTGGTTGCCTTTATGATCACGTCAGCGTGAATCTGGATCGCCCGGAGTGCGGCCGCGGTGTCGGTGGAGAAGTACGGGTTCCCGGTCCCGGCTGCGAAAATCACGACACGACCTTTCTCGAAGTGTCGCATCGCCCGACGCCGAATAAACGGCTCCGCAATTGACTCCATCGCGATCGCGGTCATTACCCGCGTCTCGAGCTCGGCTTTCTCCAGCACGTCCTGCAGCGCCAGCGCATTTATCACAGTGGCGAGCATCCCCATGTAGTCGGCGCAGACCCGGTCCATTCCCATCTTGGACAACTGCGCGCCGCGAACGATGTTTCCGCCGCCGATCACAAGGCCGACGCTCGCTCCCAGCTTGACTATGTCCGAGATCTCGGTGGCGAGCCGCTCGAGAATCTTGAAATCGAAACCCGCGCCCTTCTGTCCGGCGAGAGCCTCGCCGGACAGCTTGAGCAATACGCGCTTGTACTTGAGATCAGCCAAAGCTGCTCTCTACTCCTCGCCCATCTGGAAGCGGACGAACCGGCGGACCTGGATGTT
>JAXDME010000017.1:0-5507 GCA_034666285.1 Gemmatimonadaceae bacterium | reverse complement strand
GCCTTGTAGCCAGGGAGCGCTTCACTCGCGTGGTTGTCGGCGTCGAAGATGGTGTCGCCAGCGCGCGTCTCGCTCACGGAGCGCACGCTCGCCACCACGTAGCCGACTTCCCCAGGACCAAGTTGCTCGGTGGGAACCTGTCGCAGCTGGTTGTACCCGACTTCATCAACCTCGTAGACCGATTCGCTCGCGCCAAAGGTGATGTGCGTGCCTTTCCTGATCACTCCGTCGACTACACGGACGCTGGGAATCGCGCCGCGATATCGGTCGTAGAACGAGTCATAGATCAGCGCACGGAGCGGCGCGTTCTCGTCTCCCTCGGGGGCAGGCACTTTCTTCACGACTTCCTCGAGCAGCTCCGGTATGCCGACGCCCTCTTTCGCGCTCACGAGAAGAATCCCGGAGGGGTCGACGCCGAGCAGGTCGGCAAGCTCCTGCCTGCGCTGTTCGGGTTCGGCCCCTGGAAGATCGATCTTGTTCAGAATCGGGATGATTTCCAGACCTGCATCCATCGCCAGGAAGAGATTCGAGAGCGTCTGCGCCTGAATCCCCTGCGACGCATCGACGACGAGAATTGCGCCCTCACAAGCGGCGAGCGACCGCGAGACCTCGTAGGTGAAATCCACGTGACCCGGCGTGTCGATGAGATTGAGCTCGTACTCCTGGCCGCTCCGGGCGGTGTAGGTCATCCGCACCGCGTTCAGCTTGATAGTTATCCCACGCTCGCGCTCGAGGTCGAGCGTATCAAGAACCTGAGCTTTCATTTCGCGCTTCTGTAGCATGCCCGTGGCTTCGATCAGCCGGTCGGCGAGCGTCGATTTGCCGTGGTCGATATGTGCGACAATGCAGAAGTTGCGGATGTGCTCGAGCTTCAAAGGGGATCTCTGGGTTGTGCGGGGTGCTAGGGCAGGAACCACGAAATATAACCGTCAGAGCTCACTTTCCTTCGAACGAGCGAAAGAAAAAAGGGCCGCCGTAGCAGCCCTTTTTTCTTCAGCGCACGCAACTACTGCATCTAATGCCTGGCAGGCGCCGGTGCCGGGGCAGGCCGTGGAGCCTGCACCATTGGCGCTTGTCGCACGATCGGCCTCGGATACTCACGCGCCGGCAGCGTCCCAATGGCAGTCGTCTCCGCGCGATGCTGCTCGCTGCGCTCACTGAGAGAGCCGTTCAGTTCGGCCGATCTGATGGGCCGCCCTTCGATGCGAGGATCGGCGAAGATCTCCCGTGGATCGCGACGGTTCGGACGAGGCAGTGGTGCAATCAGGACGTCGCCCATCTGCTGCGTCTCCGTTCCCCCCGTTAGCGGAAACGTTCCGAGGCCAGCCGTGGGAAAGCTCTCGGTTGACTCGCCCGAGTGCGATCGGTGCCCATGACCCCTCGGGCCGTTCTCGTCGGCCGGACGCTCCAGTGAGCGCGGGCGGTATGTCCCGTTCGGCTGCGATGATCCGTACGCGACTATCGGCATCCCGCAAAAGTCGTAGCCGACCACGCGCACGCTTCGCCCGCCTTGTTGCAGCTGTGCGACCTTGTTCAGCACCGCGAGACGTCTGAATGCCACCCCACCACCGTTGCCGCCATAGTACTGGCTGCATGAATAGGCGGGACCCGACGCGTAGTAACCGTTGGACTGGTCCGGCGCGAAGCGCATATAGTCCGTTCCGATCGGCTGGCCTCTGACTCCCAGATAGACTGCCAGCGCGCGCGCGGCGGAGGCTGGGCTGCGACGCTCGATCACACGCCTTATCGCCGAGATATTCCAGTCGCCGCCGTTTTCCACCCGCTCCAGATTGAAAGGAACTCGCGATGCGAGCGCGATCACGGTGCCGCGGCTGTCGCTGTCACCACCCGCGTAGTCAGAGGAGCTGACGTAGCGTCCGCTTGCGTCGTATTCGTTGCGAGAGAGTCCGGCGAAGAAGTTCGGAAGGCGAAGCTCCCTGTCCTTAAGCATCCTGACCGATATTCCGGGAAAATCCGGATGAAGGATCTGGATTTGGCCGTCGAGGTCGAACGACACCGCGAAGACGTACGCATCCTCGGAGACCTCGATCGCCGGAGTGACGTAGCTCGATGCAATCGCTCCGCTCTGTGAGTAGACGCGAATGCGCGGCGCCCTTTGTCCCGACCCGTCCTGCGCCGCCGAGGGCGACGTCAACAGTGCGATACCAAGTGCCGCGGCTCCCGCCGCGGATGCCGATCTCGTCCAACGCATCCCGGAACTCCTGTCCTTTGTATACAAATTCGCTGGATGTATCAGCGAGAGTCAATGGCCAACCTGCCTGTGATTTCAGGGCTAAGCGCGCTACCTGTTAGGCAGCTTACCGATTTACCTTGCGCCATGCCGCTCCCGCAACTGCTCTCGATCATCGAATCGCTCAAGGAATTCAGGCAGCTTCTCGATGAGATGCCCTCGCCGGCCGTTCGCCGCCCCATCGCTGGATTGCATGGATCCAGCGACGCCGTGGTGCTCGCTGCGCTTGCGCGGAACGCCGCCGGAAGGTTCTTCGTCGTCGTAAATGACGACGTCGCCGGAGCCGAGCGCTGGCTCGCCGATCTGACGACGCTCGTCGAACCGGAGGCGGTCGCGTTCTACCCGCCGCGCGAAAGTTTCGGTGAGGCGGAGGCCCACGCCGAAATTGCCGGGGAGCGAGTCGAAACGCTCGAACGGATTGGACATGGCGACCTCCGGATTCTCATCACTACGACCCGGGCACTACTCGAGCGCACGCAACTACCGCGAGCGCTGGCGTCGGCGAGGCTGGAGCTGCGGAAAGGTGACACTCGCCGGCCCGAAGATCTCGCGTCGCATCTCGAGGCAATAGGATTCGAGCGCGTGCCGATGGTTGAGGACGTCGCCCAGTTCAGCGTGCGCGGAGGAATCTTCGATATCTACAGCTTCGGGATGGCGGAGCCGGTCCGACTGGAATTCTGGGGCGATGACATCTCGGAGCTTCGTCACTTCGATCTTGTGACGCAGCGCTCGACCCGCGACGCGGAGCTGGCGCTCGTGCTCCCCGTCGACGGCCAGATCGCCGTCGGTGAAACAGAACCGGAACGCTCGTCGATCCGCGCCGTCTTTCCTCCCGACACTCTGCTCGTCGTCCCGGCAGGCACGCACCTCCTTCCAGAGCTCGAGAGAACCTGGACCGAGGCGCAGCACCACATCGACCTGGCTCGTCGCAGGGGTGAAGACACGCCGAGCAGGGACGAGCTGTTTGAATCTCCGGAAATCACACTCGCCGCCCTCAACGCTTTCGGCACTATCGCGCTTTCTGGCGAGAATGCGCAGATCGTCTTCCCGTTCCGCGAGCCGGAAGAGATCCAGCGGGACATCAAGCGGTTGAAGCAGGTCGCCGCGGATGGAATTCCAACGATCATCCTTTGTGACAACGCGGGACAGGCCGAGCGGCTCGATGAGCTCCTCAACGACGACCGGGTAACTCCCGCCAATCTCGCGATAGGGGTTCTCGATGGTGGGTTCGTCATTCCGCCCAGCGGCGAAAGCTTCCAGGGATATCGCGTCCTCACCGACCACGAGATATTCCGGCGCGAGCGCCGATTCCGTCGAGCCCGTCGATACGCCGCGGGAAGCGCCCTCGAAAGTCTGACCGCCCTCAAGCCCGGCGACTACGTCGTGCACCTGGAGCACGGGGTGGGAATCTATCGCGGCATGGAGAAGATCTTCGTCCGCGAGAGTACGGTCGAAGTCGCGGTGATCGAGTACGAGGGCGGAGACAGGCTCAACGTCCCTTTATACCGAATCGATCAGATCGAGCGGTATCGATCTGCTGCCGACATAAGTGCCGACGCTCCTCCGCCACGGCTTCATGCACTCGGCGGAAAGCGGTGGGCGTCGCAGCGTGACAAGACACGCGCGGCAATCCAGGAGATGACGGTCGAGCTCCTGGATCTGTACGCCCGGCGCAAAGTGGCGACCAGGCCGCCCCATTTCCCCGACACTGTCTGGCAACGCCAGCTCGAGTCTTCGTTCCTCTTCGAGGACACGCCCGACCAGCGGACAGCCACGACAGACGTAAAAGGCGATATGGAGCGGCCTCGCCCAATGGACAGGCTTCTCGTCGGCGACGTCGGATACGGAAAAACGGAGATCGCCGTGCGCGCCGCGTTCAAGGCCGTTCAATCCGGACGTCAGGTCGTCGTGCTCGTGCCTACGACCATCCTTGCCGAGCAGCACGCGAGAACCTTCAGTGAGCGGCTCGCCGATTTTCCAGTGAATGTGAAGACGATGAGCCGTTTTCAGACTACGAAGGAGCAGGCGGCGGTTCTCGCCGACCTGAAAGCTGGAAAGGTCGACATAGTGATCGGAACGCATCGCCTCCTGAGCGGTGACGTCGCTTTTGCCCAGCTCGGACTGATCGTCGTTGACGAGGAGCATCGCTTCGGTGTCAAACACAAGGAGCGACTCAAACGCCTCCGTCTCGATACCGATGTGCTGACTCTCACCGCAACGCCAATCCCCCGAACTTTGCACTTATCGCTGGCGGGTCTGCGCGACATGACTCTTATGCAGACCCCGCCGCGCGACCGCTCGCCCGTGCTCACCTACGTCGAGCCCTGGGACGACGGACTCATCGACGAAGGAATCTCGCGCGAGCTCGATCGCGGAGGTCAGGTTTTCTTCGTCCACAACCGGGTCGAGACGATCGATGGGATGGCCGAGCACATTCGGCGGGTCGTCCCCCGGGCACGGGTAGGCGTCGGTCACGGGCAGATGCGCGAGCGTGAGCTCGAGGAGGTCATGCGCACGTTCGTGGACGGCGAGATCGATGTCCTGGTGTCGACCATGATCGTCGAATCCGGACTCGATGTGCCGAATGCCAATACGATGTTCGTCAACCGCGCCGACACCTTCGGGTTGGCGCAGCTCTACCAGCTGCGCGGACGCGTCGGACGATCCCACCGTCGCGCCAGTTGCTACCTGTTGGTGCCCGATTCAATCGACGAAGATGCGAACCGCCGGCTCACCATTCTGGAGCACCACACCCAGCTAGGCTCCGGGTATCAGATCGCGCTCAAGGACCTCGAGCTCCGCGGCGCCGGGAACCTGCTCGGTCCGGAACAGTCCGGATTTGTCCACGCTGTGGGCTTCGACATGTACCTCCGCATGCTCGACGAAACGGTCAAGCGTCTCATGCGCGGCGACGATGCGCCGCGGCTCCAGCCTTCGGAGATATCGCTGGATGTCCCTTCGTATCTGCCGGATGACTACATCACATCACAGGACGCAAAACTCGACATATATCGTCGCCTGACTCACATCACGGACATCGCCGAGATCGAAGGTCTGCGCGAGGAGGTGCGCGATCGATTCGGAGTGGTGCCGGAGCCGGCCCGCGTATTCTTCGCAACGGCAATCCTTCGCATCCTCGGCGGCGCGTCGGACATAGAGTCAGTGCTGGTGCGCGGAAACGAGGCCCGCATTACATTTCGCGAGCACGCAGTGCCCCGCATGAAGGGGATCTCGGCGGCGTTCCACGAGGTACAGT
>JAXDME010000016.1:0-21232 GCA_034666285.1 Gemmatimonadaceae bacterium | reverse complement strand
GAGACGCCCAGGATTACTATGCTCGCTCCAGCTCCCTGCCATATCTAAAAGATATTAGACTCAAGACGCTACTATTTAGTGCGGTGGACGACCCGATGTTGCCGGCCGAAGTGCTCGACGAGGTTCGCGATGCGGCCAGAGACAACTCCGCGCTTGAGATCGACTTCGTCGACAAGGGCGGGCACGCCGGCTTTATCACTGGCTCTGTACCATGGCGTCCGTTTTATTATGCGGAGCACCGCGTTGGAGAGTTCTTTGCTCGGCAATTTGCCGCGAGCTTGCCGCCCGCATCCTTAGCCAAACAACAGTGAGGCAAACATGAGAAGAGGAAGTCACAGCGTAAGGATCTGGGCGACGCTTTCGCTCGTAAGTGTGGGCTGTACCACCACCAAGATGGTGCCGTCCGCCGATTCACACTCCGGCGCCGATCACGCCCTGCCAACTACTTCGGCGACCGCCGCGACCGCTCCCCAGATACAGGGACTACCACCCGATGCTGTGGGGGCGATCTCTCGTCTAGGTGGCTCACCGCGACACGGGGAGTGGGTGACTATTCGCACAGGAGATGGAGATAGCCTGCGAACATGGGTGGTTTACCCAGAACGGAGTACGAAAGCGCCCGTGATCATCGTTGTACACGAAGTGTACGGGTTGTCTTCCTGGGTCCGAAGCGTTGCTGACCAGCTCGCTGCTGACGGCTTCATCGCCATCGCGCCGGATCTTCTCACCATGAAGAACCTTCCCGACGTCCCTGACAGCGCTCTGGCCCCTCTCGCCGTGGCGGCCATCAGAACGCTCGATCCAGTATGGGTTCAACGACAGCTCGACGCCGTCGCACAGTATGGAATGTCCCTGCCCTCTGCACAGAAAAAATACGGTATAGTCGGGTTCTGCTGGGGTGGCGGAATCTCATTCGCTCATGCCGTTCACTCCCCATCTCTCGGGGCGTCGGTGGTTTACTACGGAGTGTCGCCGCCGACAGCAAGCCTCGACTCGGTCCGTGCTCCCGTCCTTGGCCTCTATGGGGGAAGTGATGCTCGGGTGGATGCAACGATTCCACAGGCAGACTCGGCGCTTCGCGCTCTTGGAAGGACGTACGAACACTCCATCTTTCCGGGTGCGGGACACGGATTTCTTAGACAACAGACCGGGATGAACGGGGCCAACCTGGCTGCCGCCCGAGCGGCCTGGCCGGCTACCATGGCGTGGTTCAGAAAATACCTTGGAGCATAACACCACTTACGGCGGCTCCGGTTCTGAGACCGGATCGAGAGCGTGACAATCCTTCGCGTCGTTTTTCTCGCGTCGTTTATCGGTGGGTTGTTACTGGCGGTATTCGCAATGCTGCACGGCGTGGAGCACGCGCGGCGAAATCGCTCCAAGGCGCCATCTGCCTTCATCAATCTCCCCGCGATTGCCGCGTTCGCCGTCGGCTTCGGAGCGGCTGGCTATCCTCTAGTCACTCGTACTCGACTTCCAGCGTGGGGCATCCTGATGATCGCGGTCGGGAGCGGCGCGCTCGCCATAACGGGCATGATTACACTGCTTGCGCGATGGGCTCTCCGCGGCGCGAGTCCTCTTTCCGCGGAGAGCGATGAGATCCAGGGTCAGCTCGCCGTGGTTTCGGAGGAGATCGGCGCAGGCAGTGCCGGCGAAATCGCCTACGAGCTACTCGGCCGGCGGCTTCGAATTCCCGCCCGGGCGTTGAGCGAGAGACCAATGTCCATCGGTGCCGAAGTCGTGATCGACCGGATCGAGGACGGTGTCGCTTTCGTCGAGGAATGGTCGGTTGTCGAGCAGCGTCTCTAGCGCACGGCCTTGGCGCCCCGAACATAGAGCATCAGCCACTCTGGCCAATTTCCGGTCAATTCGAAAAAATCGTCGAAGTAGACGAGACCGGCTTGCTCAAGGTCGTCGATCAGCTCCGGCAGCATTTCGTGCGACGGGAGCGGGCCTAGTATGACCAGGCCCTCGTCTACACGAAATTCATCGGACGTAAGGTTATACCGTTCGTCGATTGCACTGCGAGTTATTCCGCTGCGCTCGAACGCGCCCTGACGGATGAGGACGATTGCATGATCGTGAGCAAGCTCCAGCGCCATGATTTATGTTCGATTAGAGACTAACTGCGTCGGGTTTTGTAGCACGCTTATCTTTAATGTATGTACGAGCCGAAGGATTTCGAAGCCGAGTTCGATGTAGTCGTCATCGGGGCCGGCCACGCCGGAACTGAGGCAGCTGTCGCCGCATCTCGTCTTGGCGCCCGGGTCGGGCTCATCACTAGTGCGCTCGAAACGATCGGCCAGATGTCGTGCAACCCGGCGATCGGTGGGATTGCCAAAGGAACCGTTGTACGGGAAGTCGACGCACTCGGCGGGATCATGGGTAGAGCTACGGATCTCGCCATGCTCCAGTTCCGAATGCTCAACCGCAGCAAGGGTCCAGCGGTTTGGGCACCACGTGCTCAATGTGATCGCGGACTCTATCGACGCGCGGTGCGCACCCTTCTTGAAGAGCACGAAAACCTTCGCACCGTGCAGGGAACCGTAGGCCGTCTTTTGCTTGGTGAGGATGGAGCGCGCGTGCTCGGCGTTGAGACCCTCGAACGCAGACGCTTTGGCGCCCGGGCAGTCGTCATCACCACCGGCACGTTCCTTCGTGGCCGGATTCACATCGGCACTGAGACCCGCCTTTCCGGAGGTCGCGCGGGCGAAGGAGCAACCACGCACCTCGCTGAACAGCTGGAGGACGCTGGATTAACCGTTGCTCGCTTCAAGACCGGTACTCCGCCTCGGATCGACGGGCGTTCGGTCGATTTTTCCACGTTGGAGAGACAAGAAAGCGAGATCGAGCAGTTCGACTATTCCTGGTCTCATTTCTGGAGCTCGAAGCGTCGCGATCAATCGATCACCAGACATCCAACACAAATGCCGTGCTGGATCACCTATCTCGAATCAAGCGGCAAACAGATAATCAAGGACAACATCGCCACATCAGCGATGTACGGTGGTGCGATCTCTTCGCGTGGTCCGCGGTACTGCCCATCCGTTGAAGACAAGATTGTCAAATTCCCTGACGCGGAGCGGCATCAGATCTTTCTCGAGCCAGAAGGTCACGATACATCCGAACTATACGTCAACGGCTTGTCGACTTCCCTGCCCGCTCCTGTGCAGCTCGAGATTCTGCGATCTATCCCCGGCCTTTCGAATGTAGCGATGAACCGAGCCGGCTACGCGATCGAATACGATTATTATCCGCCGACTCAGCTCGATCCTTCGCTGCAGGTAAAGGCCGTACGTGGACTCTACTTCGCCGGACAGATCAACGGCACCACCGGATACGAGGAGGCTGCCGGTCAGGGAGTTGTTGCCGGTTTGAACGCAGCACTCTCGACACAAAGCCGAAAGCCTCTCGTTCTTGGCCGAGAGACGTCCTATGTGGGAGTTCTTGTCGATGATCTGGTCACGCGCGGGGTCGACGAGCCGTATAGGCTATTCACTTCGCGCTCCGAGTTCAGACTCACAGTTCGGCAGGATAATGCGTTGCGACGCTTGGGCCATATTGGACTCGGCTTAGATCTTTATTCCGACCTCGAGCAGAAAACAATCAGCACGAAACTGAGTCAGGAGGATTCCGCACTACGACTCGCTGAAACGACGACCATACAGCCGACCGAGGCCGCGCCAATACTGTCAGCCGCTGGAAGCTCCGGTCTATCACAGCCCGTCAAAATCATTGAAGTCGCGCGGCGTCAGGAGGTCTCGCTTCGAGCGTTGCTGGACGCAGTGGGGCAGGGCGCCGATCTCGACGATGGGGCGATCATCACGGCGGATCTGGAAATCAAATACGCCGGTTACTTCGAGCGCGAGAGAGCACAGGCCGATCGCATGCGTCGAATGGGCGACTTCTCCCTCGGTGATGATCTCGATTACAACGCGATGCAATCGCTATCGATGGAAGCAAGACAGAAGCTCTCGGATCTGAGACCTTTGTCCCTCGCTCAGGCTTCGCGAATTCCCGGTGTGAGCCCCAGTGATCTGCAGAACCTTGTTATCGAGGTAGAGCGCCGTCGACGCCTCGCGTCGACGCTATAGCCTCCATCCGAGTCGAGCCCCACTGTATCAGCAACACAGCGGTTGCGATCAGGACGCCGCCTATAAGCGTGGCGATGGTCAGCTGATTTCCTAGAACCGCCACCCCTAGAATCCCCGTAAAAAAGGGCTCAACCGTCGCAATAATCGCAGTTCTTACCGGGCCGAGAACTGAGAGACCTTTTATTAGGGTGGAAAACGCGATCACCGTCGATACCAGTGCGAGCACACCAATGTTCGACCATACCGGGATCCCTTTCGGCAGGTAGAGCTCGTGCGCGGCGAGTGCCGCGACGACGAAGGTGACTGCCGCTCCAGCAACCAGGACAAATGTGGAAACCAGAGCTGGTACGCCCTGTTGAATGTGCTCGAGTGATGGCAGGTACACCGAGTAGAGCAGCGCAGAGCCGAGCGCAAGGATGACTCCAACTGTATTCAGCTTGTCGGTAGAAGGGGCGCCCACCATTACCGTAACTCCGACCAGAGCGAGAGTCAGAGCGATCGCGCGCACTGCCGTCAGTTTTTCAGTTCGTCTCATCGCTGCGACTAGTGCAACCCACGCCGGATACGTGTAGAAGAGGAAGGCGAGCGGACCGACAGGGATGTAATCGAGTGCCCGAAGGCTCAAATATGTAATTAATGCCTGTCCCAGTCCGCCAATCAGAAAAAGCTGGATAAGCCGTTGCCTGGGTACAGATCCAAGCTGCTCGACGCCAATGATCACGAGGAGCAAAATCGCACCGAGTACGTAACGCCACGCCATCGCAGTGAGCAGCGGAATACCAGCCTTCGTAACCAGAACAGTCAGCACTGAGATCGACCCGAAACTCAGCGCGGACACCACAATCAGAAGTGTCGCTCGACCTATTGAGCTGTTCGAGGATTCCATCGCGGGAATGTAGCGGTGGCTAACAATCGAGGCCATTTTTCCGATGCAGCTCTCTCGGCGCAAGCATTCCTGAGGATAGACATCGAGTGACGTCACCGACATTCACCGACCGGGCGATCCCCATTTCGAGAAGCCCGGAGGATGAGTTCAAGGATCTCGGTTTCGGAACTGAGGTCGCGCGAGGCGTACGCCGACGATTATTGAATCGCGACGGAACCTTCAACGTAACTCGCGAGGGACTGAACCCACTTTCTGCGCTGAGTCTTTACCACTGGCTGCTCATAATTTCGTGGTCGAAGTTGCTCGGCTTTCTCACGGCATCGTATGTCGCGCTTAACGCCCTGTTCGCATTTGCCTTTCTTCTGTGCGGACCTGACGCGCTGCAGTCCGCCTCCGGAAGCTTCGCGGGTCACTCGTTTTATCGAGCGTTCTTTTTCAGCGTCGACACGTTCGCGACGATCGGATACGGGAACATCATCCCGGTGGGAGTTGCCGCCAACATTCTCGTGACGATCGAGGCGCTGATCAACATTCTCGCGATAGCGCTCGCTACCGGTGTGATCTTCAGCAGATTCTCCCGCCCTTCTGCCAGAATCGTTTATAGCAGAAATGCGATCGTCGCTCCATATCGTGAAAAAACCGCTCTCGAGTTCAGAATTGCCAACGGGAGAACGAGCCAACTCATCGAAGTTCAGATCCAGGTCATTCTCACAAAGCTCGAGCAGGTCGACGGAAAAAGCGTACGCAAATTTTACGACCTGGATCTCGAGCGGCAACGCGTTGTTTTCTTCACCCTCAGCTGGACGGTGGTCCATCCCATCGATCCGAGCAGTCCCGTCTGGGGACTTACGAGAAAGGATCTACTGGACGCCGATGCTGAGATCCTGATCCTTCTGACAGGAACAGACGAGACCCTCTCCCAGACCGTGCACTCTCGGTCCTCCTACAAAGCGGACGAAATTGTATGGGGTGCAAAATTCGCGAACATGTTCTTGCGAACCGAGGCAGCAGGAATCGTTGGCATGAACCTGAACAGAATCCACGACATCGAGATCCTGAATTCGTGAGTAGTTTCGTTGTGCAGATGGAGTCAATTCTGGCGTCCTACCTATTAGGTATTCACTCAAATCCCAAAGTCAGATGAACTACAGAAAACTCGTTGCAATTCTAGTCGGCTTGGCGCCATTGACGTTACATGCACAAGACAGTCGGACGCCAATTGACCTCATTCCCCAAATCAGCGTTGCCGGAAGAGGCGAAGTCAAAGTCTCGCCAGACCGCGCAAGCATACAGATCAGCGTTCAGACCAAAGCCACTACCGCGGCCGCGGCCGCTGCGGAGAACGCGACCAGGCAGCAATCTGTGCTGACAGCGCTGAAAGCTCTCGGCTTTGCAAACGACCAGCTGTCCACGATCAACTACAACGTTTATCCGGAACAGCGCTACGAGCAGGGGAAGGAGCCGGTGATCGTTGGCTACAACGTCACCAATACAATCCTCGTCGATGTCAGGAAGCTGAGTCAGGTAGGCCCAGCTATCGATGCTTCACTAGCACATGGTGCTAACATGATTTCGTCGCTTCAGTTTTATGCGTCCAATACGGAGACGGCTCGACGCAGTGCTATTGGTTTGGCAATCGAAAAGGCTCGCGCGGACGCAGAAGCCGCTGCTCACGCCGCGCGTGGATCTCTTGGGACGCTCCTAGCAATTGATGTCGCCGCCTATTCTCCCCCTCCACCACGCCCTATGATGACGATGATGGCTAAAGGCGCCGCCCAAGCGGATACTCCGATCAACCCCGGCGAGGAAACTCTTTCTGTCGAGGTCAGCACACGGTGGCGTTTCATTCCAGCCCAGTAATGTATTTCCACGTGGAACACTAGACGGACCGTTCCACGTGGAAACCGTCCTAAATGGCTAGTAGATTTCGCGCACATCCTCTACCGTGAATTCGTGGCGCGAATAATTGCAATCGCAAATCAGAAGGGTGGGGTAGGGAAGACAACGACCGCGGTTAATCTCGCCGCGAGTCTTGCTGCCGCTGAACAACGAACCCTCCTCATTGACGCCGATCCGCAAGGGAATGCGACGAGCGGGGTCGGCCTTCAGAAAGAAAACGTACCTCTCACCCTCTATGACGTACTGGTCGGAAACTCTGACCTTGGATCTGCTCGTCAATCCAGCGTCCAGTTCGAGAAGTTGGACGTCGTGGGCGCGACTCCCGATCTGGCTGCGGCCGAGGTGGAACTCATAGATAAGTCTGATCGCGATCACGTAATGCGACAATCCGTCGAGTCGCTTCGGCCTGAGTATGAGTACATAATCATCGACTGCCCGCCGTCGCTCGGTCTGATCACGATCAATATGCTCGCCGCTGCTGATGCGCTACTCATCCCGGTACAGTGCGAATACTACGCCTTAGAGGGTCTGTCTCAGCTCTTGAATACCGTCCACAGAGTTCAGCATAGTGCCAACGAAAAACTTGCGATCGACGGTGTGCTGTTGACGATGTACGACTCCCGGCTCAATCTCTCGAGGCAGGTTGCCGACGACGCTCGCGAATACTTTGGACCGAAGGTCTTCAACAGCGTCGTGCCCAGAAATGTGCGACTCGCGGAAGCCCCCAGCTTCGGCAAGCCGATCATCCTCTACGATGCAGCTTCCGTCGGTGCCCAGGCCTATATGAATGTTGCCAAAGAGTTGATGGAGCGAACCGAGCAAGGAGAAAACGGTGGCCACTGAGAAAACGCCTAGGCGGCTGGGCAGAGGACTGGAGGCGCTTCTCGGAACAGCTGGAGGATTGGCCTCGACTGACGAGGGTGCACTCAAACTAATCCCTCTCGCCCAGGTATCTCGCAACCCATTTCAGCCGAGGACGGAGTTCGATGCTGAGGACCTCCTTGAGCTCCAGGAGAGCCTGAAGGCAAGCGGACTTCTCCAGCCAATTACGGTCCGCCGTAGACCCGGCAAAGACGGCTTTGAGTTGATAGCTGGCGAGCGTCGCTTACGCGCTGCCACCAAACTCGGCTGGAAAGAGATCCCCGCAATCATTCGAGAGATCGACGATAGGACCCTTCTCACCTTGGCACTTGTCGAGAATCTTCAGCGATCTGATCTCAATCCAATAGAAGAGGGCGAAGGCTATTACCGCCTCTCCCATGACTTTGCCCTTACTCAGCAACAGATCGCGGAGACGGTTGGAAAGGACAGAACGACAATCGCCAACATGCTTCGTGTTCTTCAACTGCCAGAATCCGCGAGAAAGCTACTCCAGGACGGCAAGCTGTCGATGGGACATGCGAAAGTCCTACTTGGCTTGGACGATTCCGACAAGATCGTGAGTCTTGCAAGTGAAATCGTGAGAGACGGATTAACTGTCCGACAACTCGAACAACGACTTCGACAGGTCGACAGTGTTTCGCGAACAGGAAAGGCTGGCCGGCCAAGGTCTGCTGACCGCCAATCACCCGAAATTAGACAAATTCAGGACAGGCTTAGACGGTTTCTGCAGACCGATGCAACGCTCACCGTCGGACCGAATAATCGAGGCTCGCTTACCCTCCATTTCTACTCGGCTGACGACCTTGAGCGGTTGCTAGAACTCATGCGCATTCCAGACTAATCAACAAGGTTGTCAACCTGAGCTGTAACTTCTTATGGCATAAAGAATTAGCTTGTGATTGGTGGCCTGCAAAAGGCGTTTCTCCACACAAATCTGTCACGATATGACGATATCTTTAGCGGAGCTTGCGCTTTATACGGATAGCCTTCTTGAGGCCAAAAACGCGGATTATCCGAACGCGCTAAATGGCGTTCAGATATGGAACCAGTCACCTATCCGGAAAATTGCGGCCGCGGTCGACTTTTCAACCCGGGCGATCTACGGCGCAATCGCGAACGGTGCGAACCTTCTGGTGGTCCATCACGGAATGTTTTGGGGCGGCCTGGAACCGATTGTCGGGTCTTACTATGGTCGGATTCGAATGCTCATTGAAGCAGACATAGCGGTCTACTCCTCACACCTTCCCCTCGATCGCCATCCAGCACTCGGCAATAACGCGCTCCTCGCCAAAAAACTTGGTCTCCACCCAACTGGCTCGTTTGCGCAGTTTCACAACACTTTCATCGGGTTATCTGGAGAAAGCGATATCGAAACAGCGGCGATTATCGCATCCGCGCAGGAGTTTGCGGGGACGCACGACGGAGATCTCCGAACATCGCTCGCGCAGGCAGGCCGACGAACGCGGAAGTGGGCAATGTGTACCGGCGCGGGTGCATCGGCCGAGACCCTGAGAGAAGCGAGCACTATGGGAGTAGACACTCTCATCGTGGGAGAGGGACCGCATTGGACCTCGGTCCACGCCGAGGAAAATGATCTTGTGATCATATATGCGGGACACTACGCGACAGAAACTCTCGGCGTCTGCGCATTGGCGCAGCATCTGGGTGAGAAGTACGATCTTCCGTGGAGTTTTGTGAGCGCCCCAACCGGTCTTTGACCGATCGATAGCTGCCTGGGGTTCAGCAGGTAGTGTACGCGCTCTTCCAAGTGGGACGCCATTGACCGGGCCCGGCTCTTTCGATCAATCCCAGCTGTACGCCTTCTTCGGACTCGACACTGACTA
Source organism: Gemmatimonadaceae bacterium (assembly GCA_034666285.1). Taxonomy (GTDB): domain Bacteria; phylum Gemmatimonadota; class Gemmatimonadetes; order Gemmatimonadales; family Gemmatimonadaceae; genus UBA4720. The sequence continues at coordinate 11,627 of JAXDME010000016.1, read as the reverse complement.
CGATCGCCGGATTTTTTGACGCTCCGATCCTCACTGCGGCGAGTACATCGGTGGCCTGCATCGTTTCTTCAGCACCTGCTATCCGGCTGAAATATCCGACGGCGTATTTTCCCTTCGTTCCGATCGGACGCTCACCAATCAGCAGAAGATGCTCTATTCTTGGATTGGCCTCCTCGTTGAGTGCGCGAACAATATCTGTAATTACGACCTCGACTGAATCGAGCCGAAAGGTATAGGCCCACTGCACTCTGAATGGGAGTCGTCGAAACGTCGGGTCCGATGAGACTGGTAGAGTTGCAGCAGTCTGAGTCAGCGATGCGGCAAGCATCGCTGAATCCGCACTTGGCAGGGACCCGATTGAATCCAGTGCCATAGCACTCACGTTTCCGCGCACGAATCCGACTCGCCAGACCGGTCGCGCGGATTGCGCTCTGCCAATCGGCCACGCATTGCACTCCCCCGTAGTGTCGGGGAAGGTGCTTTGCGGCAAGACGGTAGTGGAATCTATTTTCCCGCTTCGACCAAAAAGCTCGAATACAAGGCCGGAGACTGGAGGTGCGACGCCTTGGATCAGTTCGATCGTACTGTCGGTTGCCTCTGGAAATACGATCGAAACACTGTCAGAGCCGGCTCCGGCGGACAACAGCATTACCGGTCCGGCGTTCACGTTCCAATTGGTAGTACTAGTTGGCCCGAGAGAGAATACCGCAGGGAGAGATGTGCCGGCATCGGCGCCCTTTCCCGCCTTATCCCGGCAGGCTAGTACCAAAAACAGCGAAACGAATATCCAGCTGGGAATGACCACGCAACGCGGCATAGGGTAAATCTGCGTGTCGCAACTTCCAGCGTCGAGTCTGTAGAGCGTGCTACGTCACGATACGTATTTGAGCCGGTGGTTCAGCAGTGTAGAGTTTGTCGTGTACGACTCACGCAACCGGAGCGACCGATGCAGTCAGCAGTTATAGTTGCGAACAATTCTGCGGTGGCTACTCCCGGTAACGCAGCGGACGGAGATCTCAATCCGCCGCTGGCTCCGCTGCGCGAGAGATTGAGCTGGGCTCTGTATGATTTTGCCAACACCGTGTTCTCGATGAACATCGCCACGCTTTACTTCTCGGCGTGGCTGGTAAAGGATCTCGGTCATTCAAACACTCTGTACGCCACGGTCAACGGGATAGCCTCGGCGCTCGTAGTGGTTTCGATCCCCTTGTTTGGCGCAATTTCCGATGCGACACAAAAGCGAAAGCCGTGGGTTGTCGGCTTTACCCTGGTGGCGTGCGTCTCTACGATACTGATCGCCATTCTTGGCCAGATTGGGCTGCCTCTCATTGGTGAAGGAGTGACAACAGTAGCCCAGTCATCGACGCTGATGTCGCCTGGGCTTGCGTTATTCGCAGTACTCGCGGCATTCACCCTTGCAAACTACGCGTATCAGGGCGCGCAGCCGTTCTACAACGCTATGCTTCCTGAACTCGCTCCCGTTGATCACCGCGGGCGTCTTTCGGGATTAGGCTCCGCGTTTGGCTACGCCGGCTCGATCACCGGCGTTTTGCTGACGTTTCCGTTCTTCTCCGGATCACTGCCAATACTCGGTGCGATTCCCGAGCGTGCTATTCACTTCTTACGAAACGCGGTCCCCTTCACAGCACATGGGGGACGGGTGTCGACCTTCGTCCCGACGGCAATTCTTTTTCTCGTGTTCTCATTGCCGCTGTTTCTCTTCTGCCGCGATCACAACGCGGTACACGGCAAGAAGCGCATTCAATGGCGCGAAGCATTCGGGGATGTGCGCCACACTTTGAAGGAGGCTAAACGATATCCGGGAACGCTGAGGTTCATCCTCACGTCTTTCCTATATCAGGACGCGATGGGGACGATCATCACGAACATGGCGCTCTACGCAATTTACGCGATGGGATTCAAGGGTGGCTCCGAAGCGACTCTGTTCGTGATACTCACGATTCCAGCAGTGTTTGGTAGCTATGGGATCGGCCGGCTGGTGGATCGATTCGGCCCAAAACGCACACTGTCGTGGGTGCTGACAGGTTGGGTTGTGCTCCTGATCGCCATGATCGTAGTACCCACACGAGGTGCTTTCTGGATAGTTGGCGCATGCATCGGACTGATTTACGGCGGCGTGGCGACCGCTGAACGTCCGCTGCTACTAAGCCTCGTCCCCGATGTTGAGGCGGGACGCTTCTTCAGCCTGATGGTGCTTTCGTCGAGAGCTGCTGCCGTTGTTGGTCCCTTCGTGTGGGCGTTCGCCGTCGACGGTTTGACGCCGTCAATGGGAACCGGGTTCGCATATCGTGCGGGGGTCGCAACGGTCGCGATCGGAATGATCTTGGCACTCCTGATGTTGCGCGGAGTTCCCGACAACTTCCTCAAACCGGCTCGCTCGAGATGATTTATGGCTTGCTTCGATGGATTGCCGGAATCGCACTGCACTGGTTTTACAACGATATTCGGATAACTGGCGCGGGAAGAATCCCAATGAACGGGCCTCTGCTGATAGCAGTCAATCATCAGAACGCGCTGGTTGATTCTTTGATCGTTGGCTGGCTCGTTCCTCGTCGCGTTACGATGACCGCGAAGGCAACGCTTGCCGACAATCCACTTATCGCTATTCTCTTCCGAATGCTGAATGTCGTGTCGCTTCGTCGAGCGAGTGACGAAATCAGCGAGCGTGACGGATTGCCGATAGACAGGTCGCGCAATGCGCAAGCGTTCGCGGAGATATTCGAGCTCCTCGAGAGAGACGGAGCACTGCTGATTTTTCCGGAAGGAAAAAGCCACAACGAGGCCGGACTCGAGCCACTCAAGACGGGACTCGCGCGGGTGGCGCTCCAGGCCAGGGATGAATGTGGAATCACCGGTCTAAGGATTCTGCCGCTTGGACTCGTCTTCGAGGATAAAGGCTCGCCAGGCACTGCTGTCGGCGCCCACGCAGGAGCGCCCATCGAGATGGATTCCTGGCGAGGCAGCGATCACACGCTTCTCACCGATGAAATAGCTGATCGCTTGCGAGCCGTCTCCGAAAACGCCGATTTGCCTCGAAAAGAATTCATTGAATCAACAGAGAGCAGCAATTCCCTGCGCGAGAGGGCTATTGCCTTCGCAGCGTGGTGGGGGCGTTTCACCCACGAATTACCGGTGAGGATAGCGAGAAACATGGCAGTCAAGCGAAGCACGGACGCGGACCAGCCGGCAATGTTCACGATCGTGTTTGGGATCGGGCTGGTACTTCTTACCTATGTCGTACACCTCACAATCGTGGGCATGGTCGTGCAATCCTTCCTGTTCGACTGTCTGTATCTCGCTGGGCTGCTGAGCGGGGCCTACTGGGCGGCGTTTCAACAGCATCCGCGACGCTACTGAGCGCTAGAGTTTCGTCTCCAGCCAGTTCTTGCCGACACCGAGATCAACTACCAATGGTACTGACAGCTCCGCTGCGTGCTCCATTTCGTACTTCACAAGCTCTTTGACCTGATCGAGCTCGTTCGGGATTACTTCCAGCACCAGTTCGTCATGTACCTGAAGCAGCATTTTGCTCTGCAGCTGCCGCGTCCTTAGGGCGTCGTCGATTCTGATCATTGCAATCTTGATCAGATCGGCAGCTGATCCCTGAATTGGGGAGTTCGCGGCTACTCGCTCGCCAAATGCCCGGATATTGAAATTCCGTTCGCGCAATTCGGGGATATAACGCCGCCGACCAAATATGGTCTGCACATATCCATGCTCGCGGGCAAACGCGACCATCGAATCGAGATAGTTGCGCACTCCCTGAAAGCGCTCGAAGTAGCGCGTGATGAACTCCTTGGCTTCAGCGTGCTCGATGCCGAGCTGGCGGGAGAGGGCGTGTGCTCCCTGCCCATAGATCGTGGCGAAGTTGATTGTCTTGGCTCGACCCCGCATTGTGCTGGTCACTTCGGCCAGAGGGACTTCGAAGATCAGCGCCGCGGTCTGACGATGGATATCACCACCTGCCTGAAACGCTTCGACAAAAGCTGGATCATGCGATAGGTGAGCGAGGAGCCGAAGTTCGATCTGGGAATAATCAGCCGCCAACAGTAGCCAACCCTTGCGTGGGATAAATCCTCGTCGGATGTCCCGGCCCAGCTCACGCCGAATCGGAATGTTCTGAAGATTCGGATCGTTGGATGAAAGTCTTCCACTACTCGCAACTGTTTGATTGAACGAAGTATGCAGCCGGCCCGTTCTTGGGTTGACGAGCCTGGGAAGTGCGTCGAGGTAGGTGTTCTCAAGCTTGGCCAGCTCCCTGTACTCCATGAGCAGCGTCGGCAATTCATGACCTGCTTCTGCCAGCTCCGTCAGCACTGCCGCATCGGTTGATGGCCCTGTACTTGTGCGCTTGATGACGGGAAGGTTCAACTTTCCAAACAGTATGTCGCGAAGTTGTGGGTTGGAATTGATGTTGAACTCCACTCCAGCAGCTTCATAAATCTGCTTCTCCACTGCTTCACGCTCGGCTTGAAAGCGCTGTTTCAGCGAGGCGAACAAAGGGAGATCGATCGCGATCCCGGTCCATTCCATTTCGGCCAGTACATCGACAAGAGGTATTTCCACACCGTCGAAGAGCCTGGTGAGCTCGTAGGTTTCCAGCTGCGGCTCGAATACGCGGCGCAGCCGCAAAGCCATGTCGGCATCCTCACAGGCGTAATCTCGCGCTGCAGGAACCGGGCACTCGTCGAACGGAATTGCCGCCCGGCCTTTGCCACACAGGTCCGCGATAGAGGTCATCGTGTGGTCAAGAAATTCAAGCGCCAGTACGTCCAGCCCATGCGAGCGCCGTCCAGGATCGAGTACGTAGCTCGCAAGCATTGTGTCGAAGTCCAGTCCTGCCAGACTTATCCCCGCGGTCCGTAGCATCAGAAGATCGTACTTCGAATTCTGAGCGGTCTTTCCGACAGACGGGTCGGCCAGAAGATCTCTGAGCGGCTGCATCTCCGGTGAATCGAGCGGCGGGAGATTGCGAACAGTGGTTGGCGTGTTTTCCCGTAGCATTCTGGCGGCTATGCTCGACGAATCGTTGATCTTCCTTTTCTTTGGCGTCGTTTCGGCGAAAGGCTCGTCCCCTCCCCGGATAAGACCACGATCTTCCGCTGCATCAGTTGCTGAACGGTCGCCAGCGGCATCCACGAGAAGCTCTCCCTGTCCGCCCCGTGGCAGCTTGTGTTGGAACGGGAAGTAGTACGCTTCGCCTTCCCCAACAGCCATTGCGATCGAAACGAGCGACGAGCGGAGAGGATCGACGGGTTGCGGACTCTCGGGATCGATCAAGGTCTCGGTGCCAATCGCTATCACTCCAGCCTCTCGCGCGCGCTTGATGGCGTTGTCCATCGCCTCGATAGTATCAACGGTCACGTAGTTGACGCTTTCCCGAGGTTTTTCCTCTGAAGGTGCCTGTGCGGCCGAGTCCTTTGCGAGCGAATGAAATTCCAGCTCGATGAACAAGTCTCGCAGCCGATTGTGGTCGGGCTCTTTTACCCGAAGGGACTCGAGATCAAAGGAAACAGCTAAATCGTCTCTGATTGTTACTAATTCTTTTGAGAGCCTTGCGTTCTCCGCGTGCTCGAGAAGCGCTTCACGTGGGCGTTTCTTCGCGATCTCGCTGGCGTGGGCCAAGATCGACTCGAGGTGTCCGTACTGTTTTACGAGTTCGCTTGCCGTCTTGTCCCCGATGCCCTTCACTCCAGGGATATTGTCAGACGAGTCACCGACCAGTGCGAGGTAGTCGGTAACGAATTCCGGGGCGACCCCAAGCCGCTCGTCCGCGTTCTCTACGCCGACCCAGTGTTCCTCGACATTGGCCGGACCACCACGGCCCGGGTTGAGAAGCCATACTCCCGGCTTCACCAACTGTTGGAAGTCCTTATCTCCCGACACGACGACTACGTTCACGCCGGCATCGACGCTCCTCGCCACCAATGTTCCAATGACGTCGTCGGCTTCATACCCAGGCAAGGTCATTATTGGAATGCGGTACGCGTCGAGCATCTCGCAAATGCGATCCATTCCGCGATCGAAATCCGACTGCAGTTCTTCGGTAAGTTTTTCACGCGTCGCCTTGTACGCCGGGTACCGCTCGTGGCGAAAGGAAAGGCCCGAGTCGTGGACCCAGCCTAGATACTCCGGCTGATGTTTTGTGATTAGCCTCTGAAGAAAGTTGGCTATTCCCCAGCTCGCTGAGGTGTTTTCGCCTTTGCTCGTAGTAAGGGGGCGCGAGATCAAAGCGAAAAAAGCGCGGTAGATGAGGGCGTACCCGTCGACAAGAAACAGTCGGGGGCTTTCCGGAGCTTTCATGAAGTCAATATAAAACTCCCCCGCTCACAAAGAGTGCGAAGGAGTCTCAACTCCGTTCCTTCGGTTGGTCGGTTACAGACTCAGCGCTGGCGGCGAACGCTAATCGAGAGAAATTCCGTTTCGCTCGGGCGGGTCAATCTCCATCGACCCGTATCCTCATAAAAAACCAGCTGCGCGTTGTACTGGCGGTACTGCCAGATCTGAAGACGCGCTGCAGAGGAGACCTGCGTGGGCGAGAGCGTCTGATTGATAGTACGCTCGAATACTTCGTCGGGCTCTCCAAGGGAAACAAAAACCATCCCTCGGTCGGACAGCCACCCGGGATTCCGATCCATTCTGAACTGGAGATTGGCTTGTTGAACACGTCCAAAGTAGGATTGCAAGTCCTCGTTGGTCGGAGTTTCCGGAATCGGATCGGTTACGCGCAGAAATTCCGCCCACATCGACGCACGTTTTTCCAGGGGAGCGTCACGAAGAGCGTTGAGACGGGAAGGGGTGGCGAAGAATCTGAGATAGCCCACCATGTCTTCGAACGACATGAGCGGAATGTCTTCACCGAAGCTCACGAACAGCGGTGCATCCGTGCTATCGCCCCGCGCATCGCGGCGAGTAAAAAATACGCGGGCAACGCCGACACCGACGGTTGAAATAGGAACGTTCACAACTCCGCTGAAGAGTGCTCCGTTCCGCCCGAGCGCCGCAGAATCACGCCAGATCTCCGCGCCTTTTTCATTCCGCACAACGAAGTTGACCGGAAGCCGGGTACCTGAGCCATAGCCTTCGACGTAGATCGCTACCGTGCTGTCGCGACCGAACACTGCACTGGAACGAGGGCTCGCGAGCAGTTTGGGGGCGGAGTCAAGCATTGAGCGACCGATTGCTTCGTAAACGAGGGTCGGAGTCGACAGGCGTCCCGCACCCAGAGATGGCACCGTGATCGCAGCCTGCTGTGATGCATTGCGAGATCCGCCAACATCGCGAACTGCAACCGACAAATCGTACGCACCAGGCGGCACATGGAAATAGTGCTGGAAAATCACACTCTCATCCGTACGGTTGGTTTCTCTGAATGAGCCAACACGCACTATCTCCATAACGTTCACATTTGCCGCTTCGGCTCCGTTGCGAACAAGGGTGAGCTTCACCTCATATGGAGCGCGGTATTTATCGCCTTCCCTTGTGAAGGTTAGAGCGCGATTCGGAATCGATATGCTGGCGAGAAGCAGCGTTGTGTCGGGTGACGCGCTCGCAAAGGAGGAAAGCCTTCCCACGAACGCAAGCGGGTTTGGTGCGGCCAGCAAACCAATTTGCCGATAGATCTCGCTCACATCTGAGGGCCCACTGCCCTCCGCCGGTAGCGCCCGGGGATTGGGGCGGACATTTCCGCCCGTTGTCGAGCTACATGCTAGCGCCACACCTAGCAGCAATTCCGGAAACAGTTTCTTGAAAATCAGCATGAATGATTAATACCCTATCCGGTTTCGCTAGTTTCTGTTAGTTTCGCGGCGTGTCTCGAGAACAGATGGTCGGTGCTTCCGTAGCTGGCTATAGCGTCAGGAAGGAGGTAGGCGAAGGCGGAACTTCAGCCGTATATCTGGCTGAACACCCGAATCATGGCACTGTCGCTCTCAAAGTGCTACGGGAAAAACTACGCCAGGACGCGACTGCCGTAACTCGTTTCGTGCGAGAAGCAAAATACGGCGCTCGCGTGAAGCATCCTAATGTGGTCGAAACCATTGAAATAGGGCAATCCGAGAGTGGTCTTCATTTTCTCGCGATTGAGTGGGCCGAAGGCGAGATTCTCGATCGTTACGCCAAGCAGTACGCGCCTCTTCCGAAAGATGAGGTCGCCGCCATTGTTTCACAGATTGCTGCTGGAGTTCAGGCAGCCCATGATGCGGGAATCGTACATCGGGATCTTAAACCCGAAAATGTGATGTACGACGCGAAAACCCGACTCGTTAAGCTCCTGGACTTCGGCATTGCGACCGACACATCCCCGTCGGGCGACGAACGACTGACTCGTGCGGGCTTTTTCGTCGGGACGCTCATGTACATAGCACCCGAGGCGTTGTCTGGCGAGATCGTGACCGCTGCTGCAGACCAGTACAGTCTTGCAACAATCGCCTATTACCTACTCACACGCTGCCTTCCCTACACCGCCAAGGCGCCGCGTGAAATGTTCACCCAGCTCCTCACGATGCCACCGATTCCACTCAGGGATGCGGGAGAGGGCAATTTTGATTTTGCTCCCGAGCTCGATGGGGTCGTAATGCGCGCTCTTGCTCGATCCCCCACCGATAGGTACTCGAGCGTAGTAGCCTTTGCCAACGCTTTCTCCGACGCAGCCCGCATAACACCGGATCAGCCGAAGATTCTCGCTAAATTCAAAGGACTACTTCGGCGCGGTCGTTAAGTCGTCAGGATCGACGGGAAGCCACAGCGTAAACGTCGATCCTTTTCCGGGCTCGCTGTCCAGCTCGACCATTCCCCCAATGAGGCCAGCGAGTCGTCTCGAAATAGCCAGCCCCAAACCGGTGCCACGCTCCGCTGAGTTACCGCGCGGACCTGCGTCGACCTGCTCAAACTCCTCGAAGATCCGGCTTTGGTCGGCCGGATGGATCCCGATTCCTGTATCAATCACCTGTATCCCAATCCACGGATTGGCTGGATAAGGAGCGGGATCGGGCAATAGAGGAACCCCTTCGGAAAATGAATCGACTAAACGCGTGCGAATGACGATTCCACCATCATTTGTGTATTTCACGGCGTTTCCGAGAAGGTTCACGAGAATCTGGCGCAGATGGGTCGGGTCAGTTCTGATTCGCGGCAGTCCTGCACCCATCACGAGAGACAGCGTGAGTCCCTTTTCACTGACGAGTGATTCTATCTCACTCGCCACATCGAGGACGAAAGGACGCAGATCGATCGTTTCGGTGTGAATCTCGAGCCGTCCTGCGGCCATCTTCGCCAAATCGAGAACCTGGTCTACGAGATGACGAAGGTGGTTAGCCGATGCTTCGATGCGCTCAACAGGCTTTACCTGACGAGGAGCGAGCTCTCCGTATACGCCTTCACGAAGAAGGTCGACAAAACCGACAATCGCATTGAGGGGAGTGCGAAGCTCGTGAGACACGTTTGCGAGAAACTCGCTTTTCATCCGGTTCACTCGCAATAATTCGGAAGAGAGCCGTTCCAATTCCTTGGAGCGCTCCACGAGGCTGCGGGCCTGGCGGCGCTCGTGCCGGAGTACTAGGGCAAGACCCAGAACGGTCGCGAGCGACACAATCCATCCGATGAGACCAGTCCAGGAATCAAACCCAAGCGGTGAAAGCGAGTGCATTGACTCCAATCATAAGAATCCCTAACCTCCCGCACCATGACCGACCACTCTGCGTTAATCACACTGCTCGCGGAACGCTCCGCAAAGCGTGGTCGCTTCACCCTTGCCTCCGGCAAGGAGTCGGATTTTTACATCGACGCGCGCCTGACAACGATGAGTCCGGAGGGTCTCGCGTTGATTGGACCTCTCGCTCTCGCGACACTGCGTAAAACCGGGTGGGATGTGGATGCAATCGGAGGGCTTACACTCGGGGCTGATCCAATTTCCTATGCGATCAGTTATGCGAGTGCTGCCTCAGTGCATCCGTTACGTGCGTTCACTGTACGAAAAGAGGCAAAGACTCACGGTACAGGAAAGCTTCTCGAAGGACCGGTCAGGGAAGGGGACCGCGTTGCGATAATCGAGGATGTGATAACCACGGGGGGTTCAGCGCTGCGCGCAATTGAAGCCGTGCGCAACGCAAAAGCCTCCGTGGCTGGTGTTCTAGCGCTGGTGGATCGCGAAGAAGGTGGAAGGCAAGCAATCGAGAAGGTAGGTGTCAGCGTGGTGAGCCTCGTGACCGCGCGCGAGATCATCGCCGCTCTAAGTCGCTAATGTTATCGCGAACAGCTTTGTGTGATTTCGGTATCCACCCTGGATAAGCCGCCGACGGGCGAAACGTACAAAGAACGTCCACATAGGGCAGAATGAGCTCCGTTCTGAAGTACTGGAGCATCCCCTGTCCGTCGTAAGAGGTTCTGAACCTGACCGGGGACATCTTCATAACGGTTCGCACGTGCCGCCCGAAGCTCTGTGGCGACGAGTAGTCCAGGTGATTTGCAACTCGAGCTACCGATAGCCCAGGGTTCTCAAAAAGACGGGCAGCACGTATGAGTCTGGCGAGGGATAGATACCGCTTGGGAGCTGGCAGTTCCGCCCTGAAAAACCGACTCATCAAGGTGCTCGGCAAAATATTCAGGTGACGCGACAGCTGGCGTACGGTCGAGATCCTTGGGGAGGTATCAAAAAGCAGCTCGAAGAATCTCCAGCAGTCTTTGGACACGCCAGGTAAGTCCAGACTGATCTGAGTGAGAGCCGAACGTTGTAGATCGGTCGACCCTTGAGAAGCCAGAAGGTTTCTGAGTGTTTGCCAACCCGTCGGCATCCTGGCATCAACGAGAGTTCGAATTCCAAGTTGCCCGAGCGCCAGAGTAGTGTGCGGAGTGGAGCTCTGAGTCTCAGTCAACAGAGCTACAGCAGGTACTCGCGGGAACTCCCGGACCATTGCAGCAACCCGGGCCGAACTCTGAGAACCGTATCGCGTGACCGATATAAGAACCAGACCTGCCTTCTGCTCTCTCAGATCGGACATCACTTCGTCAAGTGATTCTCGATGAAGTGGGTCACACAATCCCTGAGCCGCAGCGTCTACTCTGGATCGCTCGAGCGGAGTGAGGATAGTCGATACGGGGATACGAGGTGAGCTGCGCTTTGGATCCGAGGGCATGTGATCCTCACGATTGAGAGTGGAACGGACTTAACCGCTAAGGAACGTATGAGGCCGCGTCAGATGCTCGTCACATTGGAATTGATCCATAACGGACCAATCCGCTGTTTTCGTCATTTTGGTTTATATTTGGAGAAGAGCAATCGGTCGGACGATCGCGAATAGGTATCGCATTGATACCAATCCGAGGAAAGTCCGGGCTCCAGTGGACAGGCTGCCAGGTAACGCCTGGGCACGGGTAGCGAGAGTTACCCGTGACGGAAAGTGCCACAGAGAACAGACCGCCTTCCTTCGGGAAGGCAAGGGTGAAACGGTGGAGTAAGAGCCCACCGCGCTCATGGTAACATGAGCGGCACGGCAAACCCCGGCTGGAGCAAGGCCAAATATGCGGCGAGAGGAGTCCACCTCGACCAAGACACCGCGGGTAGGCTGCTAGAGGGCATGGGTGACCATGCTCGTAGAGAAATGATCGTC
>JAXDME010000015.1:0-9664 GCA_034666285.1 Gemmatimonadaceae bacterium | reverse complement strand
GCATCCGAGCGCCAAAGGTCAGACGATTCTCGCGCGTGTCGCGAAGCAGGCGATTCAGAGTACTTACGGTCGCGGTAACTCGACGGACGATTGAGCTCTTCCCCTCCGCGATGGACTTGCCTCCGCCTGCTGGTGCGGGGGCATTTCCATTTCGGAGCAGATCAGGAGCATCGGCATTTCTCCGAAGCATCCGCGTTTACCCTGAAGCTAGGTCGTCCGGCAAAGTGGTCCTACTTCCCATTTCCCCGACACCACTCGCCGACAAGACGCCGATATTGGGCCACTACAGGCACAAACAATTTCCAAGGGTCGCTTTTTGCCGCGGTAAATGTCGCCCATTTCAGCGCCGAGCAAAAGAAAACCGTCCAGAAAACGCCGCACAAACAAACATGTGAAGGCGGACCCGTCCTATCGGCACGTTTTCGACTCCGCGGTAATCGGTCTCGCGATTGTGGATTTGGACGGTACAGTCCGCGCCGTCAACAAGGCACTGTGCGAGATGTTCGGGTATTCCTCCGACGAATTGGTCGGGCGGTCCTTTCCAGTTGCCATGGGTCTTGAGGGATCACCCGCGGCAAAGATTCACCTGCAACTTATTGCGCAGGAGATCGACGGATTCCGCACAGAGATCGAGTACGTCCGCAAGGACGGCGTGATTGTCCATGCGCTGTCGACCGCTTCACTCGAGCGAGACTCCGCTGGGCGGCCGACTCACTTTCTCTCACAGATCGTCGACATCACTTCCCTGAGGCGAGCTGAAGAGGCGCTCAGAAAGAGCGAGCAGCGGTTGCGTCTCGCCTTCGAGTCCACCGCAATCGGTTTCGCAGTCGCCTCCACAGACGGGCGGATCACAGAGGTCAACCGCAGCTTTTGCGAGATGGTGGGGTACACAGAGGCCGAGCTTCTGAACATGCGGTACGCTGACATTACGCATGCTGAAGACCTCGCGCTGATTGAGCCGGCTCTAGAGAGGCTGCACGCCGTGGGGACCGCTTTGCAGGAGAAACGCTTCATTCGAAAGGACGGCCTAAGGATATGGGCGTCCGTCGGGTTGGGTCTCGCTCGCGACGGTACTGGCCAGCCCGCGTACGTTCTGGCTCAGATTACCGACATCACCGCGCGCAAAGAAGCCGAAGAGTCCGCAGCCCGCCGCGCCATCGAGCTGGAGCAATCGAATTCCGATCTGCGGCAGTTCGTCTATCTCGCTTCGCACGATCTGCAGCAGCCGTTACGCGGGGTGGCGAGTTATGGCCGTCTGCTTTCCGATCGCTACGGCGACGCGCTCGACGCGCGCGCCGCCCGGTGGATCAGCTACATCACGGAAGGGGTCGATCGCATGCAGCGTCTAATCGACGACCTCTTTACGCTCGCCGGTGTCGGTACGGACGTGAAGGGCTTCCAGCCCCTGAGCGTCGACGCGACAGTCCAACTTTGCTGGGACACGCTGGTGGTTGCCAACGCGACTGTGGACGCGAATCTCACCACCACAGCCCTGCCCGTGATCGAGGGAGATGCACAGCAGATCGAGCTGCTGTTCCAGAACCTCCTGGGCAACGCCATCAAGTACCGGCGGCGCGACATTCCGCTGGAGGTGAGCATTGCGGCGGAGCGCTCCGCGAGCCCCCTCGGTCCGATTTGGGAGTTCGCGGTGCGCGACAATGGAATCGGCTTCGACACGGCTTACCGCGACCAGATCTTCGAAATCTTCCGCCGTCTTCACTCCGGCGCGGAGTACGAAGGAACGGGGATTGGGCTCGCGCTATGCAGAAAGATCGTCGAGCGTCACGGGGGCCGGATTTGGGCGGATTCCACAGTGGGCAAAGGATCGACTTTCACTTTCTCCCTGAACGAGCACCGTCCAAATTGACGAAATCAGGGTGCGCGTCTCCAACGCTGCTTCTCGAGGGTCCCTGCGCGCAACGATTCCGATGAAGGCTGATCCGACGTTTGCGAGGATGGGAGTGATCGATCCGCGCGCGACTCCACTTGTCGCGCTCCTCGTTGAGGACAATCCGCCCGACGCCGAGCTGATAGCAATACGCCTGGAGCCAGGTCCTCAAGGCGCGGGGTCAACGCCGGTTCGCATCATCCAGAGAGGGACGGCTGCAACCGCGTGCGCCGCACTCCGCTACTGGGCCGTGGATGTCGTGATCCTCGATCTCACGCTACCCGACGCTCGCGGGCTGGAGGCACTCCATCGAATTCGGGCCGCAGCGCCTGGAACGCCTGTAATAGTCCTTAGTGGGATAGCCGACCAGGCGCTCGCGCTGGAGGCGCTGCGCGCAGGCGCCCAGGACTACGTGATGAAGCCCCCGCCAGAAGGACAGACCCTCGCCCGCATTCTACGATACGCGGTGGAGCGCCAGCGACTCACGCGAACCGTCGACGACGCGCTCCGGACGGCGGCGGTCGCGGCACGGCAGTGGAAGATGCTCGCAGAAGTGAGCAAAGCCCTCGCACCTTCGGGCTATTCGACCGTGGCGATCCCCGAAGTGGCGGAGCTATGCGTGCCGGAAATCGCCGACTGCTTCGTCCTCTTCCTCGCCGGCGACGAGGACGATCCCGGTAGCGTAGCGCTATGGTACACGAACGGCGAGAAAGCGGACGAGCTCAAGGATGCGATAGAGTCGTTTCTGAGAGGACCGGAATCGGCTCCGCATAGATGGGTCGACGGTGATAGCGTCGACGACGAAACTACGTCGGTACTCTGGGACGAAGCGCTGGCGGCGGTGTATGCATCGCTCGACTTCGCTTCGGGGACGGCAATGCCGCTGCGTTTTGGCGACAGAGTCCGTGGAGTATTGGTCCTCGCGTTCACGCCGGGCCGACGTGATCCCGTCGTGAATGTCAAGTTCACACGCTCGGTCGCGGACCGGATCAGCATGGCATTCGAGCAGCAACGGATGCTGCGACAAACACAGCGCGCGGTGGCCGCTCGCGACCGCGCGCTCAGCATTGTGTCGCACGATTTGCGAAACCCCTTAAGCACCATCGAGATCTGCGCCCTGGCGCTGCTGGACCCGGCTCCAGCCCCGCAGTCAGGAATTCACGAGATGGGCGAGCTTATTCAGAGATCAGCAGGCTGGATGCAGCAGATAGTCGAAGACCTGCTCGATAGAGCCAGCCTCGATGCGGGGCGGCTCGCACTCCACCGGCGCCCGACATCGGTCGCCGAGATACTCGACGCGACGAGATTGATGTTCGCCGCGAGCGCCGCGCAACGCACGATCGAGCTGGTGCTCGGTGACGGAGCCGATCTGCCGGCAGTCGATGTTGATCCACATCGACTGCTTCAGGTGTTGTCCAATCTCATCAGCAACGCGATGAAGTTCACGCCATCCGGCGGGCGGGTTCAGCTCCTGGCGCAAGCGGTCGAAGAGGATCTGAGCGGCGCACTACTCAGCGGTACTGGCGGCCACGCCGTGCGCTTCACAGTTAGCGATACCGGTCTTGGCATTTCTCCCGACGAGCTTCGTCACATTTTCGATTGGTACTGGCAATCGCCGAGAGGTCCGTCAAAAGGTGCCGGTCTCGGACTCGCTATAGCAAAAGGACTGATCGAGGCGCACAGTAGCCGCCTGAACGTCGCGAGCGTGCCGGGAAGCGGGAGCAGCTTCTGGTTCACGGTGCCGGCTGCAAACGGGCATGGTATTGCGCACAGCGGAAACGGAGGAGGACCATGACGACCAGCACGCAGTCCACGACGAGTGCCACCGAGCGCCTCGCTCAGCTCGGTGCTTCTATCGCCGAAAGGCCTTATGCGCGGCGCGGAATGTCAGTGAGCAACGAGATCATCCGTGTCGTGCTGGCAGACGATCACGCCATCGTTCGCGAAGGTCTGCGTGTACTGCTTAGATCCGCGCCCGACATCACGGTCGTAGGAGACGCCGAAAGTGGAGTTGGCGCACTGACGCTGGCGCAGCAGCTCGCGCCCGACGTCGTCATTCTGGATCTCGACATGCCCGGCGGAGATGGGGCTGCCGCGTTGAGAGCGATTCAGGAGAAGACGCGTAATGTTCGCGTTCTCATCCTCACCATGCACGCGGAGCACGAACGGCTTCTTCCATTGCTGGAGGCAGGCG
The DNA here is from genome assembly GCA_034666285.1 of Gemmatimonadaceae bacterium. Lineage (GTDB taxonomy): Bacteria > Gemmatimonadota > Gemmatimonadetes > Gemmatimonadales > Gemmatimonadaceae > UBA4720. Next base: position 5,582 of record JAXDME010000015.1, on the reverse strand, counting down.
CCCGTGGATATCTCGCCAAGTCGGCTGCGTCGGCTGATCTCATCGAGGCCATTCGCGCCGTTGCTGCGGGGGAAGTCTATGTGCGGCCAGCAGCGGCGCGGCTGCTTGCTGCAGCGATCGTCCCTCAGCGCGCCGACGAGACCGCGCGCGGCCGGTTCCAAACTCTCAGCGATCGTGAGAAAACGATTCTCCGCTCGGTCGCTCAGGGCTACAGCGGCGCCGAGATCGCGCGGCGTCTTGGGATCAGCAGCAAAACAGTCGACGCGTACAAGCGACGAGTCGAGGACAAACTCGGTCTTCGCCACCGGACGGATTACGTGAGCTTCGCGGTCGAGGCCGGCATACTCGGCCAATATGAGGGCTAGCCGGGTGACTAGGCGCTGGCAGCCTGCGGTAGCATGAGAGTGAAAGTCGATCCTTTACCCAACTCGCTCTCGACGTACAGCTTCCCGCCCATTCCTTCGGCGAAATCACGGCTGATGGAAAGTCCGAGTCCGGTGCCGCCATGCGGGCGAGTGCGCGAGTTATCGACCTGAACAAAAGGCTCGAAGATGTTCTCGAGCCGATCCGGAGGAATTCCACAGCCACTATCACGAACGCGAGTGAGTATCGCGGAATCGCTCGCCGCCCATTCCAGAGTCACCCGCCCCCGGACATCCGTAAACTTGATGGCGTTGGACAGAAGATTGAGCACGATCTGTTGAACCTTTTCACGGTCGGCGCGCGCAAACAGATGCTCAGCGGGTGCGTGGCGATCGTAAGTCAGCTCCTTCGATTCCATTAGCGGCCTCGTGATGTCCTCCACGCTGGCTGCGATGTCGTCGAGCGGCACGGTGCCGATCGCGTACGATACTCGCCCTGCACCGAGCTTGAGGTATCCCAGAACGTTCTCGATAACGCTCAACAGGTGTTGCTGACTGCGCCTAATGCGTCCCAGATCTTTGTGCTGTTCGGCTGTTATGGGTCCGCGTATTCCGTCTTCCATCAGCTGGACGTAGCCGCCGATGGCGTTGAGCGGAGTGCGCAGCTCGTGGCTCATCATGCCCAGGAACTCCGATTTGAGCCGACTCGACTTCTCGGCTTCAACGCGGGCGGCCTCCAGCGCCTGTTCCGTCTGCTGATGCCGGGACAACAGCTCGGTGTGCTGCAGCGCCACCGCTACCTGGTTCGCAGCAACCTGTAGCAGGAGGAGCTCGAGGGTCGTAGGAAAGTGTGGTCGTGAGGATCCGACCGCCACGCGTCCCATCTCTCCTTCGAGGCCGATCGGCAGCGACGCCAGGCCGAGCGCGAGCTCCGTGTCGAGCAGAAGCGGCTCGCTCGTGACGTCGCGATAGAGCGTTTCGTCGCGCCGGTCGAGCGTCGATATCGCCTTGCCATGGGCGGTGGCGACATGAGTGTGACCATGGGCGCGATCCTGTAGCTGCACATAAACGCTATCCGGACGAAGCATCCCTACCAGGAGATCGCGGACACTTTCGGCGATCGCCACAGGAGAGCGCCCGATCCAAAGGGCTGGCATTGTCGATAGCGCGACCAGATCACGCACCGACGAGTTGAGCGCAGCGGCGTCGAGCTGGGGCACATGAGTTATTGGAAGCGGCGCCCCCGGTGGCAAGCTCGCCCGATCGTATTGGGCTCTCACGCGCGCCGCCCGTGTGAATCGTCTCCATAGGAATCGTGGCCGAACGACTGGCGATCGTGTGAGCCACGCCCGCGAGGCGTGGTTGAATGCGACCGGGGGAGAGTGGATTCACCTCTGATCGAACGACGCTCCGCCACCTCGCGCAGGAATTCGTCGGGCGGCACGAAGAACGGATTTTCCTGGAGAATTCCGCCGATGATCACCATCGGATGGGTACGCATGACGTCCATGGCGACCCCGGCGTTGACCCGACTGAGATCGTAGGTGCAGACAACCAGGTCGGGATAGTCGGGCAGGATGTAGTTCAGCTTCGCTTCGTACTCGACGAAGGAGTTCGCTCCGTCAAAATCCTGAGTGACGTGCTCGGCGTGGGCCATCAAGCGCGTCAGCGGAAACCCCAGTGTACGTCCGGCTTTGAACACCTGCTGAATGAGGTCGAGCATCGCTTCCTGGTCGAAACGGCCCTTACGGAGATACGTATTCTCCGAGAGGAGCGTCTCGAGCTGATGACTCTCTCGCGCTCTGTCTACGTCTACTCCACCCGCCCGCAGGCGATCGATGTCGTCGTGCCGGTCCTGCGGAATCACGCGAACGAGGCGGTCGCCCGCAACGAATCCATCGCGAATGAAGGGCAGAAGCGTTCGGTATTCGTCGTCAGTCGACGCGAAGAAAGCGCAGACGTGCCTGGTGTCCCCGAGAAATGACCCGGCGAATTTTATGGGTGCGTGGGTGCGAGCCATTAGCGGTTATCTCCGGGGCACGTGGTGAGCTCAGGCATGGGCGGTCGTCCAGGATCGCACGCGAAGCGCCAGCACCAGCGAGATCACACCATAGGCGATCGCGTAGGCGCCCAGCATCCATACCAGCGTCAGGGCACCGACTCCGGGGAAAGCGGCGACAAGCACCGCTAGCACGATGGATAGAATACCGGCAATCATCAGCAGCCACTCGCCGGTCATGATCTTCCGCAGCCTTATCGCGGCCGCGATCTCCAACGCGCCGGTAGCGAGTGCCCAGCCCGCGACGAGATAGGTAAGGGCCAGTGCGCCGATGCCGGGCCAGACCAGCGCGATGGCGCCGGCGACGATCCCAATGATGCCCTCGAAAAGCATTGCTCCCCACCGCTCTTTGCGGCGAATGCCTCTGATCGCTGCAATGATCGCAAGTACACCGTCGGTGATTGCGTAGATGCCGAATACAATCACGATTGCGCCGAGCGTTGGACCCGGCAGTGCGAGCGCAATGATACCGAGCAGAATCGCGGCGAGCGCGCGAAGGCCGAGCGCCCACCAGTTGCTACTCCAGCCGTCCAGCACTTCAGGGGCAGTCATTTTGTTTTCCCTCGGCGTCCTGGTTTGGTCCTACTTCGTAGTACGAATGCCCAGCCGGTTCACGCGGGCGACCTCACGTGATCCGTCGTCCCTGACCACCTGGATCGCCTTGACAAAGGTGTCGATCTCCTCGGCGACCCATACTTCGCGCGGATGCACGATGCGGTGGTCGCCGCCCTCCAGCTCGAACTCGATGGCATCGTCCTTCGGATCGTAGCTGATACCGTACAGGTGGGCGCCTTCGGCCAGGAACTGATCTCCCCAATCCGGCGCGATCAACTCGACGTCCACGGCATCGGTCGATTCATAGGTGAGGAAGTGCTTTGTAAAGGCGTCGAAGTATTCTTGCAGCTGATCGCGGGGAATACTCCTCGTTTCCAGCTCGGCGGTCGGATCATGCGTGCTCACGATAGCGTCTCCGGGGCGAGGCCTGTTTTTCGAACGTGAGGGAAGGCTGGCCGAAGCCGCGATTTTCCGCCGTCAGGAAAAAGTCCTACTCAGTTCCGCGTTATCTGACAGCCGCGCGGACCGCGCTGGCGATTCTGCGGATTGGACTTATCCCGTGAAGCGACGCGACCAGCGGAGCACACAAAAACCGAACGGAGGATTTTCATGCGTACTGACACCGACATTAAGCGAGACATTGAGGACGAGCTCAGATGGGACCCCAGCCTCGACAACGACGACATTGCCGTAACAGTGCGGGATGGCGTCGCCACGTTAGTGGGTTACGTGAAGAGCTACCTCGATAAGTGGCACGCCGAGCGCGTGGCGAGCCGGGTGAAGGGAGTGAAAGCGATTGCCAACGATCTAAGCGTGAAGCTGCCATCCAGCTCGGAGCGGCCCGATCCCGACATTGCGCGTGCGGCAATCGATGCGCTCAAGTGGAACATCGCCGTGCCCGCCGACAGGATCCAGATCAAGGTCGACAAGGGATGGGTCACGCTCGAAGGGGACGTCGACTGGCATTTTCAGCGTGAGGCCGCGGACCGGACGGTCAGGTCGCTTACGGGAGTGAAAGGTATAACGAACCTGATCACGGTTCGCGCAAGGCCGACTCCCGCGGATATAAAGCAGAAAATCAAGGAAGCTCTCGAGCGCGGCGCGCAGTTCGATGCTGACCGCATCACCGTCGACGTCGATGGCAACAGGGCGATCCTCAAGGGAACGGTGAGGTCTTACGCCGAAAAGCGCGACGCTGAGAGAGCGGCACGCAATGCATCAGGGATCACCGACGTGGAGAACAGGCTCACGGTGGATCCGAGCATTTTCGCCGGGGTTTAGAGCCCGGCATCTCGATAATCTCGGATCTGACAGCAGCTGAACGGTGCGGGTCGTCAGTAGCACAGTGACGACTCGCAACCGTTCCTGTGTGTTCACGCCGGACAACATGCTTAGCAAGCTAAGCCCCGACGTGCACCTGCGACGCGGCTTCGGTGAGCACCTGGATGAATTCAACGGTGTCGGTCCAGTTGCCGTCGAAGCGAGCTCCGTTGACAAAAAACGTAGGCGTGCCATTCACGCCGCTCCGGATACCGCCCCGGAAATCATCGCGAACTCTTCTCGCGTACGTCCCGGCAGCGAGCTCGCGCGCGAGACGCTGGGCATCCACTCCGGTCTTCACAGCGTACAGCACGAGATCCTCGTCCTCCAGCGCGTGCTGGTTGCGGAACAGCATGTCGTGCATTTCCCAGAACCTTCCCTGCGCCCCGGCCGCCTCTGCGGCTTCCGCTGCGTGCTCAGCGTGAGGATGGGCCTCGACCAGTGGAAAATGGCGGTAGACGAAACGCAGGTGCTCACCCATGTACCGGCGGACCCCGTGAACAATGGGATGTGCACGTGCGCAATGCGGGCATTCGAAATCGCCGTACTCCACCACTGTCACCGGGGCATTGCGCGGGCCGAGTGAGTGATCGCGTTCTGTTACGGGAACCGTTAGCTGGGCTGATTGCATTGTGTGTCCGAGTGAGATGCCGTGGTTGATTCGCCGACGCCTGTCTTAGAGTCGACGTAATGCATCGTGTGCCTCCATCACCTGGCACCGCTGTCGGGCAACAACCACAAAAATGTTCCGGGTTGTCTGACACCGAGACCGCGGCGTGACGGTTTCTTTCCTCCCTGCGCGGCCACGGTCACGCCGATCACACTTCGCGGAGAAATCATGTCTCGAAATCCGAACTTCAATCGCCGACTGGTGGTGCTACCGCTCCTCGCACTCGCGGTCGCCTGCTCGAAAAAGCGAAACACTACAGCGGACACCGCGGCTGTTGCCGTCGTTGCGCCGGATACGACAGCGGCGGTTGCCGTGACGGCTGCTCCGGGCGCACCAGTCTCGCTCACCGTTGCGTCGAAGCCGGGCGTCGGCGTCTACCTGACCGATGCATCGGGACGGGCTGTCTATGTTCTCGACGATGGCACAGGCGCGACAATCGCCTGCACGGGGCCCTGCTCGACGGCGCTACAACCCGTCGCTGGAAATGCGTCGAAGGCAGCAGGCGATACAGCATTGAGTGCGGACCTGATCGGCGTGACGACGCTTCCTGATGGGACGGTGCAGGTCACCTACGCCGGGAAGCCCCTTTACTACGCGAGCCAGGATCAGAGCGCGT
>JAXDME010000014.1:0-16533 GCA_034666285.1 Gemmatimonadaceae bacterium | reverse complement strand
GCGGGACTCGTCGAGCGGGTGTAATCCCCGCAGGCAAACAGGACGATCGCGCTCGCGGCCACTGCCAATCTGTACAACGCACGATGAGATGACATCGTGATAGCCCCCGAAAGAGGATGATAGTTCTCTCTTCCGCAGCAGGCATAGGGCGTGCCCCAGGCTAAGTCTCATAAACACAACGCGTTACGAAAATGATGCTACCTGCCTTGGTCCATTTCGGTATAACGTTTCGTTACCAATGGAAACGTTTCGTTCTCATTCCAGATTCAATTCACGCAGACGCGCTCGAGGCGAAAATTGCCTGTCTTTGCGGCGTCGGGCGACCTGGAATGTCTGCGTTCTCGGCCCACTCCAGGAATATGTCGAGCAGTTCAGGATCGAATTGTCCCGGAGACGACTGCATGATCTCGGCGGCGCGCGCATGCGTAAGCCCGGGTCGGTACGACCGCGTCGTAGTCAGCGCGTCGTATACATCAGCGACGCAAAGGATGCGCGCCGCGAGCGGGATGTTCTCACCCGCCAGGCCGTCGGGATACCCTTTTCCATCCCATCGCTCGTGGTGGTTCCGGATGATAGCCCTGATGTCCCCGGGAAAATCGATGTCGGCGACCAGCTCGAGGCCAGCCTCAGGATGTCGCTTCATTATCGCCCACTCTTCCTCGGTGAGCTTGCCCGGTTTGTTCAGCACTTCGGTCGGTACGATGATCTTTCCAATATCGTGGAGAAGTGCACCAATCCGGAACCAGAACAGGGCGCGTGCATTGAATCCCGCGCTGTCGGCCAGGACGCAGGCGAAAAAGGCCACGCGTTGGCAGTGGCCGCGAGTGTAGCGATCCTTGCTCTCGATCGAGTCACCCCACTGACTCGCCATCTGGAGAAACCGGGACTCCAGAGCGTCATTCCTCTTCTCGACCTGCGCGAGTCTGTGCTGCGCCTTCATCTGCGAATAGAGCGCGTGCGCTTCGTTCAGGCTCTGAAGCATTTCGCGATGACGCTTCTGAGCCCAGAAGAGCTCAGCGAATTGCTGAGCGACATCGGCCTTGAGAAGAAGGTCTCCAGTTTCTCCAGCGTGGACATTCGCTTTATGCAGATATTCCGAGGCTTCGACGAATTGTGCGCGTTCGCGGGCGATCACCCCGACGTGCCGAAAAACTTCCCCGCGCCACGATGGCATTTCTTCAGTCCTGACGGCTAGAAGATCGTTGCAGTGTGTGAGCGCTTCGTCGTAGCGCCGGGCAGCGATATAGAGCTGAACCCTGTTGACAGCGAGATCGAGCAGGCGGGGACGATCGCCGTCTTCTTCAAATCCGAGAGCCGCTTCTGCATATGCTGTCTCGGCATCACCGAGCTCTCCGAGCTCCATGTATGCGAGGCCGATGTTGTTGAGAACCTGCGCCTCGTGATTTCTCTTCCCCAGCGACTGGTACCCGAGCTGGCTCAGCCTGAATGCCTCGAGCGCCCCGCGCAGATCGCCGCGAATCATCGCGACCGTGCCAAGATTCTGATCGAGCATTGCGATCAGAGATCCCTCGCCCGCACTCTCCGCCTTGTCGCGCGCGGCCTCGTAGATCTTCCCGGCCTGATCGAAATCGCCACTCGTTTGGTAGACGATGCCCACCACGTTGAGAGCCTGGGCGACCGCTAGAGGAGAGCCTAGTATGTCAGCAGAGGCTACTGCGGCCTCCAGAATATCCAGCGCAGCCCCACGATTCCCCTGCTCCATATACGCCCGTCCGAGCCAACGAAGCACCGCGAGTCGGGTGCTTGCGTGCACGTCAGGATTTCTCACCAACTGCTCGTAGATCGCGCACGCTTCGGCCCAGCGTCCTTCGCGCTCGGCAAGCTTGGCGCGTTCGACGCTCTCGTTGACGGCGGTGGATTCCACCGCTTTCAGTTCTACTGTGTGCCTGCGAAGGTTCATGGGACGCGACAAGGAGCCTTCGGCCAGTGTCGGGCGACTATCTGGCGAGGCTTCCACCTACGCTTGGAGACGAGGCAGCGGGGCACCTAGTCACCCGTTTCCCTGCGAATCAGCTAGGTGGCGAGCGATCCCAATTGTGCCTCGACTTCTTCGACGTCGCGCACGGCGCCGGTGAGGCGGAAGGCGTCGGCGGCTTCGCGCCACGCCGATCGGGCAGCGCCCGAATTCCCGACCGCCCTGGAGATCTCGCCGAGCTCACGCAACATCTCGGCGTGAAGCAGCCGGTCTTCTGCGCCTTCTGCCTCGTAGATCGCTATTCGCAGCGTCGCAATGCTCTTGTCGAGCGCTCCACGGCGGCGCTCGATGCTCGCCCGCACTTTCAACGCCCCAGCGGCAGTGAGGTGGTCGCCGCGACGCTGCGCCTCTTCGAGCGCACGGGCGCAGAGAGCGTCGGCGAGATCCAGGCGATCTGCTCCCACCCACGCCTCCGCCAAATTCAGCGCGACGACGCTCTGGACAATCCGGTCGCCGCGTTGGCGGGCAATCTCAAGCGCTTTCGCGAAGTATTCACGCGCCTCTCGGAATTTCCCGGTTTTCGTGTGGAGCATTCCCATGTTATTGAGCACCCACGACAGAGGCTCGGCGTCACCGGCCTTCTCGAACGCGTCTAGGCTCTTTGAATAGAGGTCGGCAGCCGCCGCGAAATCTCCGTGCATGTTCGCTAGCACTCCACGGTTCTGCTCGATCATTCCGAGAAGGCGGGCATCTCCAACCGTTTCGGCGAGTTCGGCAGCCGCGGCGTAGAGCCGTTCCGCGTCCTTATTCTCACCGCGTCGCTGGTGGACTATGGCCTGGCAGTTGAGTGCGTGTGCCTCGGCGCCAACCGAGCCGGAGAGGCGAGCCTTTTCGAGGCTCTTGCCGTAACAACGGAAAGCAGCTTCTGTTTCCCCGCGCTCCCGCAACAGGGTCCCCTTCCAGCGCAGGACGTTAGCAACTAGCGGGTCCGCGCTGCTTTCACCAAGAGCGCTCAAGGCGTCGTCGTACAGCCCCAACGCCCTGGCGCTCTGTCCTTCCTTCTCCGCTGAGCGCGCCTGCTCGACCAACTCACCCGGTCGGCGATGGTCGCGCGTCATGACACGCCCAGCGGCTTGTTGCTGCCGCCCCGGCTCAGTCGGAAGCGAGCATGTAGCGGGAAAAGTGATTTACGGTCCAAGTCGTTATTTCCGGATAAGTTGACGAGCCAGACGCAAATATCGTCGCTGAGAGCTCGATCTCAAGGGCGTGCAGAAGCTTGGAAAGATCGAGGAGGTCGTCGCTGATGTAGGCACCGAACAGCTTGGCTGTGAGCGGCTGCCCATAAACCGCTGTCTTTTTCAGGCGCTGTGTCACGACAACGGGCTTGGCGAACTTGATGCCCGCGGGCGCCATCTTGTAGGCGACGTACTTCGGATCCGACGTGACTGTTATTAGCGTCGACTGGCTTACTGCGCCGACCGGAAAGGTGATGGTAAAATCGGACTGCGGGATGGTAAGAGTCCCACCCCACGGCGTGATAGTACCAGAGACAGTGTACGAGACCTGCGCGTAGCTGGAGTTCCAGGCTATCGGGTGGACAGTGAGACCTGTCGCGTCACCAACGAACCCCACGACTGAGGTGACCAAATTCAGCAATCCGCCGAGAAGGCCGCCGAGCAGCGCGTCCTGGGTGGTACCCGCGCGAATGGCTGATACCGGCGCCGGCGCCGGAGCTGTCGGGGAAGTTTCTGAGCAGGAGAGCGCGACGAAAGCACTCAGGACGAGCACCGACGACCGAAGGAACCTTGAGCGAATCATTGATGGAGACCGGGTGAAGGATTGGGGGCGAAATCAGTCTGAGGCGAGCATGTAGCGGGAGAAGTGCTTGATGAGCCAAACCTGCGTTTCCGGCAGACCAGTTAGCGCGGAAAAAGTCGTCGTAGAGGGCTCGAGCTCCAGAACCGGAACCTTGCCTGCAAGTGACAACTTGTCGTCAGCGATGTACGCGGCGAGCAATGGATTCTTCAGGCGTTTGCCCGCAACCTGGGTGAACGAGAGGAGTTGGGTGACTGTGACGTTCTTCTGGAACTGCGTTCCGCTCGGCTCCATCCTGTAGGCGACGTACTTGTCGTCTGACGTAACGGTGATGTCGACAGGAGCGCTGACGGCACCGGCCGGGAAGGACATGGTCAGGCCGGTCTGCGGGATCGATATTACCCCGCCGGCGGGATTGATCGTTTGCTTGACTTTGACGACGTCCTGCCGCTTCCAATCGCTATTCCACCACAGAGCCTTGAGCTCAAGGTTGCCGTCAGGCAGCGCGCCTGTTTTGTCCAAACTCTTTGCAGCTGACGCCGCAGTGGAATCGAGTGGCGCTGTCGAACTCTGCAGCACCGAGTCGGAGCAGGAGGCTAAGAGCGACGCAGCGACAAGGAGGCTGAAGGTACGGAAAAGTCTGTTTATCACAGTGTGGCCGAGGGTGGAGGTGAAGAGAGTGACAGGCCCCCCTAAGGCAACGGCCATGCCGAGTGTTAACCATTTGTTTTACAATGACTTACAAAAACACAGGCACTCAAGCTCATCCATAACGGTGTAACGATTTTTTACACCCATATCGTTTTGTTATAGGTCGGCCGGGGAGCAACCAGATGGAGTTCATCGACCCGGGGCGCTGCCAACGATGGATTTTTTTTCGTCTTTGCCGAGGCAATTTCCGATAGATTTGGATGGAGCAAAGAGAGAGCTTCCGGCGTACTAATAGATGTTGGGATTCGCCGCCTTTTTGACGACTGCTCTGCAGTCGAAACAAAAACGCGTGAAACCTGTAGACACCAGATCGTGTCTTACCAGTTACACCCTTAGCCAGATAGCTGTATGTCAATTGCTACCCAGAAAGCGCGGCTAGTCGTAGCCGCAACCACCGCCTTTATTGGCGGCTTAATCGTCGCTTCAGGAATGAACTGGACCAAACTCGGATTCGCGCAGACGCGTCCGAGCGCTGCGCAGGTTCAGCCAATCGCCGAAGCGAGCAACGCCTTCGTCGCAATCGCGAACAACGTCACTCCGGCCGTCGTGTCGATCGAAGTGTTCAGTGCGGCGCGATCGACTCCCAGCTCGCAGCGCGGACGCACCGGATCGCCGCAGCAGGCCGTTCCACCTGGAATGGAAGACTTTTTCCGTCAGTTCGATGTCCCGCAACAGTCCCGGCCAATGCGCGGCCAGGGTTCCGGGTTCATCGTGACGCGCAATGGATATATCCTGACCAACAATCACGTCGTCACCAACTCCGATCGTGAGACGATCGCCGACAAGGTGACTGTAAGATTGCTGGACCACCGCGTATTTACCGCGAAAGTCGTCGGGCATGATCGGACGACTGATGTAGCAGTCATCAAGATCGATGGCGGCGACTTCCCCACAGTCTCACTTGGGAACGATGTAGCTTCGCGGATCGGAGAGTGGGTGCTTGCGATCGGCAATCCACTCGGTCTCGAGAACACCGTCACCGCCGGAATCATCAGCGCCAAGGGCCGCAGCCTTGCGGATCTGATGAACCCGACCGGAAACAATCAGTACGCCATCAGCGACCTGATTCAGACCGACGCCGCGATCAACCCCGGCAATTCGGGTGGTCCGCTCGTCAACTCGCGTGGTGAGGTAATCGGAATCAACAGCGCGATCGCCAGCCCGACCGGCTACAACGCAGGGTATGGGTTCGCGATTCCTATCACGCTCGCCAAGCGCGTGATGGACGAGATCATTTCGCACGGACGCGTTCGTGTTCCCGCTCTTGGCATTGGCATCGACGATGTGAGTCCTGAAGACGCAGCGGTCGCGGGCGTCAAAGACATTCGCGGCGTTCTTGTCCGCAACTTCCCGAGCGACAACACGCCAGCGAAGAGAGCAGGACTGCAGCCGGGTGACGTCATCATCACAGCCGACGGCCAGCCGGTGGATCGCGTCAGCACGCTGCAGAGAATCGTACGCAACCACAACCCTGGTGAGACGATCGATATCGAGGCTATGCGGTATGGCCAGCGCAAGAATTTCCGCGTGACCTTGATGGAAGCACCGACCGATCAGCAGGTTGCATCAGCCGATACCCGCACCGAGCCCATCAACGGTGGCAGTGTACATCCGGCTCTTGGAATCTCGGTAGCGCCAGTAAGCACGGAGATGGCGGCGCAGGCAAGGATGACGACTCCCGTTCGCGGAGTCATGGTCTCGGACGTCATTCCGGGCGGTCCCGCGGAAGACAAGCTCTTCAAGAACGATGTCATCACCGAAGTTCTCTACCCCGCTCCGGCGCGGGCTATCAACACTCCAACGGACCTCCAGCAGGCGCTTGGACGGCTGAAGAACGGCGAGTACGTCAGCCTGCGAGTTTTTTCGCTGGCCGATGCGACGCACGCGCCAAGGATCGTGAACTTGCAGGTAGGAAAGTAGAGCGCAAGCTTTGGCTCGATGGAAAAAGCCCCCGTCCGCTTGGACGGGGGCTTTTTTGTGCAGGTCCGCGATCTTTGATGCTGATGGATGTGGTTGCTATCTTTGGATCGCGAGTGCCGAAGTGGCGGAACTGGTAGACGCGCTGGACTTAGGATCCAGTGGAGCAATCCGTGGGGGTTCGAGTCCCCCCTTTGGCACATGGCCGACGTTCGATCCGGACATTTTCCTGAATGGAGACTATATGAAGCGAAAGAACGAAATCCCCGACTTTTCGAAAAAGAAAAAAACTTCCCAGCCCCACAGCGTACCCGACAACACGAAGATACCGCAGCACGTGCCGACTCCTCCCGTGGTGCGCGCGGATAAACCACCAGCAACCTCCATGAAGTCGGGTCGTCGAGGCTCGTAAGAAACGTTCGTCATTGAGCGATAGGTCGGCACCGACCTATCGCGATTCCGTGACCGAATCTTTGCTTTCGCACTTCGGGTCGCGCGTGTAATTTTGCAGCGCCTCTGTGAGGCCCAGCTGCCACCGCGCTCCTTTGGGGGCGCCTCTCCAAAATCATACTAATGCGCATTCGCACCTGGAGTGCCGCGCTCATCGCGCTGGCTCTCGTTGGTTCTTCCTGTTCGGAAAACGGGATCGTTGCCCCAACCGCGGTTCCCGTTGGAGTGAAACTCAACTCCGTCTCGGCGCCTTCGCTAGGAATCAGCCAGGTATACGGCGGTGGTGGAAATTCCGGCGCAACCTTCAAGAATGATTTCATCGAGCTATTCAATCCCGGTAGCCAGCCTGTAAGCGTCGCCGGCTGGAGCGTGCAGTATTCGTCTGCGGCGGGGACATCCTGGGCGGTCACACCGCTGTCGGGTACCGTCCAGCCCGGGAAGTATTACCTGGTTCAGGAGTCGCAGGGCACCGGCGGCACGACTGGGTTACCGACCCCGGACGCCAGCGGGACGATAGCGATGAGCGCAACCGCTGGCAAAGTTTCACTCGTTGCCACGACAAGCGCGTTGTCGGGGTTGTGCCCGACGGGTGTTGTCGATCAGGTCAGCTTCGGAACGACTGCTAGCAACTGCGGAGCGAAGACCACGGCGACGTTGACGAATTCCACCGCGGCGCTGCGCGGCGAACAAGGATGCACGTACACCAGCGATCTTTCGGCTGACTTTGCCACGGGCGCTCCCAACCCGCGCAACAGCGCGAGCCCGGCACATGTCTGTCCCGGTGCGCTGCCACTCGGCCCCCTCGATCATATGCAGATTGGCGGCCCCACCACGGTCACGGTGGGTAGCACAATCCAGCTGAGTGGCACACCACAGGACGTCAACAACCAGACTGTTCCCACGGCAAGTGTGACATGGTCCTCGATTGACCCGTCCATCGCAACCGTCGATGAAACGGGCAAGGTGACAGGAGTGGTCGCCAGTCCGACTTCGGTCGGCATTACGGCGACGGCTGTCGATAACGGGATTTCCCCCAAGTCCGCGACAGTTCAGATCACTGTTGCTCAGGCCCAGATCAACTTCATCGATGTCAGCTCATCGTCCACGAGCTTCCCAGCAGGATTTCAGACACAGCTCTTCGCCACGGCAAGAGTTTCTTCGGGCGGGACGATCGTTCCCGCGACGTTCACTTTCGAGGCCGTCGACCCACAGATCGCGACGATCGCAACGGTTCAGAACACGGGCATCGTGACCGGCGTTGCTGCTCCCGCGGACGGCACCACCAAGCCCGGCTTCCGGATCACCGCGACGCCGATCGGGGGTGGCACACCATACAGTTTCGTCGCGCACACAATTTCGATCGAGACGCCCAACTCGGCGTCCACGTCGATCTATGCCAAGAACGACGAGTTTGGCGATCCGACATCAGCGGGTGCGTCGAATCCCAACGACCTGCTGATCGTACGACCGCAATACACGATCTCGTACAATGAATCGCGCGGCACACCGAACTGGGTTTCTTACGAGCTCGACTCACGGCAGGTCGTCGCCGGTCAGGATCGGTGCAACTGTTTCACGGCCGATCCGCTGCTCCCGTTGGACAAGCAGATCCTCACGTCCGACTATACGAACGGCGGCTTCGATCGCGGCCACATGGCTCGCTCCTTCGACCGGACCGCAGCCAACGGCGACAATGCAAGGACGTTCTATCTGTCCAACATCGTTCCCCAGATGGCCGACCTGAATCAGGGAGTGTGGGCAAGCTTCGAGAACGCACTCGGGGATTCAGCCACCAAGGGCGGTCGCGCCGTTTATATCATCACGGGACCGCTATACAGCCGGTCGCACAGCCTCTCATTCGTCAAGAACGAAGGCAAGGTCGCTATCCCTGACAGCACGTGGAAGGTGGCGTTGATAGGCCCGCGCAATGGCGGCGTTCCGTTCACCCACGGCAGTATTCAGGAGTGGGAAGATGTCGCAGGCGTGACCGTGCTCGCCGTGAACATGCCCAACATCGCTGGGGTGCGGAACGACCCGTGGCAGAAGTATCTGACGACAATTGACAAGATCGAGTCGTCGACGGGATTCGACTTTCTTTCGCTGTTGCCGGAGGCATTTCAGGACGCGCTCGAGGCGGGCGATCACGCTCCGGTCGCACAGTTCGGCGTCTCTGGAACGCTCGACGAAGGTGCGTCGATCACCTTCGACGCGTCGACAAGCACCGACCCAGACCTCGGGAACACCGACCTCGGACGGACTGAAGCGCTGAGCTATAGATGGCAGTTCAGCGACGGCGATCGGACCTCCGGCAAAGTCGTAGCGAAGTCTTTCGCGAACGACGGAACCTACACGGTGACGCTCGTCGTGACCGACGTGTTCGGTTGGCAGCAGACCACGTCACGCACTGTTGTGGTCGCCAACGTTGCGCCGGCCATCGGCAGTTTTGCCGGGGCGACCCTCCTTCGCGGCGAAACCTACACAGCTAACGGCAGCTTCACCGATCCCGGCGCCGATTCATGGACGGGAACGGTGAATTTCGGCGATGGTCCAGCAACACCGTCCATAGACCTGACTGACAAGAGCTTTGCGCTGGCGCACACATACGCGTCAGCTGGATCGTTCCTGGTGCTCGTGAGTGTGAACGACGGAGAAGTGACGTCGACGCGCTCTGCGACTGTGCTGGTGAAGTCCGCAGCGCAGGGGATTGGCGATCTGGATGCAACGCTCTCGACAGTAACGGTGAACCAGGGAGAAGCGAATTCCCTGGAGGCGAAGCTTCAGGCCGCGGCGAAGCAGCTCGCGAAGGACAATACTACGCCCGCAGAGAATATTCTCGGAGCGTTCATCAATGAACTGCAGGCGATGATGCAGAGCGGCCGTATTAGCGAGGCTGTCGGGTCGCCAATCGTGGCCTACACCCAGAGGGTGATCGCTAGCATCGTAGCACCGTAAGAGTCGTAGCGACAAAGAGGGGAGCGGAAGAGACAATATCTTCCGCTCCCCTCTTTCATTTGAGTGCACTCTGGCCCGCCGTGCAGGACTACCCTCTGATGTTCGCAGTCTGCGGAGCCGATCGCTTGCTCGGCCTAGCCCTCAGCCTCGAGGTTGATCCCCGCCTCGGCCAGGGCAGTCAGCAGGTGGTCAGTCTCGCCTTCCTCATTGAGCGTCTGCTGAAGAATCTCCGCCTGGTTTTCGAACCCGAGCTGACGCGCGTATGTGCGCACGGTTCCGTAACCTGCCATCTCGTAGTGCTCGACGTGCTGCGCGGCGGAAATGAGTCCGGCATCGAGGACATCGGGCTCGGGTTTTTCCTTGATCAACTCGCTGCCCTCTTCGATCAGGCCTTCCATACCCACACACTTCTTCCCGCGCGGACTGACACCCAGCTCCTTGCAAATCATCTCGAGACGCTTCGCGTGCTCCCCGGTCTGGCGTAGGTGCGTTTTGAAGGCGGCTTTGAGCTCGGGGTGGTTTGTCGCCTTGATCATCTTTGGAAGCGCCTTCACGATCTGCTTCTCGGCGCTGTAAAGGTCTTTCAGCTCTTCGACATAAAGGTCTTTGAGGGTATCGAGCTCCATTTGTCTGCCTCCGTACGTAAGTTGTTTGTCGTTTGAATTGCCCTCAGGAAAAGCAATACCAGTGCCGCCCGCATCGCCTAATCTCCACGAGGCAGAGACAGGCTGAAGGTTGACCCTTCACGAGATTTGCTGCGCACCGCGATATCCCCGCCCATTTGCCGCGCCATGTCGCGGCTGATAGCGAGGCCCAGACCTACTCCTTCCGACGTGCGCGTTGTTCCCGAATGGACCTGGACGAAAGGGTCAAAGATTCGCTCCAGCTGTGTTTCCTCTATCCCGATCCCGGTGTCGGCCACCTCGATGACGACGTTGTCCCCGCTTACCCGCCAGCCAACGGTGACGGTCCCCTTCTCGGGTGTGAACTTGATCGCGTTCGATAGCAGATTGAGCACGATTTGCTCGAAGCGATCTCGATCTGCGCGAATGCTCACGGACGTGTCCCCGTGCTCGTACACGTAAGACAGTCGCCTCGATTCGAGCTGCGGAGCGACCAACTCTTCCGCGATGGAAAGAGCCTCATCAACCGAAAAGTTCTCAGTGTGTATTTGGAGCTGACCAACCTCCAATTTTGCGAACTGAAGAATGTCGTTGATGATCCCGAGCAGGTGCGCCTGGCTTCTGTTTATCCGGTCCAGATCGGCCACTTGCGCGTCGGTCACCGGACCTCGGATCCCCAACTTGAGCAGCTCCGTATAGCCGCTGATCGCGTTTAGCGGAGTGCGGAGCTCGTGGGACATCGTTGCCAGAAACTGCGACTTGGCTTTGTTGGCTTCTTCACTCACCTGAAGCAGCCTTGCCTGCTCGGCCTCGAGCTTTCTTCGCGCGGTAAGGTCCCTTACGTAAGCCGTAAAGAATGCCGGACCGTCGATCGGAACCCTCACGATTGCGAGCTCGACCGGAAACTCTGATCCGTCCGAGCGCATTGCGGAAATCTCGATCCTCCGACCCAGCACGTGTGCTTCACCGGTCGCGAGATAACGCTGCATGCCCTTAAGGTGAGCCTCACGAAACTGCGGGGGGATAATGAGGTCTACCATTTGGCGTCCGATGACGTCTTCCTTCCGATAACCAAAGGTCGCCTGGGCCGCGGGGTTGAACTCCGTGATTCTGCCCTGCTCATCGCTCGTGATGATCGAGTCGAGGGCGGTTTCCAGAATAGACGCTTTGCGAACCTCGCTCTCGTGCTCTGCCGCCATCGCGCGTGCGCGTTCGAGAAACTCTCCGAGTTGGTACCCCACACCCTGCGCCGCATTTAGGAGGGCCTGATCCGGAGGAAGCACGTCCTCTGCGAAGAACTCCAACACCCCGAAGAACTTCTCGGCAGTCCTGACTGGGATTCCATAAGCTGAATGGAGCCCTTCAGCGCTGGCCTCTCCCGAGCGCGGATAAACTGCGGGTGCCGCCAGATCGCTCTCCCAGTCCGGTTGCGCCTCTGCCCACACACGACCGGGGAATCCTTCACCCCGGGCGAATGCTATCGCCTGCGTTTTCCGGTCGAACTCCGCAAAGGAGCGATTTGGCTGAGTCCATCGGAAAAGAGGTCTGAGTAAATCGGCTCTTCTGTCGATCTCCCAATACGTTGCGTAGCTCCAACGAAGGGCACTGCCGACTTCGGCCAGGACAGCCTGAAGGGTCTCGGGAGGTGATTTCGATTCTGCGATGATCTGGCTGACCAGATGTTGAACGCTGAGGCCGCGCTGCGATTCACGCCTGGCCGTCAGATCCTGGACAACGAGAACAAGGTCCGCTGTGCGCTGATCGTCCGTCTGAGTTCGCGCAGCTGTAACGCTCACCCAGAGTGATGCGCCATTCTTGAGCCGATATCGCTCTTCCAGTTGTGTCGCGCCTGACTCGCCCTTTCTTACCCGCGCGAACTCGGCCGCTTCCGTGTCCGTGTCTTCCGGGTGGGTCGTATCTGCCCTGCCAAGGGCCACAAGCTCCTCGCGGGAATAGCCAAGCATCTCACACAAGCGCTCATTCGCATCGATCCACCGATCCTCACCCGAAAGAACACCCATTCCGACGCGGGCTTTCTCAACCGAGCTCCGCAGGCGCGAGATCGATCCAATACTTTCGAGGGCCATTGGTCCCAACTGAGGCAGGATTCCAGCCATGAAGGAGGCATCCGAATGTAAGCTTCACCCCTCTGTTATATTGAGAACATGAAAATCGAGTTCACACCCCGCGCGTCCGAAGGAGTCGAGCGGTTCATCCAGGTCTCGGTTCCGGCGGAAGCTGTAAAGGACGCGGAGGACAAAGCGGCGCGTCGTTACGCATCGACGGTGCGTCTGCCGGGATTCAGGCCGGGGAAGGCCCCAGCAACCGTCGTGCGCCAGAAATTTGGCGACGCAATCCGTCAGGAGGCGCTCGAGACGCTGGTGCGCGAGGCGTACCAGGAATTCGTGGAGAAGGAGAGCATCAAGGTTGCGGCCCAACCCCACGTCCACGACCTGAAGTTCGAGGAAGGAAAGCCGCTGACGTTCGAGCTCCATCTCGAAGTCAGGCCGACGGTAGAGTTGGCCCGAACCAACGGCTTCAGACTTGACCGGCCAACAGCCAAAATCACCGACGAGCAGCTCGATCAACAGCTCGAGCAGATCCGGGATGAGAAGGCTATCTGGACGCCGGTGACCGAGAAGCCGATCCCGGGAGACATGGTCAACGTCCAACTCGCGACTTCTGTGGATGGTGCCGAAACGGCAGAAGGAAAGAGCTATCCCATCGTGCTGGGGGCGGGGCAGGCAATTCCCGGAATCGAAGAGCTGATAATGAGCGCAGCTCCCGGGGAGACTGTCGAGCGCCCGGTGAAATGGCCCGACGACTTCCCCGATGAGAAGCAGCGTGGACAGACGAAGACCGTTCGTATCACGCTCAACGAGGTGAAGCGGAAGTCCGCACCCGCACTCGACGATGCGTTCGCGCGCGAAGTCGGAGACTTCGAGTCGCTTGACGCCTTAAAGACTGCCGTGCGATCCGACATGGAGCGTCACGCCGAGCACGAGGTGGAAGCCGGGGTGAGGCAGCAGCTGATCGACCAGATCATCTCCGCGAACGCGTTCGACGTGCCGAAGAGCTGGGTGCAGCAGTTCGTCGAGAACTACGCGGAAGCCTACAAGGTGCCAAAAGAAGAGCGCGAGCAGTTTGCGGGAGAGTTCCGATCAATGGCGGAGCGGCAGATCCGGCGCGACCTGGTGATCGAGACGATCGCCGAGAAAGAGGGTTTGACCGCAACCGAGAAGGACCTCGACGATCGCATCGCCGAGCAGGCCGAGAAACGCGGTGCCAACCCCGGGCAGATTTACGCGCAGCTCGAGAAGAGTGGCCGCTTAAAGGAAATGGAAAGGAGCATCACCGAGGACAAGGTCTTCAAGTGGTTGCTGGATAGAAACGACGTTTCGACTAATGCCTAACAAGGAAGAAGAAGAGCCAATGCCGACGATCTACACGCCCTACGTCATCGAGCGCTCCAGCCGTGGCGAGCGTACCTACGATGTTTTTTCCCGGCTCCTCATGGACCGGATCATTTTCCTCGGCACGCCGATCAACGACGACGTGGCCAACATCATCATCGCCCAGTTGCTCTTTCTGGAGTCGGACAACCCCGAGCGCGACATCCACATCTATATCAACTCGCCGGGTGGCAGCGTGTCGGCTGGCCTGGCGATCTACGACACCATGCAGTTCCTCAAGTCGCCGGTTAACACCAACTGCATGGGGCTTGCTGCCAGCATGGGCGCTTTCCTCCTCGCGGCGGGCCGTCCCGGCAAACGCTCAGCGCTTCCCCACTCGCGCATCATGATTCACCAGCCCTCGCAGGGCGGGGGCGGAGGCACAGCGTCCGACATCGAGATCCAGGCAAAAGAGATCCTCCACCTGCGGTCGGAGATGAACAAGCTCATGGCCAAACATACCGGGCAGCCCGTGGAGCGCATCGAACGAGACACCGACCGCGACCGTTTCATGTCGGCGGACGAGGCCAAAGAGTACGGGATGATCGACAACGTTATTTCGTACCGCGGTGAGATGGAGGAAGCTCTCAAGAAGAAGGCATAGGCTACGGGTTCGTTACTTGTGAATTTCTTCACAAGTCATGCTCCCGGATTCCTTGCTTGACCGTTTTCGGCGCGGCTGTTAGGTATCTTAAACAAGGTTTCGGTGCCCGGGATAATACCGGCATCACTCGTTCCCCCGTCTATCTATGTCCCAAGAGAAACATCTTCGCTGCTCGTTCTGCGGAAAGTCGAAAGATTCCGTCCGGAAGTTCATTTCCGGACCGTCCGTCTACATCTGCAACGAGTGCATCGCTCTCTGCAACGAGATTCTGGCGGAGGATGAGGAGCGCGAGGTAGCAGAGGCCATAACCCAGGTCCCTGCTCCCCAGGAAATCAAGGATGTTCTCGACCAGTACGTTATCGGGCAGGAGCAGGCCAAGAAGGCCCTGGCTGTGTCGGTGTACAACCACTACAAGCGGATCAACTCCAGCTCGCTCAAAGACGACGATGTGGAGCTCGATAAATCAAATATTCTGCTGATCGGACCGACCGGCGTCGGTAAGACGCTCCTGGCTCGCACCTTAGCTCGCATTCTGGACGTTCCATTTACGATCGCGGACGCTACCACGCTTACCGAAGCCGGTTACGTCGGGGAGGACGTGGAAAACATCCTGGTTCGTCTCCTTCAGGCCGGCGATTTCAATGTCGCCGAGTGCGAGCGCGGAATCGTTTATATCGACGAGATCGATAAGATCGCGCGAAAGTCAGAGAATCCTAGCATCACTCGCGATGTGTCGGGCGAAGGCGTCCAGCAGGCGCTGCTGAAGATCATCGAAGGCACCGTCGCTTCGGTGCCGCCACAGGGCGGCCGGAAGCACCCGCAGCAGGAGTATATCCAGCTCAACACCAAGGACATCCTCTTCATTTGCGGTGGGGCATTCGACGGCCTCGAGAAGATCATCGAAGCCCGCACCGGTCGCCGGCAGATCGGCTTCAACGGCACCGCTGCCCGCGAGAAGAAGCTGGCTCAAACCAAGATGTTCTCCGAGGTCGAACCAGACGATCTGCTCCGTTACGGATTGATCCCCGAGCTGGTTGGACGCTTGCCTGTAACGGTCGCGCTCGAAGGTTTAGACGAAGAAGCTCTCGTCCGCATCCTGAAAGAGCCGAAGAACGCGCTGACCAAGCAGTACGCGAAGCTGTTCGGACTCGAGGACGTGAAGATCACGTTCGACGAGGCAGCTCTCGTGGCAATCGCGGGCAAGGCGCTCAAGCGTGGCACCGGCGCTCGCGGCCTCCGGGCAATCCTCGAGGAAGTCCTGATGGAGGTGATGTTCGACCTTCCAGGCAGAGAGGATGTCGTCGAAGTGAAGGTGACCGAATCGTGCATCACCAACGGCACGCAGCCCCTGCTCGAGATCTCGCCGGTGCGGAGAAAGAAAGAGGCGTAGTAGATACGTGCTCTGCGCCCATTGTGCGTCGGACTAGATTAGTAGGGTTCGCCCGTTCGGCCTCGGACTAGCCACTACCCATTTGACGCCAATTTTTGTACGCGACAACGAGAGCATCCCGACGTCGGACCGGATTCCGGTCCTTCCGCTTCGGGATGTTGTCATTTTCCCCTATGTAGTAATTCCGCTCCTCGTTGGGCGTCCTGCCTCGCTGGCAGCGATCGAAGCCGCGCTTGCCGAAGACAAGATCATTCTGCTCGTCTCGCAGCGCGACGGCGAGAAACAGGAACCGGCCGCCGCCGACCTCCACCGCACCGGTGTAATCGGCCGGGTGGTCCAGGTGTCGAGACTTCCTACCGGCACTACGCGCGTACTCGTGGAAGGAATCGCGCGCGCGCGTGTCACACGCTATATCCCGGGCGGCAACGTTTTGCGCGCGGCCGCGTCCCCTCTTCCATTCGAAGGAATTGGAACCCAGGACCCGGAGACTGAAGCGCTCAGCCGGCGCGTGCTGAACTCGTTTGAGGAGTATGTCGGACTGCACCGGCGCATTCCGCCGGAAATCGTCACGATAATCCAGAGCACAGACTCCGCGGAGCGACAGGCATTCGGCGTAGCGGCCCACGTTGCCGTTCGGTTCGAGCTCCGTCAGTCGCTGCTCGAAGCAGACACACTGCGTCATC
>JAXDME010000013.1:0-5766 GCA_034666285.1 Gemmatimonadaceae bacterium | reverse complement strand
TGTCCTGCACTTCGCCTTCGCGCTCCGCGCGGACCATGTTGATTGCGCTCTCAACGAGATCGCGGACCATCGACTCGACATCGCGCCCGACGTATCCCACTTCGGTGAATTTTGACGCCTCGACTTTCACGAAGGGCGCTCCCGCGAGACGCGCGAGCCTGCGCGCGATCTCCGTCTTGCCGACACCCGTCGGCCCCACGAGAATGATGTTGTTGGGCGAGATCTCCTCGCGAATCGACTCAGGAGCCCGCTGCCGGCGCCAGCGATTTCGCAGCGCGATCGCTACCGCCTTCTTCGCGTCCGCCTGTCCGACGATATAGCGATCGAGCTCCTCGACGATCTGCTTCGGTGTAAGGCCTGCGAGCCGCTCCAGAGCCTGCTGTGTTCGTGGTGATGACATCAGCTCGGTTCCAGAACGGTGATGTTCGCGTTGGTATAGACGCAGATCTCCGCCGCAATCTCCAGCCCTTTCCGCACAATGTCGCGCGCGGGAAGCTGGGTATTCTCGAGCAGAGCGCGAGCGGCGGAAAGCGCGTAGGTGCCGCCCGAGCCTATGGCGAGGATTCCATCGTCCGGTTCGATGATGTCCCCGGTGCCGGAGATGATGAATCCGTGCTCGCGATCGGTGACGGCGAGGAGTGCCTCGAGCCGTCTCAGAACGCGATCGCTTCTCCAGTCTTTCGCCAGCTCCACCGCGGCACGCGGGAGGTTGCTCGGATATTTCTCGAGCTTCTCCTCGAATTTTTCGAACAGAGTGAATGCGTCGGCGGCCGCTCCCGCGAATCCGGCGAGCAGCTTGCCGCCGCGCAGGGTGCGAACCTTTTGCGCGTTCGACTTCATTACCGTCTGACCGACCGTGACTTGGCCGTCGCCGCCGAGCGCAACCTGGCCGTCGCGACGCACAGCGAGGATAGTCGTGGAGCGGACGCGTTCGAGTTGACTCTTCATCACCTCAAATTAACAGGGACAGCCCTGCACGTGCCCGAGCGCTCGAGAGTCCGCGCCCCCTTCTTGCATTCCAACCTCCCATGAGGCTCGAACAACTTCCGATACTGCTCGGCGTCCTGGTGGCGTTGATAGGGCTCACGATTCTACTCGACGCCTGGCAAGCCGGCGGTGTCGCCCCGCTCCGCGAGCGTCGACGCCGGACTCGCGCGGTACCTCACAAGGCGGGCCAGACTCTCGTCGCGATAGGCACACTGTGCATGGCCGCGGCCCTGATCGGTCGAGACACCTGGCGCTGGGGCACGATCAGCGTGCTCGCGGGCAGCGCACTCCTGATTATCGGCGCGATCATGAATCGCCAGTACCTGAAGGAGGTCCTGCTCTTTCGCGGCGCTGCTCGCAGAGGCGAGGGCGATACCAATTCGCGGCTGAAGCAGACCCCGCCAAAGACGCGGATTAGATAGTCTGGTCTGTGGAACAGCGGGTATAAATGCTCTGAGCTATCAAGCGTAGTTCGCTCAGAGCTCCCTGCTTCAGTTCTGTGGATGTCCAATCGCATCCCGATCCGGTACGCCGCGGCTCTAAGTGCCGCCGTACCACTCGTATCCCATGTCGCTCCAATACCCGCCGTTCATCCTGGGCATGAAAACGATTTTCGTAAGGTACTTCGTGTTCTTGTAACCGAGCTTTACCGGCGAGTACACGCGCGCCGGTGCTCCATGCGCCGGCTCCAGCATCTTCCCGTCCAACCCGTACGCTACGACGGTTTGCCTGTGCATCGCGCTCTCCAGATCCCAGCTCTCGTGGTAGTCGTTGTCGAAGGACTGGAAATCGACGTAATGTGCTTCTGGTGAAACGCGCGCCAGCTTGGCGAGATCGCTGAAGCGGCAGCCCGTCCACGTTTCGACGGCTGTCCATCCCTCTACGCAATAGTGATTGACCCGATTCGACATCTGCGGCAAGCGCTGGAGGTCGTCGAGTGTGAGGCGCAATGGATTTGCGACGAGGCCACCCACCTCAAGCGCCCACTTCCCTCTTACACTTTCGTCCCACACCGGCACAGTGGGCGAAATGAAGTAGCTCGGCAGCTTGCTGCCTGCGTCGTACGCGCCGGGCCTTACTGCATCCATCGACGTGTGACGGAAGAGCGCGCGTTCTACTACTCGGTTTTTCCGCTCCGCGTATTTGAGAAGCTTCGTGGCGGCCTTCGGCCCGCGAGAGTTGCATGCGGCAAGGAACGCGGCGGACACGATCCCGCCCCACGAGAGAAACTCGCGCCGGTCGATTCCGCCAATCGAGATGTAGTCTTTCGGATCGACTTTCACGTCGCCTCCGGCGGTGGCGCCTGCGGTCCACGACGTGGGAAGAGGTGATAGAACGGTCGCGCGTTTCTCGCTTCCGGAGAATTTCCCTCGTCGTAGTTTCCGGTGATCATCGACGGAATCGAGTAAGGGTCGACCGCGAATACCATAAAGACGTGGATCACGCTGAGAATGACTATCACGAGCATCGCCCAGAAGTGCCAGTAGCGCGCCCACACATATCCGCCGAGAAGATTCGTGAGCCACGAAAGCTGAACCGGCTTCCAGATGGCGATTCCGCTTACGACGGCGACCGCGCCGGCAAAAGGCAGCGCAAAATACGCCGACTTCTGCAGCGCGTTGTGCTTTCCCTGGTGCGGATGATCCTTTCGCCTGAACGCATAGAACTCCATCATCTGCCAGCTGTCGCGGATATCACCTTTGCGCGGGACGAGGTCCCTCCATTCTCCGTGCAGATACACGAATGAGAGGTAGATGAGCCCGTTCACGATGAGCACCCACATCATCGCGAAGTGCCAGTTCCGGGCGCCGCCGAGCCAGCTGCCGAAGGTGAGCCAGGCCGGAATGGAATTGTGCTCGAATGGATAGCAGCAGAAAATCTCCCCGCGCCGGGCGAATGCGGGGTAGGCGTTGAAGATGCGGAGTCCGCTGCCGACCATGACGATGATGGCGACGACGTTCACCCAGTGGGTGAGGCGGACTATCCAATGATGGCGTTTGTTTTTCATCGCATCTCAGCAACGACGGAGAAGAAATTCTCCGCCGTTGCTAAGCTAACGATGGGGAGCACGCTGTCCACTCCCAGACGTCAGTGGTGCAGAAGCAGCTCCTAATCGACGCCTCCGTCGGTGCTACATCTTTGCCGGGGCGCTGTTGTTGTTGTCGATGATGATCGTGGCGCCGCTACCCGTGATCCTCGAGCACGCGAAGCCATCGCCGTTACGGTCGACGTCTGCGTATTTCGGATCCATGCTTTTCGCGTAGATGAACGTGAAGCCGTTCGGACACCCTCCGATCTGGGTCAACGGCACGTTGTTGTCGACCCAGGTAACGATCATCCCGTTCTCTGTTAAGGAGCAAGCGACACCGTCGCCGTTCCGGTCCGCTGCTTGGCCATCGACATCGAGCATATCGATGGCCGTAAATGGGTTCGGGCAGCCGCCCAGCACAACGCTCGCAACATGAGGCTGAGTTCCTAATTTGCTTTCGGTTGGCAGGGTAGATTCTGAACAAGCGGCGGCGACAAGGACTGCTACGGCGAGAAATGCGATTGAATTCACTGCACTCAGTGGTCGGAGAGCCAAGCGTGTGTACTTTTTCATAAACTCCCTCTACGCGGTGAAAGACCTAACGACGACGCGATGCTCCTATTGAACGGACAGTTGCCAGGATTCGTACGGCTTACTAGGGCTGTCTTCGAACGCACCCGCCAGCACTCTTCAAACTTGGCAAGAGCGAGGTAACGAATAGCCTGTACCTGGTCCAAGCAGTGCCGGGCTAGTTTTGATCAGTGGCACGGTCACAGTGGCCGTGGCGCTTGCTGCGTTAGCGAAAACATCCACGACCGTGAAGTTGATCGTGTAAACTCGACCATTCAGCGCATCATCGCGCTCCGCTCGGAGATGGAGCGTGGTTGCACCGGCGATTTCTATGTCATTGAGAGTGTTGCCATCGCTGCCGCCCGGATCGTCTTCAGCTTCGTCGCTGCTGACGCAGGTGATAATCCCGCCGCTGGTCACGGTCACGTTCGGATCACAGCTGTCACTGAAGCTGGTTACTAGATCATTCAGTGCTACTACCGCGTACTTGTGGTTGGGCGGGGAGAGCGTGATCGGCTGAATCGTAAATGCGAAGGTGCAGCCGTTCACGGTGGTTGATGAATTCAAATTCGACGGCCCTTTCATAATTGGCCTGATTATCGCCTCTCCGCCGCAACCGATGGCGAGCACAATGGCAAGCCCTCGTATCGGGACGCGCAACAATGTCTTCATAACGACCTCGGTGAATGACACGTGATACGCCGGCCTTGGACCCTTAGGGGGATGCAAAAGTCCACAGCACCGCGCGCCGCTGCTGGCGAATGGAGGCTTGGCCGACCAGGTACTTGCCGTTGTCACTGATCCCGCTCGCATCGGCGCTGCCGCCACCTTTCGGAAGATTCAACGTCAGCAGCCCAGTCAACCGCCAAAGAAATGGAGTATTCTTTTGCCGGCCTGTGACGGATCCCGACATCGAGCCTCCGGTGCTGACATCAGAGCTGCTCGATGTTTCAGCACGATTCTCGGTGTTGACAATGGAATTGGTTGTCACGTCTATGGTCCAACGCATCGCATGAAAGGAATTGTCGTTTAGGAAGCTGGTCCCGGCGACGTAGACAGTGTTGCCGAAAACCTCGCTGACACGCCGCCCATAAGTGGAAACGTCGCCGCTGAGAGGAGGCAGCTCGAGCATTCTGCCGTCGGCGTTTCGAAAATAGGTCCTGGTGTATGAGGGCCCGCTGAAGTTGAACACACCGTGGTCGGCGTTGTTGATGTCACGGCCGACGCCGTTGGTGAATGTTGCGTCTGGAGGAGCGATTGTCGTCGCAGTTCCATCAAGGTCCCAGATGACTGCGTCCGAACCTGAGGTCCCCACTGCCTTTCCGGCGTCGTTGACGCCATTGGCGTTCCCGCTCTGAGTGCTGAGCGAGGTTCCGGTCGCACTTTGTGTAATGGGGTCCACCGTCCAGCGCGTGGCATGACTGTTTTCCGTGACTGATGCGTAGTCCCCGACCACGTACAAGGGGCTACCGTTACTGCCGCTGCTGATTGCCAACCCCCTGCTCCAGCTCGCGGCGTCGCCGAGGGGTATTGGTGTTGAACTCGTTGCAGTCAGCACGAATCCCCGGGGGAATGTGGGTCCGATCCCGTAACCGACAACGGTACCCGCGTCATTGACCTCTACTGCAAAGCTCTCCCGATCACCGGGAAAAGTGGGTAGCTCGATGACCGTATACCCCGGATCGGTTGGGCGCGCGGCATCGAGCTGGAGTTCGGTAAGGGCCGTGGGCGAGTTGACCGAATCTGGTGCCGAGCATGCGATCGCGACCGCGGCTAGGACAAAGGCGTAATGCCGATGAAAAATTTGCGAGGGCTGCACAAGGTCTCCTGTTCTTGAACGGGTGAGATTGTTCCAGCGCGCGCGTCCAACGGACGGCGCCGAGATAGACGCTGGTTTTCTTACGGAACTATCCACAGCGCGGCGTGCCATGGGGGCAGACGGCCCGAGCCAACCACTGTGAAGCCAACGACCAAGTGGCCCGAGATACCTGTAGCGGTGCTAAACGCGGTGCCGCTCCCGAGCGAGCCGAGATCGATCAGAGATCCGCTGCCGGCCGCTGAAAAGAATGCGCGCTGTAATCCGGTCTTTGTGTAACTCTCGCCGGTGACATCTCCGGCGTCGTTGACTCCATAGGCCGTGCTGCTTTGTCCACCCAACGTCCCCAGAACGGTCGGAGCCG
>JAXDME010000012.1:0-12350 GCA_034666285.1 Gemmatimonadaceae bacterium | reverse complement strand
AGGCACGAGTCGCGCCTACCGGCGAGGCGTCCAACGCGAGTCGCGGCGACTCGGCAAGCAGGCGCGACGCTTTTGCCGCGTCACGCATCGCGATTGCGCGGAGCAGCTGCCAGAGACGGACGTCGCTGGGCGGATTGCTATTTGTCACTGGATGAATGCAAAGTCCGCACTCCTTCCGTCACGACCGTTGAACCAGCTCCGAACCCGATAATGCTCTGGCACCAAAGGCCAGCCGGCGAAGTCTCCTCCGAAAAGTGCTTTTCACCTGCAACGTTCGCTAGCGGGCTACTTCGGGAACGGCGCGGTGTCGAAGTAGATCGCGAAGGAATTGATCTTGCCGTTCGCAACGCCGAACACTTCGGCGACATCGCTTGTGAAGTCCCCGATGGGTCCGCGCAACTGATACCGCGTGAGCGCCACGGCCCGGTCTTCGTCGACCGTGAGCTCGCGCACTTCCATCGACTGGATCGAGCCGTAGAAGCGCTTCGTCGCTTCGAGGTACGCTGACTTGCCGCGCACTTCCCTTGGTGGGCTAGTGAAGCTGTTGAAGACCATATCGTCCGCGAGTGAAGCCTCCCAGCCGCGCTTGGTCTTCAGCTGGTCGAAGTAGTTCTCGATGGTCGAACCTGTGCTCACGGGAGTACCCGGTTTTATCCAAGCTGCCACGAGGAGGGCGATCGCGACGAGCGAGGAAAAGACGAAAGGCACGGCGAAGAAGTACCTGAATACCAGCGCGGCGATGACGACATAGCACGCCGCGAAGGCCCACCGCACGAACCTCAGATTCGCGAGCACGTCCCTTTCCTGTCTGGAAAGGTCGAAGGCGAAGAGCGCTGAGAAAGAGAGGAACGCAGTCGAGAAGAATCCGAAGCCGGAAAAGAAGTCCCAGTAGGTACGTTGGAAGCCCTGAACCGGGAAGGGCACGGTCTGCATGCCGCGCACGACGGCATCGACACCCCACGCCGGATCCACGTGCCGGAACCCGATCTGGTGCCCGAGCGCAAAGAGCGCCAACAGAACCGCGGACACGCGATACAACCAGACCGTGCTCACGTCGATTCGCCGAACCGCGCGCCGACGCGCGCTTGGTACAGCGCCGTGATGGCCGTCCAGCCGTTGGGCGCATCGACCGCAGCGCGCATGGTTTCCCCGCCCGCGCCGTGACGCTCGAAATGGCGATGCTCGAGTTCGACGCGCGTCCTATTCTGGTGTTCGGCGATGAAGCGCACCTCCACCTCGCTGGCCCTGGCGAGATCCGGCTGATAACCCCACTCGTGCGTGATCTGCCAGGCGAGTCGCAGCTTGTGAGGCGGCGACCACTCCAGCACGCGCCCCCAATCGGCCTCGGAGCCGTCCTCCTGCTCCGTGTAGCACCGGCCGCCGACCTTTCCCTCGACGATCACGCGGCGCATCGGCGCCTTCCCGATGTGGTGCGTGCGCGGCCACCAGGAATCGATGTCGTCGGTGAAGACTTCAAACGCGTCACGCACAGGTGCGTTGACGACGACGGTCTTGCGAACGGGTAGCTCCACGATGCTCGCTGTCATGCCCTTCTCCGTTGTGTTGCGCGACGCGACTCGACGCGGTTCTTGAATTCTCCCAGGGCGACGTTCCAGAAGTCGTCGAGCCACGCGCGAAGCGACTGGAAGGCCGCCGGGTTGATCTCGTAAAGGCGCTGCGTGGCGACCGGCGTGTCGGTCACGAGGCCCGCGTCCTTGAGGACCCGCAACTGTTGCGAAATAGCGGGGCGGCTGATGTCGAACTTGTCGGCGATCTCGCCCACGGGCATCGGGCCACCGCGCAGAAGCCGCAGGACCGCCCGACGCGTCGGATCGCCCAAAGCATTGAATTGTCTGTCTTGGTAAGTGCTCACTTACGTAAGTGTAACCTTACCGATTCGGCCCGTCAAGATGAGAACAGATTAAGGCCGGTCCAGGTCATTGACCGGCAGGCGGTTGCCAAAGTTCTACCTTATTTCCCTCCGGATCGATCACCCAGCCAAACTTCCCGTATTCAGAATCGTCGATCTTGTCGAGAACGTTGCAGCCTTCCTCGCGCAGGACTTTCACCAGGCCATGGAGATCCTCCACCCGGTAGTTGACCATGAAAGCCGCAGTGCTCGGCGCAAACTGCTTGCTTTCTGCCGAAGTGATCAGCCAGGCCGTTGTTCCGGCAACCGGCTAACCTTCGCCGTCGATCCACGTGAAAGAGGCGCCACCCCAGTCCTGGACATCGATCCCCAGGTGCCGCTTGTACCAGGCCTGTAGTGCCTTGGCGTCCCTGGCTTTGAAGAAGATGCCGCCGATACCTGTGACTCGCTTCATGGAACCTCCGAGGCTGAGTGCCTTCGAATATTGTGAATTGCAGGCTTAGGCCAGGGCGGGGTTTGCCGAGGAGTTGCTGGGCGCGGGAGCTTTGCGGCGGAGGAGCGCTGCAGAGATCAGGGTGATGATGAGTCCCACAGGCAGGGGCTCCATAGCGGTGTACGCGATGTTGATGAGGGGGTTCTGGTAAAGCTGCTGCGAGTGCTGGATGGCGGCGACCTGCGCGGCGGTGGCAACGGAGTCCAGGCCGGCGGACTGCACCTTGTGGATTTGCGCGGCGAAGTAGCTGTCCATGAAGTGCGGCATGAAGTTGAAGTAGAGAATTTCCCAAGTGACGACGTAGCAGGCCGTCGTGATCAGCGTGATGAGAATGCCGCAGGCGAAGGCGCGGCTGAAGGAGATTTCGCCCGGAAGCGTGTTGTCGCGATAGCTTCGGATCCCGAAGTAGATGAGCAGGAACGACGCTACCATGATCGTGTAGCCGAGCATCATGCTGTGGCCCGAGCCGATCCTGTCGGCGACGAGCAGCGAGCCGCCCATGAGCACGGAGATGATCAAGCCGGAGATGAGGCCGAAGGTGAGGACGGTTTTCTTCATGTGAGGCTCCCGGGTGTGATTTAGGATGGAGCCACGATACGGTGTGGCGCGCCGGATGTCGTCATCCTTTTGGATGATTTTGCACGAGCGAAGCGGAAATCGTCCTTTCGGGTGACTCGATTCAGGGCAGCAGACCGAGCTCTTTGCCAAGCTGCACAGCCTGGGTGCGGCGCGCTGCTCCGAGCTTGTCGAATGCGCGCGAGCAGTGGGTCTTTACGGTGTTCTCCGAGACGAAGAGCTGAGTCGCGATCTCGCGATTGCTCAAGCCGCGGGCGACGAGGCTGAGGATTTCGAGCTCGCGGGCGGTGATCCCAAGGCTCTGCTGCTTGGCGGTGTTTGGAATGAAAGCCGAACCTGGCTCGGCGCCCAGCCCTGAGGCCGGGACGAGAACTTCTCGCACGACGATCGTCTCTCGCCTACGCGTGATGCGGAGGCCGAGCCAGATGCCGAATGTCGCGAAGAGCATTGCAACGAGAGCACCGTAGATCTCGACCGAGTGCTCGATGACGATGAAGCGGTATTCGGTGTACTGGAGGGTGGCGATGAGGAGCCCACCCACAAGACCGAAGATCAGGACATGGCGCTTCAATCGTGTCGGCTCTCAGCGACTCCAGGGAGGCGTCACTTTGTTGATCCGCGCGTAGGCGATCAGCTGACCCAAATGCTCATGCAGATGATTGACGGTGCCGATGACTGCGCTCTGTCGGCTGATGTCCTGTCCGAAGAACTTGATGTTTTCGTTCAGGTTGGCGTCCGTCGTCGGCAGCCCCGCGTGCAGGTTTGCGAACGAAGCTTCGAGCTCCGCGATGATCTGGTCTTTCGTCAGCTTCCTTGCTTCGTAGGCGTCGATCGTCTTCATGTCGGTGGCACTGATGGCGACTCCAGCCGGTATTGGCCTGCCCATGAACGACGGGATCAAATAGTTCTCCCCTGCAATGTGCAGCAGGACCTCGCCGACGGATCGGGCGCCATCGGGATGCCACGAGTAGGAAGCTTCGGGAATCGCTTTGGCGAGGTCAATGAACTTCTTCTGCACGCCCCCGACGTCGCGGTGCATGTCGAGCATGAGCCCCTGCGCCGATGCGGAAGTCGCGAGGACGAAGGAGAGGACAACGGTGGCAGCGCGAGTCAGCATAGTTGCTCCAGTGGGCGGTTGTGCAAAACATACGACGATGCAAGGTCACCCGCGCCGAGCTGCCTCGGACGTTACCGTCTCGGCGGGGCGCAACCGCAGCAAAAACACGACTGCCAGGCCGAGACTCGCCCCCAAAACGTTCAGGATCACATCGTTCACGTCTGCAGTTCGATGCCCCCATGCTCTCGAAAGGTATTGAACGAGCTCGATGCTGCATGAAACAGCGATCGCGATTTGCATCCCCTTCCAGAAGGTAAGACGCCTCCATACCAGAGGGAGCAAGATGCCGAGCGGGAAAAAGAGTACAAAATTGCCGCGTGCGTTGCGCACGCAGAACGCTTGCGCGGTCGAACCCATGGGCAGTGTCGCGGAAGAACAGGTCAGCGAAGCCACACTCGGATGGAGGTCGAGCTCCACCGCACTTTGGGCAACCAGTCGCGAACTATGGTTGGGGAGGAGTGTGGCAGTGGCAAGGCCGGAGAGATAGACGACGAACGTGAGGAGCAGGATTTCGCGCCGGAACGACACGCGGTGTCCGGAAGTCCGAAAGCGGTACAGCCGAAAGACCAACCAACAGGGCACTGCGATCGCACTCGCGACAAGAAACGGAAAGGCAATCGAGCGGTACGGAAGCAGCGGAAAGAGAAATTTGGGGATCATATCGGCAGATCGGTGCCGCGTCTCACGCGTCAGCGTCGTCGTATGAGAGTGAGGAGGACAAAGCCTGGTGGGCGCTGGCTTGGGCGAGCAGCTCATTGGCTTTCTTCGCGAGCGTCTCGACGGCGTCGGCGCCGGCGGGCCAACGCTGCGGCGGTTCCGCCTCACTGGCGAGTTGGACCAGAGCCTTGGAAAGCTTGGCGGGATCACCGCCCTGCAGCCCGTTCATTTTCTTCCAGGCCACCACAGTCTCGCGCGTGGATTCCGCGTAGTCAGAGATCGAGGCCTCCGGCCACTTGGTCGACTCGTCTGTAAGTAACTCGGTGCGAAAAAAGCCCGGTTCCACCAGCATCGTGCGGATGCCGAATCGCGCGACTTCAAACGCTAACGACTCCATCCAGCCCTCGACGGCGAACTTCGCCGCAGAGTAGGCAGAGACGAAAGCCTGCCCGGTGATTCCGCCGGTCGAGGAAATCGTAACGATTAGTCCGTGGCGCTGGGCACGCATGACCGGGAGCATCGCACGCGTCACGTTCACCGTGCCGAAAAAATTCGTCTCGACCTGCGCTCGGAAGTCTTCCGGAGAGATCTCTTCGAAGAACCCGGCGTAGAAGTTTCCGGCGTTGTTGACGAGCACATCGATGCGGCCGAACTGCTTGAGAGTCGCGGCTACTGCGGCCTTGGCATCGTCAGGACTGGTGACATCGAGCTTGACGACAAGCAGGTCCTTGGCAGTCCCAACAGCTCTGGCCACCGCGTCAGTATTGCGGCCAGTTGCCACCACAGCGTGGCCGGCGGCCAGTGCCGCCTTCACGATGTCTACGCCCATTCCGCGGCCAGCGCCGGTTACGAACCAAACAGTCTTGTCAGTCATGACATTTCTGGTCGAAGTTCATTCTTGCGAAGCGGCGAGTGGTCAAAGCTCAGGAGAGCGCGATGGTCTTCAGTCTTACAGCGCCTCGACGCGAACCGCCGTCCCGTAGCACAATACCTCCGTCACGCCTTTCATCAACTCGTTCGCGTCGTAGCGGATGCCGATCACTGCGTCGGCCCCTGCCCTATGCGCCTGAACCAGCATCGTGTCGAAGGCCTGCTTGCGGGTTCGCTCAGCGAGCTCGGTAAAGATCGAGATATTGCCGCCAAGCAGTGTCTGAAAGCCTGCGCCGACGGTTCCGAAAACCGATCGGGATCGGACTACGACACCACGTACCACGCCAAGATTGTCAACGATTCGGAATCCAGGCACGTCGAAGCCGGTCGTTGTCATGTTGGACGGAATGTCAGCTGTCTGCGAATGGATGATGGAAGACATGGTCACGTTCCCGGTGAGTGGTCAGCTGCAGCGTTGTGTTAGGTCTTCAAATGGGCGACGATCTTGTAAGTATTGAAGATGATGCCGGACGGAAATGCCTGCGTGTTGACGAGTTCGAATGAATGTGCCGGAGTTCCTTCGGCGAAGAAGCGCTTTCCCGTTCCCAACAGAACCGGATAGACGGCCAGCCATACTTCATCCGCAAGTCCGTGTTCGAGGAGCGTCGATGTCAGCGTGGAGCTTCCCCAGAGGATAATGTCCGGGCCGTCGTGCGACTTGATGCGCCGGATGGCCTCGACGACGTCCGGTCCAATGCCCTCGAACGGGCCCCACTCGAGACTTTCCGGACGGTGGGTAGCGACATATTTCCTTGCCGCATTGAGGCCGTCCGCCATCGGACTGCTCGGCGCTTTTGGCCAGTAACCCGACCAGATATCGTAGGTGCGACGGCCGAGCAGCAGATCGAAGCTCTCGCCCTGCGCGGCGAGGATTGCATCCCGGCCAGCGGGCGTGCGATACGGCGCGGTCCAGTCGCCGTAGGGGAAATCGCCGTCATCGGCGGAGTGCTGGATCACGCCGTCCAGCGAGATGTGTTCGATGATTTTGAGTTTTCTCATTTGAGTCTCAAATGTTCTGGCGCGTCAACACCCGTGTCTCGACAGCGCGTGAGGTGTGTTGTCTGCCCAACGCCCAAGTTCAGTTGCAAGCGAGTCAAATAAGAGCGAATTCGCAGCATTCGCAATCCTCGAATCGCTTGTCAGCCGCAACGAGTAACGGTCTTGAATGCCGCCTCCCCGATCCATACTTTGCAATACAAAGAACTTGGCCATATACTGAAGGCGGGGGCTGAGCAAATGAACTGGCTGCGACGCATTCGCGGTGCAATCGGGATGGGCCTCACCTGGGCAGTAGCCTTGGGCGCTGTGGGCTCAGTGCCACGTTGGGTGTTTGGCGTCGAGACCGACGCTCCGATCCCTCTCGTCTTCGGCGTATTCGGCTTCATCGCCGGGATCACATTCTCTGCGCTCCTCGTGCTGACCAAAGGCCGTCGCACATTTGATCAGATGTCAATTCGGCGCTTTGCTGGGTTGGGTGCAATCGGCGGTCTTCTCCTATCTGCGCTCTGGGCCAGTGCCGTGTCCCTTAGCTGGGGAGAGGTGCTGGCGATCGCCCCAACGTTCGCACTTGCGTGCGCTGTCTGTGCCGCTGGTTCGCTCGCTGTGGCCAGGCGAGCGGTGAGGCGAGAATTGCTCGACAGTCGCGGGGATATCGCCGAGGCCGAACTCACCGGCCATGAGAAGCGGAGCTTGCCTGGAGCTGGCGACTAACGTCGGCGCTTGGATCCAGCTCGCTGAGCATCAGGTTTTCCGCGAACGCAGTCTCCACAGTCCGCGCGCCGAAAGAATCAGAGCGAGGCCACCGGTGACGCCGAGCGCCATGAGGGTCCACATGAAAAAGAGACCGCCTGGCGCCTTGGCGACCGTCGCAGTGAACCCGTTGTTTCGATGGATGATGGGCATGCCCAGCGCCGCGAGTCCGCCGAGGAACATGATGACGTGTCCCGATCTCCGCTCGGCCAGCAGCAATGCTCCGCACGCGACGACGAGCAGGATGGGCACCACGACGAAGACGAGTCCAGACCCTCCCTTGTCGAACCCGAGGGCGACGTCGCCGCCGATGTGAAATGGCAGGAGTATGATCGAGAGCAAGGATGCAATGGTCAGTGTGTTGGGCTTCACTGGTGTCCTCGAGGGCGGGTGGTGGATGGCGTCTTATGGTTGTCCCATACGAGGGCCATTCGGCCGGGTTTCAGAACTGGTGGGTGTTTCCGCCAGCGATTTGACTCGCGCGAATCTTCGGTGCTGGGGTCTGCGTGCAATCCAAGGCCAGCCGATGACGAGGATTACCAGGAACACTTCAAACCCCGACGCCCCGCCGACGAGTGGCGTAGGCGCATTGGCCAAACCGTGAAGGCCGATAGAGATCCAGAGATTCCGAGTCCTCAAGTACAGAAGCACCAGCATGCCTCCGGTGATGCCTTGCAGAACGACCGTCGTCCACAGCGCGGATCCCGACAGGTGACGGAGCGTGACATGGGCGGGGATATGAGTCGCCGCGAACACGACTTGGCTAAGGAGGAGAGCGATCCAGAAGCGCGCGCGATGCGTGCCCCCGATTTTCAGATAGAGCTGAGGGAAGAGAAACCCGCGATAAGCGATCTCCTCATAGAGAGCCGTTCCCAGGAACATCACGGCGGTCCACGCGAGCGTCACTCCGATACCGTTCCTGATCCACGACGGAGCAATAGTGATCGTGCTCGAAGTTGCGATGTCTCCGACGACCTCGATGAGCTGCATGAGCAACCAAACCGTCACGGTCACGATTATCCCTTCTCCGAGCTTGTCCAGTCGGAGTCCGACATCGGCAGGCCGCAGGCGGCCGAGGCCGAAGATAATTCCTGCGACAGCGACGAAGAGAAGAGTCGCGAAAATGAACGCGTTCGCGCGCCATGATGGACCTGCGAGGAGGTCACGCAGCCATGTAACGTGCTCGAAGGCGGGAAGCAGCATGAACAAACCGCTCGAGACGCCGACGAAAAGCGCGACGACCAACCAATTGACCTCGCGCGTGCGAATCGGATCCTGAGTCGACGATGGTTCCGAGCTAACGTTCATCGGTCTTAACGGCGAATAGGTGATCCATGCATGGCGCTGCCGAAATCATCATGAGGCATCCAAAAGAATAGCTCGTTCGCGTCCACGTCTCGGATTACAAGGGTTGGTCTTCCCCATTGCACACGGAGGATCTCGATGCCTTTGTCCGCGATATGCTTGCGCAACAGTTCACCCTGATCGTCCTCGAGGCCGATGAAGACTCGTCCATGGCCAACCCGCGCTCGGGTGCGGCCCCCAGCTTGATTCAGGATGAGCTCGAAACCGAACAGACTCACCTGAAATACACCGTCTTTTGAGTCCCAATCCAGCGAGAAGCCAAGTTGCTCTGTGTCGTAGCGCAGCGACCGCTCCGCATCGGCTACGAAAAAGACGCATCGCGCATAGAGGTTGGTCACGATCTTCTCCGCTCCTATCATCGACGATGGACGAAAAGCGATGCCGTCGAGCATGGTGCCCAGCTTTACTCCCAGTGGCGGTTGAGTCCGCCTAACGCCCTAGTTCAGCCCTGAGCACAGTATCACTATTGCGGCGAGGCGGCATCCTATCGGGGCGGAAGGAGCATCGCTTCGGTTAGAATGCTCGCGAGTCGAGATTGATCTGATTCAGACGCTGTCCAAAGCGACACGCTGTACCAGTGACCGGCAGGCGTAACAACGGCTCCAAGGGCAGTGTATTTCAGAAGTCGAGTGGTATCCTGCGGATCGGGACGGTAGCGGCTCCAGATCGCGCCTGTCTGAGCACGCTCAAGAGTACAGGTCGTTCCCTTGGCGAGCACACCGGGTCGATACATCAGATAAGAGCGGCCGCGCGCCCCGTTTCGCTGGCGCTGAATAAGAATCCGAGCGCCGCCAGGAAGTGCGAGTCGGGTGTCCGCGTACTCGTCATCACGCGGATGAAGTGCGCTCGTTTGCCAGCCCGGAGGTAAGCGCAGCGTCGCGCTGTCCCCAAGGGTGATGGGATTTAAGGAGTCCACCAACAGCCTGACCGACGGGAGTACGCAAGGTCCGGTCGGTGGCGGTCCCATCAATTGTCGCAGGCCCACAAATGTTGTCGGTGGCGGAGCTTGCTCGAACACGAGATCCGGACGCTCGCACTCCAGGGCAACGGCGCATAACGCCAGCACGAACAGAATTCGCATGATTAGCAACCCGGTGAAAGAGTGCGAGTAACGTTTAGTTCCGCTGCAAGCACACTATCACCATTGCCGCGAAGCCGCATCACGTTCCGACGACCTCGTTGGTTAGTCTCGTAACCGCTCTCGGGCCGCACCTGATGATTCCTACCGTGTATTGCCACGGCTTCCAATCAGTTCGATGCCAGTGATACTCATTTGGTCCAAAAAGAACGAGGTCCCACACGACTGGCACGCCACTATCAGTGAGGCGCTTCTCACCGCGAATGGCTCCTCGGAGGCGTGAAGGGCTAAGACTCACAATATCATAAGTAGCGGTCCAGCCCGTGTCTGTCGACGAGTGTGGTGGCATCGAGATGGTCATGGTCTTACGATCCAAAGAGAATGCGATCGCGTGCGCGCTGTCATCGCACCGATGCGCGCGCGTCGACCAATCCCAGCGGTCTTGCAAGTGGCCGGGCAGGTCCCGATCAGGAAAAGCGTACCCCGTGCGACTTAGAGACCACATCCCAAATGCAATGAGGAATACGTAGCCGCCGGCGAGCAGACCAACTATCCGGAGTGTAATACGCAAAGGTTTTTTCACGGATCTCGCCAGAGAAGCGTATGTCTGCCTAACGCCCCTAGTTCGGCTGCAAGCACGCTACCACCGTTGCGGCGAAGCTGCATCCGAAAGTGCTTGTCGGCTGCGACGTTCGTAGGCCGCGCCCGAGCGCACGCGATCAATATCCAAAACAGCGGTAGGCATGCATCCGCAGTGTAAGAGTGTCAACTCGATCTGCGCTAGATCGGATCGTAGCAGTATCCGAGGCTTCGCCAATTCGTCTAACGCGAAGCCTGTAGACTCCAGGTGCTAAACTATCAAAGCTGAACCCACCCTTCGAATTCGTATATCGCCAGATCCGTGCGGAATCTGTCGGATTACTAATAATCCTGAGATCAACGACGGCACCCTCGAGCGCGTCGCCAGTCTCGTCCTGCACTACCACTCCGGTTAGTACTCCGAAATCCGTGCGTCGATGCGCGTTCGGAATTTCAACCACTCGTCCATACGGTTTCATTGGCGTGGTATCGCACGCGCCGACTGAATGCATTAGATCGAGTGAGGGGTCGGCTGTGCGTCTGCACGACAGGGCTGCGACAAGTAGCGCGCTCGCAACGAGACCATACCGAGCGCCACTGCGCGCCCCTAGCGTGATCGCCCCGTGCGAACGTCGCGGACTTTCGTTCCGTCCGACTGCCGCAGTTCGCCAACGAGGCTGTCGCCGCGAATCGTGAAGTGCCACACTCCATTCGGTATCTGGCACGTGAGCCGCGCGCTCGGCGCGTCGAGGCGACATCCGAGGACGCCCATCTCCATTTCCGCGCCGTTGACGATCTTGCGTCCATCCACCGCGAGACTATCGCGCGCGGTTGTGCGGGTGATTCGGTAGACCACACGCTCGTCATGACAAGCCGATGGGCGCACCTGACAGATTGACGAGCCGCGCCATGTGCCGACAGGATCGGGCCGTGCCGCCTGGGCGGATAGATGGCGCGCGAGTACGCAGCTGATGATCGCGGCGAGGTATGCAAATCGATTGCTCATCGCTCTTGATTATCTCTATGGGTAGGAAATGAGATGGCCCGCTCGTCGAAGTTCCGTTTCCGGGTGATCGAAACTGGGAAGCCGGGCTTTGCGTTCTTCGCGATTGCCTTCGGTTGACATGTGTGGTGGCTACCTAACGCCTTGGTTCAGTCGCAAGCACATCATCACTATTGCGGCGAAATAGCCTTGCAAGCATGAAACAAACAACGGGGAGCACCACCGCGTAGCCACATACGCCTACCAATTGAAGTCGCATAATTCCGACTACAGGCCCAACGATACCTGCAACGCACAGAGCGCCGCTGATTGTCAGGCCACGTCTGACAATCCTTTCCCGACCTTCACCGTCGAATACCGGTGCGGCGAACAATAGTGCGAGGCCCAGAAACAAGTTCCAGGCAAGCAATTCAACCGCGTACTCCGGAGACGGCCAGAGTATTCCACTGGATCCGCGCTGCCGAATCGCCGTCAACTCAACGAAGTGAACAGCGCTCGTCAATCCTACAAAGACGATCGCAAACGAGAGCGCGATCAAAGCGAACAACTTGTGATTGGCAGATGCGTAGCCGTGGATTGCGGCGATCACTACCAATATGATCGGCGCCGAGACGAGGGTCAGCACCTCCATCACCGCCAAAATTGGATCGATGATAGGAGCGCTTAGCCCGTGGGCTGCAAAGTTGATTGCCAGTGCGACGAGGTAGGCGACCCCAATGAGAAATACTGCCATCGCAGACCAGCTTCCTACTCGATCGGCTGACATGGTGTTCAACGAAACGGTCACCAATTAACCGGGTAAGCAACTCCGACACCTAGCCTACCCTGCGGTAGATAGATGAGGGAGCTTTGCACAGGAAGGGCTCGTGCGTAGCGAAGGCGCCACTTCGGCACTAAGCCGCCGACTCCTGCTCCTATAAGCGCACCTGCACC
>JAXDME010000011.1:0-26639 GCA_034666285.1 Gemmatimonadaceae bacterium | reverse complement strand
GATGGTTGCCCAATTGACCTGTGGAACGGACTCGAGGGTCCCGATGACTTTGCGTCCACCGAAGCTGTTGTAGGTGAAAGGTGCGCGTGCGCTCTTCAGCAGCTTCTTCATAGTAGGTGGCGCCATTCTCGTCCTGACGAGAACCGGAGTCATCCCTTCGGAGCTGGCGATCGGATATCCCTTGTTATTGACAAGGAAAATCGCCGCGCTGCTGTCTCGGGCGAATGCGTGGAGCAGAACCCTCACTGGTGCGAGATTCAACTCCGCCGCGAACGCCCCGATCATCCGGCCATCCGCACGTTGGGCAGGGACGGCGACCACCAGCTTGGCCCTTCCTGCCGTAGAATCCCAGTAGACATCGCCGACTATCTGGGCTTCGGAATGGAGTGTCCCCTGCCAGTCGGCGGGAAGCCGGATCTGCCCGATTTCTCCGCTGCTCGCCACGACTTTTCCGTTTAGATCCACGACCATGAGCTGCTCGAAGTCGGTGAATCGCTCGTGGAGCGACAGCAGGTAGTCGTGGAGCCTTCCCTCTGCCTGAGAGGTCGCAACTGCGGAAGCTCGCGCGCCCGAGACCGGATGGTCCAGTGTGTTGGCGACTTCATCAGAGCCGGCGAACACTCGGAGATCATACAGACGCTCCTTGAGCCAGACGCCCGTCGCGCGCGCACTCTGTGCGCTCTCGGAGAGGAGATCTTCTGTGATCTTCTTTTCCAGGGCGCGACGATTCTGGTTGTACGAGATTCCCAGCATAACGCCAGACGGCAGAAGCGCCGCGATTACAGCGAACGCCACAATCCTGCTCCGAATGCTCTCGAACCGAGGAAACGGAAGGTATTTGGCGCGCGCGCGCGGAGTGGCCGCGTTCACGGCCGGCTCGGGCCTGATAGGCGTGACACCGTCAAGTGATGTGGGCATCACGTAAAAGACGATTCACCTTCCGTTGAGCTACCAGAGAATTTGTCTTGCGAAAAAAAAGTAATCCGGGCTGAATGTTTACCCTGCGGGAAACACCTGACGCCTTAACGGTCACATTTCTGCTGTCGAGTTATTGGCTCTCCGACAGGGGCGCTAACCCTGAGCGCTGGTTTGCCAGCCTGAGCAATGGAAGCTACAATATGCCCTCAGACAACTAACGAGCTGGTCACGCCTCCGGTCAATCCGATGCTCACTCGTGCCACCAGACTCGACAACATTCGCAGGCTGCTCCTTGTGGTCTGCGTCGCCTCAATGGTCATCTCCAGCCCGTCAAGCGCGCAGGCTCTTCGGGACCGGATATCAGACCTCTTCATTTTCGGACCCGGACAGGACCCCTTGTTCCTTGCTGGGTCTGGCGACCCCAACAACCCCGCTTCGCTGAAGGCGCACGGCGACCATTTCATTCCCTCTTCGAACGCCGAGAACGCGTCGCTGATCTCTTTCATTACCGATGCGCTCGGGGCAAGCGTCGCGAACATACCGATTGGTTCCACCAGTGGCGGCGAGACATTTCGGTTTGAGGGCGGGGTGCCGATAAAAACTTCGACCTCGGCAGGGCCGATTTTCGCCGAGCGGGCTCAGACACTCGGGCGCGGGCGGGTACTGGCTGGAATAAGCAGAACCGGTTTTCGCTTCGCGACCCTGCGAGGCGTAGACATGCGGAACATCGACCTGACCTTTACGCATCAGAACGTCAACTTCCCCGGATGCGACGCCCAGTTCGGCGCCGACTGCTCGCTCTATGGCGTACCGGTTCTCGAGAACGACGCAATGGATTTCCATCTGTCGATGGATCTGAGCGTGCAGGTGACGTCGGTCTACGTGACTTACGGAGTGTCGGACCGATTCGATTTCGGACTCGTGGTGCCGGTCGTTCAGGCGGACTTTCGCGGTCAAAGCGACGCTGAAATCCGTCCCTTCGGGGGGACGACCGTCGCGCACTATTTCGCAGGCACTCCCGAGAATCCGGTGTTGACGGCTCGTCGGCAGAGCCTCGGGTCCGCGGGCGGTCTGGGGGATGTCGCGCTGCGCGCGAAGGTGAATCTCCGTGACGCGCCCAACGCCAGCGTGGCCTTTCTCGTGGATGGCCGTTTCCCGACAGGAAGCGAGAAGGACCTCCTCGGCTCGGGCAAATTCGCCGGCCGCGCAGTTCTGATTTTCAATTCACGGTTCGGCGATTTCTCCCCTCACCTGAACGCGGGCTATCTGCATCACGCGGGCACCCAGCAGAACGACGCGGTGCTCGGGACCGTCGGGTTCGATGACCGGATGGCAGAGAACGTCACTCTCGCCGCGGATCTCGTCACGGAGCTTCAGGTGGGTGACAGCAAGCTTCACCTGCCCGGCATCGTCACCTATGACGCACCATTTCGTCGAACTTTGAATCCGACGAACATTCCCACAATGCGCGACGACATCGTCAACGGCTCGTTCGGCGTCAAGGTTACCCCTGCCCACAACACGACGCTCGTTCTCAACACGCTTTTCCCGCTGAATCGTGGCGGGTTGAGAGCCAATCTCGTTTACACAGGCGGAATCGAGTACACGTTCTAACCCTTCCTGGCGGCGATTCTTAGCGTAACGAGACCAGGTGCCACCCGCTGCCTTCGTGCCGCAGCGTCACCGCGAAACTGACCGGTTTGCGCTCCGTAATTCCCGCGGTGGTGACGAATGCGTAATTACCCTCGAGCCGAGCATCCGCAGACGAGGCCGAGCCCTCGACGTTAGCGACCCTGAAGGTGACGTTGAGGCTACGAATGCCTTGGAAAAAATCCTCGAAATTCCGCTGTTGTCCGCCTGTCAGGCCGGGATAGTCACGACGCATCGCGGCGACGTCCCTCGACTCGATCGCCCGAGCGAACGCTTCGACCGCGGGAGCGATGTCGGCGGCAGTCGGAGGGGAAGCGACCGGCGGTGCTGTTGTCTCTTGCGGCGGCGGCGGAGCCACGAGTTTCGCGGCCACGACCGGCAGCGGTGAAGCCACTGCGTCCTGTCGGGTGCTGGGATTTGTCACGGGCGACTGAATTACCTGAGGAGGCGCGACAACAATCCGAGTTTGAGCCTGCGCCGGCGCGGGTTTGGCCGCGCCACGAACACGCGTGTCGCGGACGGTGACCGGAGTCTTTTCCTGCTTCACGGGTGCCTGCCTGGAAGGCAGCGATTGCACACTGTTGGTGCTCGCGCTCGCAGTCGTCAACGTAGCCCCAGCGGTCGCTGGTTGTTGCGCTGATGGCGGGACTGTCGGTGCCTGATTCTTGGCTGCGGCGACAGGTGGTGGACCTGAACGGGGAAACCGTATCCATGCGATTGCGACGAGAGCGGCAAGTGCGAGCGCGCCCCCGCCGGCGTAGGCGATCGTCCTCGTGCGCCGCCGAGAAGTTTTCCTCGACTGTTCGACCGCACCAGCAACCGAGGCGCTGAGAGAAACTGACGCGGGGTATGAAGGGCCGCTCAATTTCGATCGTACGGCTGTCAGATCGTTGGCCATCTCGAGCGCGGTCGCGTACCGATCCGACGGCTCCTTCGCCAGCGCCTTCTGAACGATGCGGTCGAGGGCCGGCGGAAGTCCCGGCATCAGCTCGCTCACCGGCCGCGGGTTTTCAGTGATGATCTTGAAAAACAGATTCTGCAAAGTGGGACCGTCGAAGGGCTTCATCAGGGTCAATACCTGATAGAGCACTCCGCCCACCG
Source organism: Gemmatimonadaceae bacterium (assembly GCA_034666285.1). Classification (GTDB taxonomy): domain Bacteria; phylum Gemmatimonadota; class Gemmatimonadetes; order Gemmatimonadales; family Gemmatimonadaceae; genus UBA4720. Next base: position 22,970 of record JAXDME010000011.1, on the reverse strand, counting down.
CGAAGATATCGGTCGCCGGACTGGTCTTGCCTTCGGTAATCTGCTCGGGAGCCATGTACGTCGGCGTCCCCAGGATCGATCCGGTGCTCGTCATGCTCGAGGACGCGAGATGCGCGACCCCGAAGTCCATGATCTTCGCGCGCCCGTCTTCTCCGATGCGAATATTCGCCGGCTTGATGTCGCGATGTACAATGCCGCGCTTGTGAGCGAACGCGAGTCCGGTGAGAACGTCGATGACGATGTCGAGTCTGGCCTGCAGCGAAAGTGGCTCACCCAGCTCGATCAGGCGCTCCAGATCGACGCCGTGAACGAACTCCATCGCGATGAAGAGATGGCCTTCCACTTCTCCGAGGTCGTATATGCACACAACATTCGGATGCTGGAGGGATCCTGCCGCCTGTGCCTCGTGGAGGAAACGCTTGCGGAGGTCTTCCTGTCGCGCGATCGATTCATTCATCACCTTGATCGCGACGGTGCGGTCGAGAACCGAATCCTGGGCCTTGTAGACCACGCCCATCGCGCCCTCGCCTACGAGCTCGATGATGCGGTATTTCCCGATCTGTGAAGCGTGCGTGCCGGCCATGGACTGGATGGATGGTGCCGAGGGAAGGACTTGGAGGGAGGAATATTCAGCGCCACGACGAATTGAGCAACCGGAAATGTGACTAATGCTGAGCTTTGCCTGGTCACATTTTTGTGAATCCCCCGGACCACAGCGCGATGCCTAGCCGTTCGCATAGCTAACTGCTTGCTGTAAAGGAACTTAGGCTCTGTTTTCGACGTTGATTTTTCGAGCCAGTCAAGCTACATTTAAGGCTATCCCGAATGGAGGCCTTTTTGTCCTCCCACCGCCTCCGAACCAAGTAGCAACTACCGGATTTAATGACGGCTCCAAACAACAGAGAGCGCATCCTTCCGCGCCTCATTCACGAAGAAATCAAAGAATCGTTCATCAACTACTCGATGAGCGTCATCGTCTCTCGTGCGCTGCCCGACGTGCGCGACGGACTGAAGCCAGTGCACCGCCGCGTGCTCTACGCGATGAACGAGCTTGGTCTCGTTCCGGGGCGCCCCTACAAGAAGTCCGCGACCGTCGTCGGTGACGTGCTCGGCAAATACCATCCGCATGGCGACAGTTCGGTCTACGATGCTCTCGTGCGCATGGTGCAGGACTTCTCGCTCCGTTATCCGCTGGTAGACGGACAGGGAAACTTCGGCAGCGTCGACGGCGATCCTGCCGCGGCCTATCGGTACACCGAGGCGCGCCTTACACGCATTGCGATGGAAATGCTGGCCGACATCGACAAGAACACCGTCGACTACGCCCCGAACTTCGACGACAGGCTCCTCGAGCCGAAGGTGCTGCCGTCCGCTATCCCGAATCTCGTCGTCAACGGTTCCTCTGGAATCGCGGTCGGCATGGCGACGAATATTCCGCCACACAATCTCCGTGAAGTCGTCGCGGCACTCACCGCGCTGATCGACAATCCAGAGCTGACGCCGACCGAGATCAGAAAGCTGATCAAAGGGCCCGACTTCCCGACTGGCGGCTACATCTACGGTCGCGCGGGCATCAAGGATTATCAGGAGACCGGACGCGGCCGCATCGTCATGCGCGCGCGTGCGGTCATCGAAGAGAAGGAATCCTCAAGTAAGTCGCAGATCGTGGTGACCGAGCTTCCGTACCAGGTCAACAAGGCGAAGCTCATTGGCGACATGGCCGAGCTGGTGAAGGCTGGGAAGCTCGAAGGTATTTCGGCGCTCCGCGATGAGTCCGACAAGGACGGGATGCGCGTGGTAATCGAGCTCAAGCGCGATGCGATTCCTCGCGTGGTCCTCAATCAGCTGTACAAGCACACCACAATGCAGTCGACCTTCGGCGTCATCATGCTGGCGCTCGTTCCCGATTCCCACACGACGCAGCTCGTGCCGAAGGTGATGCCGCTCAAGGAAGTGCTCGAGCACTACCTCACGCACCGGCACCAGGTAGTCGTACGTCGCACGCAATTCGAGCTCGACAAGGCGCTCGAGCGCGAGCACATCCTCGACGGGCTCAAGATCGCTGTCGACAACATTGACGCGGTGATCAAGCTTATTCGCGCGGCCGCGGACACCCCGACGGCGAGCGCGCAGCTCCAGAAGCGGTTCAAGCTCAGTGAGAGACAGGCCGAGGCGATCCTCAACATGCGCCTGGCCAAGCTGACGGGCCTGGAGATCGAGAAGCTCGAGGCCGAGCTGAAGGAAGTCCTCGCTTTCATCAAGGAGATGAAGGACATCCTCGCCTCCAAGCCGCGCCGTCTGAAGATCATTCGCGACGAGCTGCAGCAGGTTTCAGACAAGTACGGCGACGAGCGCCGGTCCGAGATCACGAGTGACGAAGGCGAGTTCACGATCGAAGACCTGATCGCCGAAGAGGACATGGTCATCACCATCTCCCACTCGGGCTACATCAAGCGCACTTCGGTCTCGACGTATCGCAAGCAGCGCCGCGGCGGTCGCGGACTGAGCGGTCAGGGGCTGAAGGACGAGGATTTCATCGAGCGGCTCTTCATCGGCTCGACGCACGACTACATCCTGTGCTTCACGGATGACGGCCGCTGCTTCTGGCTGAAGGTGCATGAAATCCCACAAGCGGGACGCGCGGCCAAGGGTAAGCCGATCGTCAATCTGATCAACGTCTCCCCCGAGACTCAGGTCAAGGCGATGGTCCCGGTACGCGAGTTCTCAGAGACGCAGTTCCTTCTCTTCTGCACGAAGAACGGAACCGTCAAGAAGAGCGCGCTATCGCAGTACTCGAATGTCCGTCAGACCGGCATCAAAGCCATCAAGATCGACAAGGACGACCAGCTGATCGACGTGCAGGTTACGAGCGGCTCGAACGACATCGTTCTGGCAACCCGCCATGGTCTATCCGTTCGCTTCCACGAAATGGATGTGCGCGAGATGGGCCGCGATACCACCGGCGTCAAAGGCGTCGAGCTGAGGGAAGGCGATTCAGTGATCGGGATGGTCGTGGTCAAGCGCGACGCGACCCTCCTCGTTGTGACCGAACGCGGACTCGGCAAATGCTCCAACATCGCCGACTATCGAGTGCAGAAGAGGGGCGGTAAGGGAATCATCACGGTCAATAGAACCGAGAAGACGGGCGATGTCGTTGCCCTGATGGAAGTTCTGCCCGCCGATGAGATAATGATCATCACAAAACATGGCGTGATCATCCGCTCTTCCGTGTCTCAGGTGAGGGTTACCGGACGTATCGCGCAGGGGGTCAAACTCGTCAATCTCGATGAAGGAGATGTGGTTACAGCCGTCGCCAGGGTTGTCCCGGAAGATGAAGGTGATGAGGCCGAGAATGGCGCGCCGGCGAGCGAGGCTGAACAGGTCGAGGCCCTTACCGACGAATGATCAAGGAACGTCCTGACGTGACGCCACAACTCGAGGAAATCGAGAAGCTGCGCCTGGCTCTGCGCAACGCAGAAACCGAGGTGCAGCGTCTGCTCGAGGAAGCTGCCGCGCGCGGGGCACTCGTCGACATTCTCCACGATGTCATGGGCTCGCTCTCGATGGGTGAGCTGTTCCACATGCTCGCGAGGCGCCTCGCTCGCGCACTGAATCTGAGCCATTCGTCCGTCATCTTCGCCAAAAGCGGCGACAGTCACGGCACCGTTGCCTCGGCCCACGAAGATCCGCAGCTCGAGAATCTCCAGGTCGAGCTCGACAAATATCCTGAGATCGAAGCGGCGCTGGCTGGTGAGAAGCCGATTCTGATCCCCGACATCTGGCACTCCGACGCTTACAAGGATCTGCGCGAAGCCTGGGAGAAGGATGGCAGCGTCATCTCGGTGCGCTCGATTATCGCGCTGCCCTTCCGACTCGACCACGAGCGCACCGGTGTGTTCCTGCTGCGCCGAACCGCGGAGAAGGCATCGCTCAATGATGCCGACGTCGATTTCGCGGAGACTGTGGTGAAGAGCGCGATGAACGCGATGCGTCGCGCGCACATGGTGGAAGTGACCCAGGCGGACAACATTCGCCTCGAAGCGCTCGCTCGCACCGATCCGCTCACGCAGCTGCTCAATCGACGCGCGCTTCTGACGCAGCTCGCAACCGAAGTGGAGCGCGTACGCCGGTACAACGCGCCGTTGAGCATTCTGATGATCGATGTCGATTCCTTCAAGGAAGTGAACGACACCTACGGGCACCTGGCCGGCGATCATGTGCTGGTCGAAGTCGCCCTGCTTCTCGCACGCACCGCCCGCAGCGTCGACGCGGTTGCGCGCTACGGCGGCGACGAGTTCGTGATTGCAGTTCCCGAGACGAGCGAGGCGGGCGCGATTGCGTTCGCGGAACGACTGCGCGACAAGATCCAGTCGCATCCATTCGACATCGGCAGAGGCGAGCCGCTGCGCCTCACGGTGAGCATTGGCGTCGCCGATTTCCCGGTTCCGAAAGTCGAGACAGCCGAAGACCTGCTCGAATGCGCCGATCGCGCACTCTACCGCGCAAAGGCCGGCGGACGTAATCTGGTGTGTGCCTAAAACTCCAGTAAGCTTTGCAGCTGTGACGTTGATAGCCCTCAGCGGCTGTCTCGTCGACTCCTCCAAGAAAGAGACGACCGCCGACACGACGCATCTCGCGCCAGTCGTGACCGTCACGCCCGTCAATCGCGGTACGCAGGGGATGGCGGAGCGCGTGTTGTGGACGTTCTCGCCCGACAAGAAAGCCGTGCTGGTAGTTGCTGATCCAGCCGGCGTCGAGAATGAGCCGGTACCCAACGGATTCTTTTTCGGGGACGAGGCGCGCGGATTCCAGACGCAGGTGGACAGCGTGTGGGATGTCGTGCCGTCACCCGATTGGAAATGGCTCGGATTCGGCCGCGCATACTCCGTAGTTGGCGGCGCAGGCACCGGAGACGATCTCATCACGGACGTCTCCCGTCGGACGTCAATCGATACCGCAACCCTTCGCGCCGGCTCCTTTGCATCGAGCGGGATGTCGATGTCACGAGCGGTCGCGCAGCCTGGTGTCATTCACATCCCCGAGAATCCGCGCGCGAGTGCCGCCGCCGACAGCGCGGCGCCGAAGCTCTTCCCGATCGCGCGCGGCTGGCGGATCCGCTGGACCGCCGACGGATCAACTCTCGCGCTTGGCAACGGTCCATCGCGAGCGGTCGACAACGAGCCGAGCCAGACGTGGGCTGCGCTCGATCCGGTGACGGGCGCGCTGCATGGAACGCTGCCCGCGAACTCGAAGCTTGCCGATGTGAGCTTCACGCAGGGTCCGACGATCGATCGCTCGCTACCGACCGATATGAGCAAGTCCCCACCGATCGCAATCCAGCACGGGAACCAGACCTTCAATATTCAGAGCGAGCGCGGCGTTATCACCCTCGTCGAGACGACTCCGGGATCAACCGCTAAAGGAACGCCTCGCGTAGTGGGTGCTGGTCTCGCATTGGCGGCTACGGCGGGCGGGCGGTACATCGTCGCCTTGGCCCCTCGAGCTCGGCCCGATCCGAACGAGCCGGCGGTGGAACCGGTGGTGTACACAGTCACCTGGTAGGCGCGACTTAAGGATCGCGATTGTCCCAAGCATCCACGGAACCGAAGCAGGGAGCTCTCAGCCAACTAAGCTCAAGCTGGGAGCCGCATACCGGCCTTTGGAATGCACCGATGATTGAGATCGCGCCGCTTGAGCGGCTTCGAAGCCGGTAAAAACCCAAGATTCCGTACGCCGACGGAAAAGCTAAAGGCTCCGGCCGCAAAGCTGGAAGCTCCGCGCTTCAGTTCTGTGCATGCATAGGCACAGCGCGATCCGAACGCCGCGTATCTACTTGCCGATCCCGCGCAGCTCCACCAGCAGACAATGATCCTGCACAACGTCGATCCCGGCCCGCGCCAGCCGTTCAGCTGCTACGTCGTTGCGAATACCGAGCTGAAACCAGACCGACTTGGGCCTCTTGGCGATGATGTCGTCGACATGCTGCGGAATATCGCCCGGCCGGCGAAAAACGTTCACCATGTCGATGTCGCCGGGAATATCCGCGAGCTTCCGATAAACTTTCTCACCCTGCATTTCCGTCAGCTCAGGGTAGTAGACAGGCACCGGAACGATCTCGTAACCCGCGCGCTGGGCATATTCGGGAACATAGTACGCGGGCGCGTCGGAATTGGGTTTGATGCCGAGCACCGCGATGCGATGCGTGTCCTCGAGCAGCTGCTTTATCTGCTCGGGCTTGTCGAAGAGATGCTTGCGCCAATCAGTCGTTTCAACCTGTGCCGTCATCAACTCTCACCGTGCGTGCGCGGGGTAACGGTATCAACAGCGCCCGCATAAATTGCAAGAGCGAGTCCAGCTCAAATTCCCGGAGTACCAAGTAATGCGGATGTTAGTTCTCGGCGCCGGCCTTCAAGGCTCCGCCTGCGCGTATGATCTATTGCAGAATCCCGAAGTAAAAGAAGTCCGTCTCGCCGATCTTCACACCGATCATCTGGCGCCGTTCCTCGCGCCGTACTCCGGGAAGCGGCTGATCTTTACGCCTCTCGATGTGCGCGACAAGGAAGCGGTGCTCGCTCTGATGCGACAGTCCGACGCCGTCATGAGCGCGATTCCTTACTACTTCAACTACGATCTCGCCGCACTGGCGGTTGAGGCGGGTGTGCACTTCGCCGACCTCGGTGGGAATACCGAGATCGTCTTCAAGCAGAAGACCCTCGACGCGCAGGCGAAAAAGAAAAACATCACGGTGATTCCCGACTGCGGTCTCGCGCCGGGAATGGTGAACATCCTCGCCGAGCACGCGATCAATCAGCTGGACACGGTAGAAAGTGTGCGGATATTCGTCGGTGGACTGCCACAGCACCCTGAGCCACCGCTCAACTATCAGATCGTGTACTCGCTCGAAGGCGTTCTGGACTATTACACGACTTTGTCATGGGTCCTTCGCGGCGGCAAGCGAACGCAGGTCAAGGCCTTGTCGGAAATTGAAGCGGTCCGCTTCGACGGGTCAGTCGGTGAGCTCGAGGGTTTTCACACCGCCGGCGGGCTGTCGACGATGGCGTTCAGGTACGAAGGCAAGATCCCCACGATGGAATACAAGACGCTCCGCTACCCGGGTCACGCGCGAATCATGGAAGCGGTACGCGAGCTCGGACTTCTTGAGCTGACTCCGGTGGACGTGAAAGGAATGAAGGTCGTCCCCCGCGATCTTGTAGTTGCGGCGATGGGTCCGCGACTCACCAAACCCGACGCCCACGATCTTGTAGCGCTGCGCGTTGTCGCCGAAGGCAAGAAAGGCGGAAAGTCGAAGAAGATCGGCTATGAGCTGGTAGACTACTACGACGAAAAAGCTGACATCAGCGCTATGGAGCGCTCGACCGGGTATTCGCTCTCAATCACGGGTCAGATGCAGGCGCGCGGAGAGATCGGGAAGGCCGGAGTATTCACGCCAGACGAAGCGATTCCAGCGGAGAAATACATCGGCGAGCTGAAGAAGCGCGGAGTAATTATCAAGGAAAGTTCAGGTACCAACTGAACCTCTCGCCCCGTTCAGTTCAGTTCAGTTTAATACCTGACTCTAGTGTTCAGCGAGCAGGTATATGGCAGTGAGTGCCAGAAGAAAGTACGGCACCAGCGCAGCCGCCCCGACGTAATCCTTGGCCACGCGCTGTCCAAAGAACAGCGCGCAAAGGTTGACCGCCCCGATCACCGCGCCGAGGTACGCAACCATGCTGTCGTGCGTAAGGATCAGCACTACGCACCCCATTCCACTCAACGCACCGGCGGAGATCTCGAGCAGTGTGATCACCGCGAACATCGGCCCTACCGTGCCGGCCAGCGGGCTCTTCGCGAAATGCTGTTCGAGGTAGGCGCGGTTTCCGCGACGATCGACGACCTTATCGATTCCCGACTGCAGAAACAGGATCGCCAGGAATGCTGACACGAGCATCTGGAGGATATAGGCGGCGATATCGGGCGAGGTCAGCCGTGGCATGGCGTTATCTTAGCACTGTCGAGGCGCGACTGTCCAATCCCGGCGGTGGATCATTCATTTGAATCGAGCGAAGTCCCCACTTGTTGCCATCATTTGCCTCCTGGGTTGCCGACCGCAGATGCAGCTAAGCATACAGCAGCCACTCGACGCATCGCAGCAGATCGTCGTTGTGCTCACGCCCAACTGGACATCGACAACTGGAACGATGCAGCGCTTCGAGCGCGCAACGCAGACTTCCGAATGGAAACCGCTCGACTCGGAATTGCCTGTGGTCGTCGGGCGGACGGGCATCGCCTGGGGCGTTGGATTCGATGACGTATCCACGGAAGGCCCGCACAAGCACGAAGGAGACGGAAAGGCGCCTGCTGGCGTTTTTCCTCTCGACACTGCGTTCGGTTTTGCGCCGCGCGATTCCATGCAGGAGGTAAAGCTCCCCTACGTTAAGCTGCTCCCAACCACTGACTGCGTCGACGATACCTCCTCCGTTCACTACAACACGGTCGTGGACAAAGCGTCCGTTCCTCGGGTGGATTGGAACAGCGCCGAGCACATGCGGGAGGTAGAGCAGTACAAGATTGGGGTGATCGTCGGATACAACTCGGCGGGGCCCGTGAAAGGACGCGGCTCGTGCATCTTTCTGCACGTCTGGGCCGGACCGGATTCCCACACGGCGGGATGCACCGCATTCGACGAGGCCAAGCTCCGCGATGTAGTGCTCTGGCTGGATCCGGCCAAACATCCTCTGTTGGTTCAGCTCACAGCGACCGACTACGCGAATTTGCGGAGCAAGTGGAAGCTGCCAGCCGTCGGACCGAGCTAGAGTCTCGCTTTCAATCCGAAGCTCAAGGTCCTGCCCGGGACGACAGTGATGTTGTCCGGCTCCCCGTGCTGTCGGTTGAGGAGGTTCTCGCCGCTTAGCGTAAACGCGAGTCCGCGGACAAGATTTCTGCCGACACTCGCGCGTAGGCGCGTTACGCCAGCGTACCGCAGCCAGTAATTCCGCAGCTCCTGTCCCACGAGAGCGGCGTCCGACTGGGTTGAATTCGAAAACGCGCCGGCGAGTGCCACCGCATCGTAGTTGATCCAGTCCCACGAACGGGAAGCAGTGAGTGAGCCCGTCCAGCTCGCACCGGTCAATGCGGCGGTGAGGCTTCCTGTTCTCGCGGGCACTTCGAGCATCCTGTCGCCTACGCGTAGATCGCCGGTGTAGCCGCTCGCCACACGCCGCACTCTGCTGTCTACAGTCGAGAAGGTCCCGCCAAGAGAGAGCGCCGCCATGGTTACGTCACCTTTGAGCTCCCAGCCGCGATTGGTGATTTCGCCGACGTTCTGGAAGGAATACTCGATGTGCCTGTCTCCCGGATGCACCGGCTCCGACTGGTTCGCGTACTGCGGCTGGCGGCCCGATGTCTGTGTGCCCGTGTACGTGTACGCCACCCGCTGGATCAGGCCCGATGCCAGCTGATCGAACCGCGTGACCTGCAATCCGAATAACTTTCCAAAAAAGAGATCCACCCCGGCTTCCACTCCCGATTGCTCCTCGGGGGAGAGACTGAGACGATGCGCGTCGCCTCGCGGATCGAACCACGCCGTCTCCCGGGCAGCGTTGGCGGCCTGCCGGATTCCACGACCGTAGGCGGATCGCAGCTTCACTGTGAGTGGCCCATAATCGTGGACGACCGCTCCGCCAATCATCGGCAGGACTGACACGGAGCTGCTGCCCAGCACGTCGTTCCGCTCCACGCGCAGGCCGCCGGTCAGATAACCGGCGTCACGCCAGGACAGATTTCCCTGCGTTACAGCTGCCGTTGTCCTGCGCTGGATGGAAGTTTGAGCCGCTGGCTCCCCCGTCGGAGTCATCGTACTGCTGGCCTGCGGTGTGTAATCGAGGAGCGAGCTCTCTCCCGAAAACGTGACGTTCGCTCCGATGTTGTCAGCATCACCTAGCTTGGCGACGCTACTCGCGCGAAGTGTTATCAGGTTAGCGCTGCCACCCGCGTTCCCGAGATCGGGTCCGGTCGCAGACGGAAGCGGCGTGTGGTAGTCGGCGAGATTCGAGACACGACTTCCATCGAATCCCGCGACGACCACATGCGTCCACCGCTCGCTCTGAACGAGCGTGGTGCTTCCCCCGATTGTATACTCGCGCACCGCCTCCGGAGTCGTGAGACCCGCGCGAGCCGCGCTGACCGAATCCCGGAAGAGTGGACTGAAAGGATCCGACGAACGGCTGTCGAAAACTCTACCGGTCGCTGTAGCGATGAATTTTGACCGCACCAGTCTGAATCCCGCGCTTCCAGTCTCCCTCCTTACGAAAGCGCCCGGAACGTATTCTCCTATTCCGCCCGAGCTCAGGCTCAGCGTGGCGGATTGCGCGCTCGATCCCTGACGAATCGTTACTGCGTGATCCTGCGTGATTGCGGAGCGCGGAACGTACGCGCTCGATGCCGCGCCCACCGATGTCCGCAACTCTGCGCTCGCTCCTCCATCCGACCCGTCATGTCGCGTGATGATGTTTATCACGCCACTGATGGCGTCGGTCCCGTACAGCGCCGCGCCTTGCGGACCTCTGATGATCTCTATCCGCTCGACGGTCTCAGGTGTGAACTGAGTAAGGAGCAGCGGATTCGCGAGCTCGATTCCATCCACGTAAATCTTGGGGTAACTCGCGCCGAAAGAGCTGGTGCCGCGAATGCTTCCGTAATGCGCGAGCAGGGACGTCGGAGCAGTTTGCCAAAGCCACAGGCCCGGCACGGCATCGCTCAACGCCTGACCGAGATTTCCTCCGCCGTATCGCGAGAGCTGAGATCCGCTGACGGTATTCATCGCGATCGCCAGCCGTCGCGCCGGAGCTTCGATTGCGCTACCGGTGACGACGACCCGATCGAGTACTCGCGGCACACGCTGCGCCTCGTCCCCCTCCTGCGACGCGAGTGACGGCGCGAGAACCACATGCTCTCCACCCGCCGCAACGGGCAGCACCGAAGTGCCACTTAGGAGAAGGCTCAGCGCTTCCCCCAGATAGAGCGAATCGAACGAAGCGCATACTCGGCTGTCCAGCGGAACCGCTTCTGTCGCATAGGACAGTCGAACGTTGGTCGAAGCAGAGACTCTGTCGAGCGCTTCGCGAAGCGAGACGTCGCGCGCATGAAGTGAAACGCGGCGATCGAGCGGCGGACTCCAGGTCGTGAGCGAAGCGATGAATTCGCCTGACGGCGAGCATACTGACTGCGCCTGCGCGCTCGACCCGACAAACAGTGGTGCGGCGACGAACAGGAGTGTGGCGAGTCGAAGCAGAGTCGCGGACGACGTCACACGACGATGGTGGCTAGCGCCTGAGGCCCGACCCGCCAGCCCGATAAAGTGTAGCGACGTTTCCCTCGCGCTCGATGCGAGCGCCGAGTGAAAGTGCGATGACGTTGAGGACTCGATCAACCGATTCACCAGAGAAAGATGCCGTCAGGTGCAGGTTCGACAAGGTTGAATCCGCTAACCTGAGCCTTACTCCATACCAGCGTGAAAGTTCTGCGCCAACCTGTATGACAGGGGTGTCACGAAATACGAGCCGGCCCTGAACCCAGGCCAGATCGTCGTCGGAAACGGCCAAGCGCTCGATACCCACGAGCCCGCCGGGTTTGATCGTCGCGCGATCCTTCGCGCGCAGAACCTCAGCCGATGCGCGACCGGCTTCGCTCGGTCCGAGGGCAACCGAGCCCGAGGCAACGGCGACGCGAATTCCTCCGTCGTCGTCTGTCTGAATCGAAAAAGCGGTCCCAATGTCCTGAAGCTTCACGCTGCCGACCTTCACCGTAAAAGGATGCGAAGCGTCGTGAGCGACGGCGAAGTACCCATCACCCTGGAGAGATACAGACCGATCGGAAGAACGCGGTTCGACAATGAGCCGGCTCCCCGGGCCGAGGACCACGCCGGTTCCATCGGCGAGTCTGAACTGCCGCCGCTCTCCGACTGTTGTCGCGAAGGTGCGCGGGTGTGAGCTGCCGGCGGATCCACTGACGTCGCGCCAGAAAAATGCTCCACCGGCGAGCACGAGCAGAACTGCCGCGGCCTTCAGGTACGGCGTAAACATCCAGCTCTGATCGTCGGGTCCGGAACCAGCGGAAAGAGAGAGTGGCTTGGTGTGGCCGAAGCGCGACTTTACTTTTCTGAGCGCGCTCTCAACATCAGGCTTTCGAGATTCTTCGCGCGAAACATTGACGAGCGCGGCTTGGAGCGCGTTCACCATCGCCAGACGCTCGGCGTCTGCTTCCAGCCAGCGTCTTGTTGATTCTGCTTCCCGTGGCTCCGCCTCGCCCGCCAGATAGCGCGCAATTCGATCCCAGTCTTCGGGAGCGATCCTGGATGGGCCCTCGGGAGAATTCGACATATTCAGTAATAAGACAGACACCTCAACCGGGCGCTACCCTCCTTGGATAGCCACGACACGAACGAGCAGGAACTTCAGCGACGAATCCGGGCAGGGGACGAAAGCGCGTTCGATATCGTCTTTCGCGCGCATTATCCGCGTCTGGTAAGAATGGCGGAATCGGTGGTGGGTGAGCGAGCCCCCGCCGAGGAGATTGCACAGGAAGTGATGCTAGAATTGTGGCGGCGTCGCGAGTCGCTTCAGGTGGAGCAGAGTTTTGGAGCGTACCTGATGCGGTCCACCCGCAACCGGGCGCTGAACCACGTTCGGCACCAGCGGATCGTAGCGCGGGAGCTTGCCGCGGCTACCCTCGAATTGCGCGAATCGCCCGGAACGGACGCGGAAATGCTCGGCGTGGAGCTCGAGAAAGTCGTGCGCGAGGCGATAGCTGCCCTTCCTGACCGATGCCGCGAGGTTTTTGAGCTAAGCCGCGGCCAGGGAATGAGATACGTGGACATTGCCGAAGTGCTCGAGATCTCGGTCAAGACTGTAGAGAAGAGAATGGGGCAGGCGCTTTCCGAGCTGCGGGATCGGCTCGCCCCCTGGCTGGGAGAGGGTAGAGGAAAACCACTAGCGTAGGGTATCTGCGGATTGGGGTGTCTCCTACCTGAACCATGGCGCGCCTGTGATCGGTGCGCAGTCACCAATGGAGACCTAATGCAAACCAAACTCAGAATCGTTCTCATCGCCGGAGCGGGCCTAATCGCAGCAGCCTGCGCGAGCGACATGACAACATCGCCCGCCGCATCGCGGGCAGCGGTGGCGGCACTCGTCGCTCCTCCAATCAGCTTCGATCAGATCAGCACGAGCTTCGTTGGTCGCTCGAGCGAGACCGACGGCTTCGTTCCGGGAGGCACCGCTTCGGGCGGAGACAACGACGGTGATCACCACGATGGTGGTGACCGCGGGCCGGGTTGGGGCGGCCTCATGGGCGGCGGACTCGGCGAACAATGGATCGGCGGAATCGGCTTTGGTCCCGGAAGGGGCAGGGGTCCTTTCGATGACTTCGACGATTCCAAGGGCTGCACTTTCTCGACGACGACCAGTCGCGTTGAATGCGCGGCAGTCACACACGGTGGACTCACCGTTAGTCGCTCCTTCTCGTTCCTCGACGCGGCGGGCGCGGTACAACAGGCGTTCGATACGGCGAAGACCAACACCGTGAACGTGAAGAACAGCGTGACCGGCACGGTTACACACCACTCGACCGCGACGAGCACTGTCACCAGCTCGAGCGACTTCACCATCGCGGGACTCGCGACAGGCAGCACTCAGCGAACGGTAGACGGAAAATCCGCGGGAACCGAGTCGACGACAGGCACCAAGGACGGCGTTGCCTTTACTGTGGCGCGTACCGCTGGCGACACGACCACCGGACTTGTGATTCCGATACAGAACGGGCGGCCGACCTACCCAACCGCTGGAACCGTGATTCGATCGATGCAGGCGACAGTTACGCCGGCCGGTTCAGCTCCGTCGACCTCGTCGCGCCGGGAAGTGATCACCTACGATGGATCGGCGACGGCAACGGTCGTCATCACGCACGACGGTGTCACCAAGAACTGCACGAAGCCGCTGCCACACGGGCGGCTGACTTGTGCGTAACAAGCTGAGAAGGATTACGGGTTCGTCGGACGCACCCAGCGTGAACCCGTAGCTCACCGTCAGTCCGGTTTCTCCTCGCACGGGAATCGGGCTGGCGGTGCTTTGTTTTTCCCGAGCTCTTGTATGGACGCTCCGAGCTACAGCTCCGGGCTACAGCTTAGTCGGCCGGCAGCTCCCTGCTTCAGTTTTGTGTGCGTGAGCTCGTGTCCCGATCTCGACGCCGGGCTCTAGGCGACAGTGCCGCCACCCTCAGCTTTCCCGATCCGCCTGGCCTGCTCGCACAGCGCACGCAGCGCGGAGTTGTCGGCCTTTTCCCAACCAGAGGGGATCGGAACGAGGCGCCGTTTCTCGACGAGGGATTCGAAGGTGAGCCAGCCGCGGCCGTACCCCTCGGAGAGCGTAATTCTGCGCTGGTTGATGGTTCGCCGGTCGCTGCCGCTCCGACGGTCGAGCCCACCCCAGTAGGACCGGTTGAGATGTCGACGGTCTTGCGCGGACGAGCGCCGCTCTACTTTGCTCGGCTGCGAGTCCCAAACCTGCCAGTACGCGCCGTCTCTATCTACAAAAGTTCGGTATGACATGTCGATCTATTTACCTCACGCGGATCCACACGCGGTTGTCCCGGGAAACTACAGGAATGATGGCACCATCCTGCACTCTTTTGTACCCCGCACGAACGATTTTTGTGCGGGTAAAGATATGTTTCCTAAAGACTTATCTGCCGAAGCTGGCGAGGCTCTCGCTCATTACGTCTATCATCGATTTAGCTGTCCAGCGGTCCCGCCCATTGTAGAGAAACGAGAACGCCAGGACCTCGCCATTTACCGCCGTTACGTACCCGGCGAGCGCAATAACGTCGTTCGTGGTCCCCGTTTTCGCGTGAAGATTCCCCTCGGCTGGAGTGTTCCGCATTCGCCGCTTCAGGAGCTCCGAATCTCCTGCAACGGGAAGGGACGAGTGCAGCCAGGGACCCCAGGATGACCGGTGGGCGTAACCCAGTAGCTGGACCTGCGCGCGGGGCGTCACTCGGTCCAGGATAGAGAGGCCGCTGCCATCGGCAAAGATGAGCTTGGTTGTGTCCGCGCCGACCTTTGTCGCGAAGAATTCGTCTAGGACAGAGCTGGCGGTCCGAACGCTTCCAACGACGTCGCGCTTTGGCCCCCTCGCGGCATCTCGAAAGAGCAGCTCTGCGTAATGATTGATGCTCTCGCGATTCATTGCGGCGATCATGCTGGCAAGCGGGGGTGAGCGAAGACTCGCGAGCTTCACGGCTGTCGGGGGAGTCTTTCCAAGGCGGGTGCCACCATCCACCCGAATTCCACGAGAGATAAGCGCGTTCAGAAATGCGCCGGTCGCAAACGTCGCTGGGTCCTCGACTATGTAGACGTACTTTCGAGTTCCCGTTCGGGATCCGATCGACCCGCTGGCCTGGATCGTTCCATTACCGAGCTTCCGGAAACCCAACCGCGCTCCGCCGCCGGCAACGGTGCGGACGTTTGCGACCAGTGGAATGGTGCTGGTCGAAGGCTCGAGCGCGACCGTCGCTGCCTGTCCGGGCGAAGTCGGAGTAACCGAGACGGCAATCAGGTTCTCGTTCAGTGAAAGCGCGGATACTCTCGCGGCGTACGATGCCTGCAGATAACGCGTGAGCCAGCCGTCGGGGATTTTCTGGTCATCGAACCCTGACGCATCGCCGATGACGCTACCGCTCACGTGCTTGATGCCCTGCTGCGCCACCATATCCGCGAGTCGGTTCATCGGCGCGGATGGCCCACCGGTGAGAAATTTTCCGGACAGGGCGGGATCACCGTCGCCGCGGATGTAAATGTTTCCACTGAGGGTTCCGTCGGGACCGACCGGTGCATCGCGAAGCGCGTCGGTGCTGAACTGGTAGTTCGGCCCGAAGCGCTCGAACGCGATGGCGCTGGTGAAAAGCTTCATCGTCGAGGCGGGCTGCATCTCCTCGCCCGCGTTCTCGGCGTATAGTGTGTCGCCGCGACTGAGCGAGACCACCATCGCACCCCAGGTTCCCCCCCGGGTCTTCCCGGTGAGGCTGCTAAGAGTGGACGCGACATCGGCGGAGCTTCGCAGAATCGTGTAGTGCATCGCGGGCGCTGCCGGCGGCTGGTTTGGATTTCTCCGGCGGACTCTGCGGCGGGTGGCGCTGGTTCTTTTTCTTGTCTGTGCTTCGATGATCGGCGGCGCTGCGCCACATATCGTCAGCGCTGCCAGAATGGAAATCCTGATTTTGCGAGAGAACATCTATCCCTTTTTCGAGTGCGATTGTCGGCGACGTAAAACCGCTTCGGATGGCGAGAAAGGTGCCACGTCCGAGCGAGAAACATTTCCCTGTTCACCTGGCGTTCGCTTGGAATATACCCCGGGAGAAGGTATTTTCTCGGAATAGCGCAGCGTCCCACCGCATCAGGAGAATGAATGGCTGAGCGGCACCACAATTTTTTGCGCGAAGGCGTGATTACCGGCTTCATCGGAGCCACCGCAATCGCAATCTGGTTCCTGATAGTTGACACAATCGCCGGCCACCCATTCTACACCCCGATCTTTCTCGGGAAAGGTGTCGTAAGCGTTCTCGGCAAGAACATGATGGGCGACACCGCTTTCACCCACCTTCTCGGCTACACGGTCTTTCACTACGTCGCGTTCTTCGTGGTGGGAATCGTTCTGACAGTGATCGTGCACCAGGCCGAACGGACGCCCGCAATTCTTGCGGGTCTGCTGGTGGCATTCGTGATGATGACGCTGGGGTTCTACATGATCGCCGCGGCCTTCGCGAGCTCGGCGCTCGGAAACCTGGCCTGGCCACAGATCTTCATAGCGAACCTCCTCGCCTCGGGGCTGATGCTCGGATATCTGTGGCGAAGCCATCCGAAGCTCAATCGACAGCTGAAGCAGGCGTTGGAGGGAACCGACGACTAGGCCGTCGACGGTTTCCAGTCCACCTGTGCGCCCGCGGTCGAATCTTCGCCGCGGGCGTTCCATTTGAAGAACACCACCGTCATGATGATGTAGAAGATGATCCCGCCCGGGATCCACATGATGAGCGCGCCCAACAGCTGGTCCTCCAGCGGTGAGAGTGCGAATACGCGCGGGGCGGCGGCGTATGCCGGATAGAGCACGTGATCCGACATCGCGATGTAGATGGCGACGATGGACATCGGAATGCTCATGAGAAAGCTGTAGAGCATCTGGCCCGGATAGGCGAGCCGAGGCAATTCGGGAACCTGACTCATGAGAGGCCACCACATCAGCACCGCCGCGACCATGAACATCAGGTGCTCGACGATGTGGATGTTGTGATTTGCCATCGCCGCGTTGTAGAACGGCGGCAGATGCCAGACGGCGATGACGAGATTGAAGACGACGAACGCGATCGGTGCGCTGGTGAAAAATCGGGCAGCCGGCGCGATGAACCGGGTGGCGAGCGGTCGCCGAAGCATCCATCCAGGCACGCCCGCAAGAAGGAGCGGCGGCATGGCGAGTGTGAGCAGGAGGTGCTGCACCATGTGCGCGCTGAAGAGATAATCGTCGCTCAGGTCGTGAAGCGGACCGTTCAGCGATCCGAACATTACCAGCAGGCCGGCTAAGAAAAAGCTTCGCTCAGCGGTGCTTGCTCGCCGGTGCAATGCCGTTTCGGCCCAGAAGTAAACCCCGCCCAGCGCAGCGATGCCGATGACGGTACTCGGGTGAATCGACCATCGCCACGAGGTGAGATTGACGACGGGGTGCAGCAGCGCCAGGACCAGCATGCTACATGATCTTGATGTAGAGATGTCCGAAGAGGAACATCAGAGCCAGGAGCGTCAGCGAAGCGATCAGCAGCGGACCGGTGAAGAGCACCCGGAACAATCGATGGTCGTACTTGAGATGCATGTAGAACATCACGACGATCGTGAACTTGAGCGCAGAGAGAATCAGAAGTGTCGGAACGAACGCGCGGCTCGCTACGAACCACGGCACGTAGTAGCCCCAGACTTCGAAGCCAGTGATAAGCGTGAGGATGACCGCCACCTTCCAGTAAGTGGACCAGGTCGGATGTGCGTGCTCTTCCTCGTGCGGTACGTGCGCGCCGGCTTCTGCGGAATCCGGAAGGTTGGTGGCGCTGGCGTGGGTATCCATCGTTCCTGCCGTTACTTGATGAGGTAGACGAGCGTGAAGATCACGATCCAGATGACGTCGACGAAATGCCAGTACAGGGCGGCGATGTCCACCAGCAATGAATCGCGCGATCCAAGACCGCGGCGGTAGTCGATCGCGAGCAGCGTGACGAGCCAGAGCACACCGGCGGTGACGTGCGCGCCGTGAAAGCCGGTAAGAGTGAAGAACGAGGATCCGAACAGATTGGTCCTGATCGAGAGTCCTTCGTGGACGAACGACGTGAACTCGAACGCCTGGAAGCCGAGGAAGGTCGAGCCGGCGATTGCCGTCATCCACAGCCATAGGCGGGAGTTGCCAAGAATTCGATCGCCGCGAGTGCGCTTCGGCTTTTCCTTGTTCTGTACGGCGG
This sequence comes from Gemmatimonadaceae bacterium, assembly GCA_034666285.1. GTDB lineage: Bacteria > Gemmatimonadota > Gemmatimonadetes > Gemmatimonadales > Gemmatimonadaceae > UBA4720. Next base: position 4,424 of record JAXDME010000011.1, on the reverse strand, counting down.
CCAGCGCCAGCACCATGAACAGCGACGACATTAGAAGGACGAATGTCGAGGCCGATGTGACGGGGATGTTGAGAATTGGCTTGAAGACGTGTCCGGTACTTGGGTCGGTCCACGACTCATGCGGGAATGGCCCGACCACGCTCCGTCCCTTGTAGATCAGGTAGGTCGAGATCAGTGACACAAAGAGCATGCACTCCGAGCCGATGAAGGCCCAGATCGCAACCTTGCGGCTGTCGAGACCCAGCGTGGTGTAGTGGTGTGCCGCGGGTGCTGATGTATGCACTACGGCTCCGTGTGTTGCGGGCGCTGTCATTTTCTAGTGGTGCTCCGGCTCGAGCGGGCTCAGGAGCCAGCTGTATAGTGAGAAAATCATGAGCCCTGCCCCAAGTGCGATCAGCGCAGGCGTGGTCATGAGGCCGCAGAACATGAGTATCAGGCCGAGAGCGACGAACAGCGGCTTGATGGTGTTGTACGGCATCACGATTCCCAGCTCCGCCGCGGTCTTGCCCTCCTGGGCGTTGATCCGCGCGCTCTCGTGATCGACCTCCTTTCCTTCCCAGAGCGGGTATCTGCTCGTGACGGTCGGGATCTTCGCGAAGTTGTAATCCGGCGGAGGACTCGGAATGCTCCACTCCAGCGTTCCGGCGCCCCACGGGTTCGAGCCCGCGATCTCTCCACGTTTTCTACTGCTGAAGAAGTTGTAGATGAAGATCAGCATAGCGATTGGAAAGATCATCGCACCGGCCGTGGACATCGCGTTGTACGTGTCCCAGCCCTGACCCGCGTCATAGGTGTATATGCGGCGCGGCATTCCGAGCATTCCCGAGAAGTGCATCGGAAAAAAGGTCAGGTTCATCGCGACGAAGGTGAGCCAGAAGTGAATCTTGCCCAGCTTCTCGTCCATCAACCGACCCATGATTTTTGGGTAGTAGTGGTAGATGCCGGCGAAGATTCCCATGATCGATCCGCCGAACAGCACGTAGTGAAAGTGCGCGACGATGAAATAGGTATCCGTCTGCTGGAGATCGGCCGGCGGGGATGAGTGCATGATGCCGGAGATTCCGCCGATCGTGAACAGACCCACCAGCGCGATTCCGAACAGCATAGCTGTCGTGTAACGAATCGCTCCCTGCGCCATTGTCGCGATCCAGTTGAAAATCTTGACGCCCGTGGGGATGGCGATGAGCATCGTCGTGAGACCGAAGAACGTGTCGGCGATAGGCCCCATGCCGACGGCGAACATGTGGTGCGCCCACACCCCGAAGCCAAGCGCGGCGATGAGGATTCCGGAGTACACCATGACCGGGTATCCAAACAACGGCTTCCTCGAGTACGTCGGCAGCACTTCGGAAACGAGTCCGAATGCAGGAAGAATCAGGATGTAGACCTCGGGATGCCCGAAGATCCAGAACAGGTGCTGCCAGAGCAAAGGATCGGCGCCAGCGCTCACCGTGTTGTAGAAATTCGTTCCGAAGAAGCGATCGAACAGAAGGAAGACGAGCGCGATCGTGATGACGGGGAAGGCGAGGACGAGGAGTATCTGCACCACGAACGCCATCCAGGTGAACATCGGCATCCGCATGAGCGTCATGCCCGGAGCGCGGAGATTGATGATCGTGGTGAGGAAGTTGAACGCAGCCGCGAGCGACGAGACGCCGAGGATCTGCAATCCGATCACCCAGAAATCGATGTTCACACCCGGTGAATAAGGCTTGGTCGTGAGGGGCGCGTACCCGAACCAGCCTCCGTTGGGCGCGACGGCGAACAGAATCGGAACCGTGATGAAGATTCCGCCGAACAGATAGACCCAGTAGCTGAAAGCGTTGAGACGCGGGAATGCCACATCGCGCGCACCGATCTGCAGCGGAATCAGGAAATTGAAGAACGCTGCCGAGAGCGGCATGATCGCGAGGAAGATCATGGTCGTCCCGTGCATCGTGAACAGCTGGTTGTACATCTCGGCGGATACGAGGTGCTGGTTAGGCGCGCCGAGCTGGGCGCGGAGTATCAGCGCCTCGACTCCGCCGAACATGAAGAAAAAGAGCGCTGTGTAGAGGTACAGAACGCCGATGCGCTTGTGGTCTACCGTGCTGAGCCAGCTCCAGAGGCCGGATTGTTCGCCCGAGTATTCGCCGCCGTAAGCCGGGGTCGATATCGCAGTCGTTGCCAAGTCTTGTCTCCGGTTACTTCAGTGCAGTTAGATAAGCGACGATATCGGCGATCTGCTGATCGGTGAGGCCGCCGGTTGCCGCTGTGACTTTCGTTTTCAGAACAGGATCGTATTCATCGAGGCCGAGAGTCGGCATGATTACTTCGGGCTTCATCGCGCGCGCGTTCTTGATCCAGAGCGCCATGTAAGCTGCCGCATTCGGGAATCGACCCGCCGCGAGGGTACTTCTCGAGCCGACGTGCGTAAGGTTCGGACCAGTGATGCCCATCGCTGCGGGATTCCCAGCGATCGAGTGGCAGCCAATGCAGGCGGAGCTCGAAAAGACCTGCTTTCCACGTGCCGCGCTGCCGGTGAGGCCAGCCGTGAACTTGAGCCCGGGTGGAATTGGCGCGTGCGGGACCGCGTAATCGGGAATCTTTTCGCGTGGGAATATGTAGCCTGGTGCAAGCCCGCCGGATGTCGAGGCGAAGCTCGCTCCCGCGGGCGCTACTCCCCTCACGCCGGCTTGTGCGCCCGGATTGGCCCCTGGATTTTGTGGTCGCGGAATAGCTGGCTGCGTGCCGCCCGCCGCCTGGGTGCCCGAGCTTTGCTGCGCCACTCTCGGTGCAGCGGCCTGGGCGGCCTGTGTCGGAGAGTTGGACCCGCCAGGGCTCGTAACGACGGCGCCTTCCTGTGGCGGCGGAATCGGACCGCCCGCTGGCGGCGCGGGAGCAACCGCTCCGAATCGCGCTGGCATCTTCTGGCCGGCGACCCACGATGCGAACTGCTCGGGCGTCACAGTGAAAACCCGGAAGCGCATGTTCGCGTGAGAGGAGCCGCAGTACTCGACACAGAATCCGTTCCAGACGCTGCTCGCCGTCGACGAATCAGGCGTATACCAGATGTAATTCGTGCGATTAGTGACGACGTCGCGCTTGCCGCCGAGCTGAGGTGTCCAGAACGAGTGAATGACGTCAGCGGACCGAAGACGAAAATTCACGGTACGGCCGACTGGCAGATACAACTCGTTGGCTGTGGTCACCCCGTATTCCGGGTACCTGAACTCCCACCACCATTGGTGGCCGGTCACGTCGATGTTGAGTGAGCCCGGTGCCGCCTGGGCCTGGGTGATGAAGATCGTTCGAACCGTCGGCACGGCGATGAATACGAGAATGATCGCCGGGATCAGCGTCCAGGTTATCTCGAGCTTGGTGCTGCCGTGCGTTTGGGGCGGTGGTGGCTGATTCTCTCTGCGCCGGTACTTGATGACGACGAAGATGAGAGCAGCTTCGACCAGCACGAAGACGATGGTGCCGAGGAGAAGCAGGCGATCCCAGAGAAAATCGATCTCGCGCCCGAAATCTGAATGGGGAACGAGAGTCGTGTTGGGATGTGCTTCGTTGCAGGAGATAGCCGCGATGGCGAATGCGGCGAGGAACGCGTAGGATGCAAGCCGCCGGAGGCGGTCAGTACCTTTCATGCGAAAGAAATCCTGTGCTCGTCGTTGGAAGGGTCTCACCTTCGCCGGGTGAAACACCGTGCGGATTCTTCATGGTGAAGCACACACAAGCTAACCTTGCACGGGTGCTTGTGGGAGGGTGCGTGGACTTCATGCGTAGCGGGGAGCCATGCTCGACCGATACCTTATTGAAGCCAACCGCGCCGCCGTTCTCGAGCACACAGAAGCTCCCTCACCCGACCCACATGCCGCGATCTGGTCACCGTCTGGCCGCATGCGCAGGGCTCCTCGCCTCACTCGCTCTTTCTCACGCGGCCAAATCACAAGCGCCCGCCTCCGCCCCTGATTTCGCGATGGTCATTCATGGCGGCGCCGGAACCATCCTGCGCCAGAACATGACGCCGGCGATGGAGAAGGCCTACATCGATACGCTGACGATCGCGCTCCGCACCGGCTATCAGATCCTTGCGCGGGGAGGCAGCAGTCTCGACGCGGTCGAAGCAACCATCAGAGTGATGGAGGATTCTCCGCTCTTCAACGCGGGGAAGGGAGCGGTGTTCACCGCTAACGGCGTCAACGAGCTCGATGCATCCATCATGGATGGCAAAACCCTCGGCGCCGGAGCCGTTGCGGCGGTGGAGCACGTCAGGAATCCGATCTCGCTCGCGCGACTGGTGATGGAGAAGTCGCCGCACGTGATGATGGTGGGAGCGGGCGCCGAGGAGTTCGCCAAGTCACAGGGCGTGCAGCTGGTCGCTCCGTACTATTTCTGGACCGAACGACGCTGGCAAGCGCACGAAGCGGAGAAAGCGAAAG
>JAXDME010000010.1:0-4335 GCA_034666285.1 Gemmatimonadaceae bacterium | reverse complement strand
GACAACAGCGCCGACCATGGGGTTCGGCGCTGTTTGACCCCACCCTTTCTGGGCGAGGGCGAGCGCGCGACGCATGTACTCCGCGTCGCGCTCGTCGTTAGAACCCGAATCGAGCTCCGACCGATCCGTAGATTCTGGAATCGGCTGCTTGCTTGCCATTGAACTTGTTGTAAGTGTTGATCGTGCCGCCGGATACCTGTCCAATTTCGCCAGTCAGCTTGAAAAGCAGAAGATTCATCGACAGGTCGGCGAAGAGGTTTGTGCGAGTCAGGTTCTGTGACAATGACACCGGAGTAGAATTGACCGCCGGGGTTGGTGGAACCGTTCGCGCCGCGACGTGAGCGGAGATATCCGTTGACGCGTCGTACTTATCCCGGCCGATACCGGCCGCGAACCCGAAGAATATCAGGCTCTTGCTCGCGACGAGGCGCCAGGCGTTGCTCTTCAGGGCGAGATTCTTCACGTACAGCGAGTCGTTGTTGCTGTTCGCCGCGATGTTCACGGTAGGCAATTCGCGGTGGAGGTAGCTGACCGAGATGCCAGGAACGAGCAGCGACTCCTGCAGAATCCCGACACGGACGCCGTAACCGAACTTGAGCGAACCATTCGGAACCTTGACGCTCACGTTGCTGTTGTTGAACTCAGGCAAGTACGACGCGCTCACGAGAACGTCCACACCGCCCACATTGGTAATCGCGAGCGGAAGTCCTTTGAAGACACCGATCGCCAGGTCGGCGGTCGGCATCGGAAGGATCTGAGTCTTGGTATCGTAGGTGCTGCTTGTCGCGCCGGTGACTGAAGGCGAGACATTCTGAACCTGCGGAAGACTTCCCTGAACTGCGTTGACCCGGAGGCCGGCAGAGAAATGCCCGAGGCCCCCGAGGCTTCCACCCTGGCCAAGCGTAGCGTTGCCACCGGTGATAGCTGCACCGAGCTGCGGAGCCATGTACTGAAAGAGATCGATCGCTTTCTGACATGCATCCTGTGATGCGCGCGTCTGGTCGGGGACTCCGAAACCATTCGCGGTGCCCGGAGGGCAACGCCCGGTATCAACACCCTGCGCTTCCACTGAAGTCGCGCCAAAGGCTACGGCTGCGAACAAAACGAACAAGCCTGCTTTCATATGATAATCCTCAAGAGAGTATGACCACCCCGGAACCGGGCTTGAGCGAGCCGAGCTTCCAACCCGCGACTCCGACTGCGGAAGCCGCCGACAATACAGTGTTGACGTCGGCTGGCTCGCAGATGACCACCATTCCTACACCCATATTGAACGTTCGGTACATCTCCCCAATCTCGACGGACCCCGCTTCCTGCAATACCCTGAAAACAGCTGGTATCTCCCAACTGGACGTGTCAATTACCGCATCAAGCGTCTCCGGCAGCGCACGATCCAGGTTCTCCAACAACCCCCCGCCTGTGATGTGCGCCATCGCATGAACGTGATCCAGGACCGGTTTAAGCGCCGGCAAGTAGGATCGATGTTCAGCGAGAAGAACGTCTGCGACCGCCCCGCCACCACCAGGGAATGCATCGTCGGGCCCGAGCTTCAGTCGATCCTTTACGATCTTCCGAGCGAGCGAATAGCCGTTCGTGTGCAACCCCGAGCTTGGAAGACCAACCAGGACATCGTCGGGACGCACCCGATGGGGTCCGAGAACGCGGTTTTCTTCCACATAACCGACGACGAAGCCCGCCAAATCGTAATCCGGCGGCGTGTACAAACCCGGCATTTCAGCGGTTTCCCCACCTATTAGCGAACAACCATTCTCGCGGCACCCGGCGGCGACGCCGGCTACGACGGCCTCCACCACTGTGGGATCCAGTTTTCCGAAGGCGACATAGTCGAGGAAGAACAGCGGAAGGGCGCCCTGGACGAGGATATCGTTGACGCAATGGTTGACGAGGTCGCGCCCGATCGTATCGTGGCGGTTTGCCTCGATGGCAACCTTGATTTTCGTCCCGACGCCGTCTGCGCTCGAGACCAGAATTGGCTTCTCAAGGCCTGATGGAATCCTGAACATTCCACCGAAGCCACCGAAGCCGCCGATGACTCCCGGCGTGAAGGTGGATTCGACCAGCTTCCTGATTCGAGTCTTCGCCGCATTGGAGGCGTCGAGATCCACGCCTGCGCTTCCGTAGCGAAGCGCATCATCGCTCACGCCGGCAGCTCCTCCTCGAACGCCACCAGCCGGCGCATGTCCTTCACGCGCTGATCGATCTCGGGGCGGGTAACCGTCATCAGTCGCTCGATGGAGAATTTTTCCACCGCGAACGATCCCATCACCGATCCGTAAATCACGGCGCGTCGCATGTTGGCTTCACTCAGGTCTCCCGTCGCCGCCAGGTATCCGATGAATCCGCCGGCGAACGCGTCGCCGGCCCCGGTCGGATCGAATACACTCTCCAGCGGAAACGCCGGCGCAAAGAAGATCGACTTCTCGGTGAACATGAACGCGCCGTGCTCGCCTTTCTTTATTATGACGTGGCGCGGGCCGCGAGACATGATCCACTGCGCCGCCTGAACCAGATTGGCCTTTTCCGTTAGCTGGCGCGCCTCGGCGTCGTTGAGTGTGACCAGGTCGACGTGTTCGAGTAGCGCCAGAACGTCGGCGCGACGACTCTGAATCCAGAAATTCATAGTGTCGCAGGCAACCAGCTTCGGCTTGTTCACCTGTTGGAGGACGTCGAGCTGGAGGCGCGGATCGATGTTGGCCAGAAAGACGTACGGAGAGGAGCGAAGCTTTTCGGGAATCTTCGGGCTGAAGTGCGAGAACACCCCAAGATGCGTCTCGAGCGTTTCCGCGGAATTGAGATCGTGGCGGTAGCGTCCGCGCCAGCGGAAAGAAGTCCCTTCGGCGCGTTCCAGACCACTGAAGTCGACTCCACGCTTCTTCAATGGATCGAGCTTCTCCACCGGATAGTCCGATCCGATCACACCGACGACGCTCACTTTGGTGAGATGACTCGCCGATGCCGAGAAGAAATTCGCGGAGCCGCCGAGCACATCGTCGGCCTTGCCGAAGGGCGTCTCCACTGAGTCGAGCGCGACAGAACCAACAACCAATACCGACATTCTTTCCTGTTTCGTTGGAGGAGTGATCAGCCGGCTAATCCTAACCGCGCTGGTGCGAGAGGCAACTACATCCTCTCCGGCGATGTGATTCCGAGTATGCGCATGCCATTCCGCAGCACGATCTGGGCTCCCCGGGCCAGTGCCAGCCGCGCCCTGGTGATGTCCTCTGGCTGCTCCAGTACGTGATGCTTGTGGTACCAGAGGTGAGTCAGCCGGGCTGTCTCGAGCAGGTAGGTCGCGATCCGATGCGGTTCGAGCGTCTCGGCCGCGGACTCGACGAGCGCCGGAAAATCCAGCAGCGCCTTGATCAGCTCCTGTTCCTCGGGCTCCGTCAGCAATTCGAGTGGTGCCCCGTCAGCAGCGACAGATGCCGGGTCTATCTCGCCGACGCGAAAAATTCCGCACATACGGGCGTGCGCCATCTGGATGTAATAAACCGGATTTTCTTCCGACTGCGACGCGGCGAGATCGACGTTGAAGATCAGTTGCGAGTCGCTCTTCCGCATCAGGAAGAAATACCGCACGGCGTCGCGCCCGACTTCATTGACCAGATCGCGAACGGTCACGTAGCTGCCGGCGCGCTTGGAGATTTTCACCTCTTCGCCGTGTTTCATCACGGTCACCATCTGATGCAGCACGTACGCCGGATAATCGCCGGGCATTCCCATATGGAGCGCCTGCAGGCCCGCACGAACCCGCGTAACGGTGCTGTGATGGTCGGCGCCCTGCACATCGATCGCGCGGTGAAATCCGCGCTTCCACTTGGTGACGTGGTACGCGACGTCGGGCAGAAAGTACGTGTAGGTGCCGTCGCTCTTCCGCATCACGCGATCCTTGTCGTCGCCGAAGTCCGTGGTGCGGAGCCAGAGCGCACCTTCGTGCTCGTATGTCTTGCCGGATGCGACAAGCAGCCGGACAGTGTCCTCGACCATGCCGTCCGTGTAGAGCGATGACTCCAGGAAATACTTGTCGAACTTTACCCCGAACGCCTGGAGATCGAGGTCCTGTTCCTTGCGAAGCTCGCGCACCGCGTATTCCCGGACTGACATTCCGTCGCTATTCGCCTTGTAACGCTCGGCGATCTCGCGGATGTACTCGCCGTGGTATCCACCGTCGGGAATCTGCGACGCCGTTCCGTTCAGCTCGCTGAGGCGGGCGGTGACACTTGCAGCCAGGTTATCGATCTGTACGCCAGCATCGTTGTAGTAAAACTCCCTCGTCACGTTCCAACCGGTCGTCTCTAACAGCGTCGAAATGGC
>JAXDME010000009.1:0-3239 GCA_034666285.1 Gemmatimonadaceae bacterium | reverse complement strand
ATGACGCGGTACTCGACATCACCCTCGGTGAGCTCTTCGAGCGCGCGAGTGGTCAGCTTCTTCTCGCCCGGGGCCGAGCGATCACGCGGGAACTCATTGAGGACGCGCGCGTACTTGGCGGCGACCAGAACTCCCAGATACTTGTTGGTCGCGTGCTTCGCGACTTCGTTGGGAATGAAAACCTGCATTTACTTCCTCACTGAATAATGATCGATGGCGCGCTGGATCCCGTCCTCGAGCTTCTTGATTCGCGTAGCCAAGGTTCGGCGGTTACGGGAGCGCTTGACGCCTTCCGCGTCGATTATGCTGGAAATCGCAGCCACCGCCGAATCGATCCGATCGTTGACCACGACGTACGGATACAAATCTACCGCTTTCAGCTCGTCTTTGGCACTTCTTAATCGTCGAATCAGTGATTTGGGGTCTTCCGTCCCCCGAGCCGTGAGGCGCTCCACAAGCGCCTCGGCGGAGGGCGGAAGGATGAAAATCAGCACAGACTCCGGAAATGCGGTGACGAACTGCTTCGTCCCTTGCACATCGATGTCCATGATCACGTGCTTGCCCTCCAGGAGAACTCGCTCCACCTCGGCGCGGAGCGTCCCGTACAAATGTCCGTGAACCTCCGCGGATTCCGCGAATTCGCCCGCCGCCTGTCCCCGCCGAAAAGCTTCTACCGTTCTGAAATGGTAGTCCCGGCCGTCGAGCTCGCCTTCGCGCGGTGACCGAGTGGTGCACGACACCGAGTATCCGACGTCCTCCCGTTTCGATAGAAGCTGGTGGGCGATCGTCGTCTTACCGCCGCCCGATGGCGAGGAAAGAATGATCGGGAACGGCATTATTCCAGGTTCTCGACCTGCTCGCGGATACGCTCGAGCTCTTCCTTGATGGCGATCACATCTTCGAGTATCGGGGCATCGTTCGCCTTGCTGCCAACGGTGTTCGCCTCGCGCAACATCTCCTGGAGGATGAAGCCGAGGCGCTTTCCAACAGGGTCATTCGTCTTCGATCGGGTCGTCTCCCTGAACGTCGAGAGGTGCGATCTGAATCTGTCCAGCTCTTCGGCTATGTCGAGCTTGTCGGCGAGGATGGCAATTTCCTGCGCGATACGCTGAGGATCGGCTCCGGCTCCTCCAATCAGCTCGCCTACAGTGCGTTTTATCCGCTCGTGCTGTTCCTTCAGCCGGATTGGAGCCCGCTTCTCCGTTCTGGAAAGTCGGAATTCGATGACGTCCAGCCTCTCGAGCAGAAATCCGGAGAGTTGTGCGCCTTCCGTTTTGCGCATCGTCGTGAGGTTGTCCACCGCTTTCGCGACCAGTCCCACCAGGGCGTCTCCGTCACTGAGCTCGATCTCGTCGCTTGGCGCCGCTATGACATCGGGCAATCGCAGCAAAGTCGAGAGATCGAGCTCCCCTGCCAGGTTATGCTTTTTCTGCAGGGCTTTGAGCGCGGTCAGATAGTGTGAGAGTCGTGTCTCATCTATCACGGGAGCGGTGGAATCGCGATCGATTCGCGCGGTGAGGGTGACGTGACCGCGGGCGATCTTCTGCCTCAGCAACTCCCTGATCTCTCCTTCCCAACGACCGAAGGCTGCCGGAATCTTTAGGTTCGGGCTGAAGAACCGATGATTCACCGTCCTGATCTCGACGGTCGCGCGCGCGTCGCCAACCAACCCATCCGCCGCGCCAAAACCAGTCATGCTGGATATCATCTGAGGTGGGCTATCTTACGAAACGACAACGGGTTTGTCAATTCCAGAAATCCCATCTCACGCCGTAGATGGCGAGCACTCGCGGCATGTCGAATCCCGGAATCACAGAGTACTGGTAGCCCAGGATGTTTCGCTGCTGGTAACTGATCACCGCCCGCAGGATCCGAAATTCCAGCAACGCCGAGAGAGTCTTCGCGGTCGGCGTGCGGACGTCACCGGCGGCGAGGGGAAAGATCGTGCTCTCGCGATACTCATACGACGCAGCCGCGTGGACCTCGAAGTCCCCTCTCGGGAATCGCCTCAGGAAGTTGTTAGAAAAATTGATCTCGGACCTGCTCTGGTACTTGGGCGAGTATCCACCCGCCTGGTCCCAGGTGGCAAGCCAGCTATCTATTCCGAATCCACGTCCGAGAGGTCCGCGAATCGACACGGTCCGTGCGGTTGCGCGGCCGGCCGGCGTCGGAAGCAATAGTGTGTCGTATACGAGGGGTGCCAGACCCAGAGTCTTGTCGGTCGTGATCATCCCTACCGAGATCCACGGTCCACGAATCCGGAGCCCCGCTTCGCCACGAAACGTCGTCGTAGTCGCCAGCGACGACGAAGAACCTCCGTTGGGTTTTGACGTCGCCGCTGATCCCGATACGGCCACGAACGGGAGCGGCTGCAGCCGCGCACCTACGTCGGCGTTCGTCGCGCGGCGAAATCCGTCGTGCTCCGCGAATCCGCTTAGGACGCCCAACCGCGTTGCAAAATCGAGCCTGCCGGAAACTGAATTGGTTGTTGTGCCGGACCTGGCACGCAGACGGTCGTTGAGCTCCAGGCGCGCCGGCCCGGAAGTGTAGCCGGCACCCAGGCTGTACTGATTTTCCAGAATTCTCCGCTCGAGCGTGTCGGGTTGGCTCCCGGCGGCGACGCTGCGATCGGGACTGGTCTTGCCTTTGAACGCGAGCGATGCGGCCATGATCTGTGCCCATGGGCCACCACTCGTGGTACCGACGGCGGCTCGCAGGTACGCATTCGTCAACGTCTGATCGAGGGAGAATATCGGAGGTCGACCAAGTGCCGCGCGCTCGATGTCGCGCGCCGCGTGGTAGCGACTCGCGAACCCGTCAACGCTCCAGCCTTTGCGGGCAATGCCAACTCTGCCGAGCAGAGACAACGCGTCGCCGCTACCTGAGAAGCGTGGGCTCGCGACGCCGTATTGCTGTCCGGCGAACTGAAGCACTCCCCCGTTGTCGTAGCGCTTTCCGTAGAAGCCGCGATAGAGGTTGGTGTCTTCGTTCCCCGTGGCCACATCGACTCGGGTGTAGGGATCAGTGTTGTCGGCGCGCCAACTCCGCATGTAGAGTCTCAGCTCGCTCGCGGCGCGCTCAATGGTCAAATGCTCGAGCGACCAGATCTGGATTGTCGCGAGGTCGAGCACACCGCCGCTGGTGTTGTCCAGATTGTCGATCTCGATGCCGTCGTAAAAGACTCGTACTCGACGAAAATCACCGTTGAACGTCGCGGTCTGAGGAGTCGATAGCCAGCC
>JAXDME010000008.1:0-7746 GCA_034666285.1 Gemmatimonadaceae bacterium | reverse complement strand
AGGATCGTGACGCCCGGCGCCCGGCCGTTGATGAGATTCTGGAAATTGTTGATCGGAGCTTTCGCAGTGATCGTGGATGCATCGATCTGTGCTATGTCGACGCCAAGCGTCCTCTTGGCTGTGCTGCCCGGCTGACCCGTAACGACAACCGCATCGAGGTTGATGCTCGCCGGCTCCATGCTCACCTGCGTCTCGGTGCCGACTGAGGCTGTCGTCGTCGCCATCTTGTAACCCAGGCGCCTGATCTCGAGCACGGCGCTCGTCCCGTTGATGCCCGCGATCCTGAACCGTCCGTTAGCGTCGGTCTGGCTGCCGAGTCGGGTACCTTGCACAGTCACCTGCGCATTCGGCAGCGGAGCCTGGCCGCGATCCAGAACCACTCCGGATATCGTTCCACCCTGCGCCAGCGCCGCTCCTCCGGGCACGATCAACGATGGAGCGAGCGCCAGGAGCGTCACTGCGAGCTTCATGAATGTTCTTGTCCTGCGACTGACGTGATTGCGCAGGGTTTCGGAAAAACACGACTGTCGATCCATGCTCAAACTCCTCGTCGAGAGTGAGACTGGGGCTGTTTGCACCCATTCAGTTTAAGGCGGGAGGAAAAACGTATGACCACGTAGTTCCAATGGCAAGAGAAAAAAAATCCTCGGAGGTTCTCCGAGGTTCTTGCGGCGGGCGCGGTTTCACACGGCGTTTTGTCGTCGCGACCCGGACGTTACTGTCGGGTCGTTACCGCGATTACTCCGGACATGTTGCCCGTTCCGAATTTCGTTGTCGCTTCCCAGGCGCGGTAAAGGCGGATCGTCGAGACTTGTGACGCGGGAATGTTTCGCAGCATCGTCACCGTACCGTACTCCTGTCCATCGACATAGACCGTGGGGTATGGCTGCGATTTCGTTTTGTCGAAGCTTGTCTCGCCCCTATACGTGAGGAAGTTGGCACGCAGCTTCTGAACCGCGTCGTAGGCAGTGGGTGCCCGAGATGCTTCTATCTCTTCCTGCGTGATCAGTTGCGACCTTGAATCCTCGCTGTGGCCGCCGATTTTAGGCGACGTGCAGCCGACAATCGCCGCTGTGACAGACACAAGGATTAGCTGTGCGCCGCTCATGGGCAGCTCGGCGGATTATCGCTTGGTGATCAGCTGGACGACACCGCCCATATGTCCGCTGCCGAACTTGTATTGAGCCTCGTAAGCCTGGTAGAAGCGCACTTCGGCGAGCTGCGAGGCGGGGACCGCTTTGAGCGTGCTTATATCGCCGTAAAACGTGTCGTCTACGTATACATGTGCGGGAATCTCCGTACGGGCGTCGAGCGTTTGCCGGCCGCGACTGTGGAGATACTCCCCGTGAACGCGCGCTACGACGTCGTAGGCGGTGACGGCCCGCATGTTCTCGATCTGATCCTCGCCCACTACATCGATGCCGGATGTGGCGGGGCGCTGCTGTGTGTTCAGACAGGCGCCGAGAACCAACAACACCAATAGCTGGCTTAGCCGAACGCGGAATGACATGAGTGCCTCTCCCTAACGCTCTGGTAAATATACCGTCGGGGAAAAACAACGGGGCCCGAGCGTTACAACGCTCGGGCCCCGCCGGTGTCTCTTTTTTACAATGTTACCGACTTACTGGCACTTGATGTTTCCGCCGCGAGCATCGATTTCGCTCTGTGGATACGGAAGAACCCAGTTGTATGGGTCGCTGGTATACGGAGCCAGCTGGGTACCCGGCGGGTAAGATGCCGCGTTAAGACGGTTGTACGCCCGAAGATCCACTAGCCTCTGCGGTCCATCGGTCAGAAGCGAGTAGCGCTTCTCGTAAAGAACGGCGTCGATCGCCTGCTGCTGGTTGGCGAAAGTCACGTAAGGAGTCAGTGCAGGACCACCCGAGACGCTCCGGACGATATTCATGTCCTGCGCAGCACCCGTGTAGTCATTGAGTCCGATCTTCGCCTGCGCGCGAACCAGGAAGAGCTCCTCGTTCTTGAGAATCGGAATTGGCCGGGTCTGGTTCTGCGGGTTGCTCGTGACAGTCACGGCCGGATCGTACGGAGTGGTGAACGTAACACCATCCACCTTCAGTGACGCCGGAGTCGACTGAGTGATAATCTTGGATCCACGCAGATCGCCTGCCTGGAGGCTGTCGTGCACGGACGGCGTAAAGTGGATACGCGAATCGAAGAGAGGATTCGCGACTTCACCGGAAAGCGTGCTGAACTGATAGTACGGTCCACCCGCCAAACCAGCTGCGGTTGCCGGTACGCCGGCGAGCGCGATGTCCAGCGCCGTCTTCGCATCCGTGAAATTCTGGGCCGTGCCACCAGGAGCGAGCCCGCGATAAAGCTCGATCTTTCCCTTCAGACCACGGTTATACTTGATCTCATTGTCGATGTCGCTGTAGTCCCCACCGATCGACGTCCAGCCCGCGGGAAGCGTAGCCGGAAAAGTGGTCGTCCCGGCGGCCTTCGCAGCCTGCAAGTCGGCGTATGCCGAATCCAGCGCGGCAGAGATATACGCGAGCACCTTGGGCTTGCACAGAATTGGCGCAGGCGCAGCCGCGTTCGGGTCGCTCAGCGCAACCGGAAGACCGATCGTATCGCGAGTCTCGAGGACCCGGTACAGATCGTTGGCCTTGAGGGTCCTGACAAAGCCGGTGATAGCCAGCTTGTCTCCATCGGTGAACTCTGCCGTCGCCTTTGGAACGGCGTCGATCAAGTTCTGCGCTGCCCGGATTGCGTTGAAATAAACCGGGAAACCGCGGGTTCCGACGAAGCCGCCCGGAGAGGGCCGGCCTTCCAGCGTCTCACTTTCGAAGCGGGATTCGGAGTTGTCCAGGCGCCATACGTCTCGCGCCATTGTTGCCGGAAATACGTAGAACGGGAAATCGAGAGCCTGACGCTCACGGTCGATCACGCCAGTCAACAGGATCTGAAGGTTTCCTGGGGACAACGCTCCGCCCACCGAAGAGACCGACGGGTTATTGAGATCAGGAACCGATGTAGAATCCTTGCATGCTCCAATCGCCACGATAACGCAGGCGAGAGCGACTATATGCTTCTTCATTTTCATTGTATGCGTATTTGATGGATGTGTCATGACTAAAAGTTCGCGAGGATCGAGAAGAAGAACTGCCGGCTGGGCGGGAACGGAGTTACGTCCTGCGCCTGACGGATGTTCTGGCTGCCGAAGTTCGAGACTTCCGGGTCGAGCCCGGTGTAGTTCGTCCACGTCTTCAGGTTACGTCCGCTGAACTCGAGACGGACGTCCTGCGCCTGACCGCGGAAGAGATTGCTGGCCAATCTTGCTGGCAGGCCGTACGAGACTGTTATCTCGCGCAGCTTCAGGAACGTGCCATTCTCGGCGTATACAGGCTGTCCGCCGCGATAGGCAAGGAATCGTGCAGCACCCAGTGCTGGATCAGCACCCAGGCCGCTCCCGTCGAAGTAGTTGTTGGTAAGGTTGATGACCTTGCCGCCCTTTCTCCAATCCAGAAGGCTCGTGAACCGGACGGGTCCGAAATCCAGGTCGTTGCCGAAACCCATCTGGAAGTCAGGCTGGAAGTCGCCGTAAGAGCCGTACTTCTTGTCGTTGCAGCGCCCAGATGCGGTAAGAGGAATGTTGCACCCGATCTGAACGTAGACCTGCGTCGGCGACTTGCCCTGCTCGATGCGTCCGCTGCCGTAAACGGTCGAGAACGCGCCGTTGGGAAGGAATGCCGGAACGGAGAGTTCCGTGACCTTACCGCGATTGCGCGAGAAAGTCGTGTTCGAGACCCAGCTTAAGCGATCAGACTGCAGCAGGTTCAGATTCAGGCCGACTTCCGTGCCGTTGTTTACCAGCGCGTTGCCTGACTGAATGATCTTGGTCGAGAACCCGGTGGTCTGCGCGACCGCAGCGCTCAGGATGAGATCCGTGATTTTCTTCTGATACTGAGTAACGGACAGCTGAGCGCGTGAATTGAAGAACGCGAGGTCGAATCCGCCCTCGAGCTCTGTTGAAGTCTCGGGACGGATGTTCGGGAGTCCCAGGATAAGGGAGGGCCGTCCGCCGATGACGTTGTCGTTGGTGCTTGTCACAAGGGCCGTGTACTTGAAGCCGTAAGGCGGAAGATTTCCGGCGCGGCCATACGCAACCCGGAACTTGAGGTTGTCGGCGAGGCTGGGCAGGTACGGCACGTTGTACGACGCCGAGAACTTCGGGTACGCATAAAACTTCCTGTCGTCGCCGTTGTTGCTGGAACGCTCGGAGTTGACGCCGGCTGTGATCAAGAGTCTTTCGCTGAGCGTGAGGAACTCTTCCTGCGCGAAATAAGACAGCGACTTATCGATCTGCTGGAACTCGTTGTTGAAGGTCTGCAGCGCAGAGCTTACGTCAGTGATTCCTGGCGGAAGGCCGCGACCGGTTGCCGTCGTCGTCTGAATGTTCTGACGACCCTGACGCAGTCCAATCGACGTCGTAGCAGTGAACGGCGATGCGAAGAACTTGTGAATGAGCGTGCCGTTCAGGTTCGCTGTGACGACGTTGCCCTGCGCGTTGACTACAGTGCCCGGCAAACCGTCATCGAGTGGCTCAAAGAACAGTTGGGGCGGTGCGTAGACCTTGCTTTGATCGGAGTACGAATCCACGCCACCGAGCAACGTGAAATTGAGGCTCTGCTTCTGGGTCGTGAAAATGCCCCAGTCAGCCGCCGCGCTTCCCAGCAACCGATAAACGTTCTCGGGTGTGCGGATCAGCGACGCGTCCTGAAGCAGATTCGTCTGGGTCGGCAGATACGGGTTCGGTGAGTAAACGCCGTTCGCGTCCGGCTGGAAATTGAAGAACGATGGCGTCGACGAGATGATGGTATACGGCGCGACACCATTGTTGTCGTTGCCGCTCAAGCTGCGCTCGGTGAGCGTGTGGAGCAGCTCGCTGTTCACACGGAATGTGAGCGCGCTTCCAACGGTCTGGCTTACGTTCGCGCGCAACGACTGCTTGTTGTACTGCGTGTTGACCTGGATACCGGCGTCGTGCTTGACAGTTCCAGCCACGAAATACGTCGTGCCACCGCTCGCACTTCCTCCGCGAACCGAAAGGTCCGTTTCGTAGGAAAGGTCCTTGCGACCGTACAGCTCCTGCTCGTAATCGTGGCACTTGACCGCCGCGGCTCCGAAACCGGTCGAGTCGAACCCGGCCGCATCAACGTCCGCGGCAGATGCAAAGCAGCGCGAACCGAGCTTGTTGCTCAGGCTCTGTGTGCCAAGCCTCTGCGTAAAACCAACTACCGGCTTGCCGGCAGTTCCCTTCTTCGTCGTGATGACTATGACGCCGTTCGACCCTCTGGAACCGTAGATCGCGCCAGCCGAGGCTCCCTTCAGGACTTCGATCGTCTCGATGTCTTGTGGGTTGATGTCGGCGATACGGTTGACCTGTTGATCCTGGTTGGACGCAAAGTTACCGCCGGCCGCGCCCGAGATCGCATTGAGGCCGTTCTGGATGGCGGTGTTGTTGACGACCACACCGTCGATTACGTAGAGCGGGCTCGAGTTCGCGTTGATCGACGTCACGCCGCGCAGCTGGATCTGGGTGCCGCCGCCAGGAGCGCCGGAGTTGGAAGTGATCACTGCGCCTGGGACCTTACCCTGCAACGCCTGATCAAGCGCCTGTGCCGGCGCGCGATTGAGCTTTTCACCAGTCACGACCGCGACCGAGTTGGCGATGTTACGGCTCGAAACGCTGGTAGCCTGACCGGTGACGACTTGCGTCTCCAGCTGGAGAACGTCGCGTGCGAGGCTGACGTTGAGCTCACTGGTGCCAGCTGGTACGTCAACGACCTTCTGAGTGTAGCCGATGCGACGGATGCGGAGAGTCGCCGGAGCACCTGGCACAGAGACCGTGAAGCGTCCCTGGTCATCAGTATATGCTCCCAGCGTGGTCCCGACCACGTTTACGCTGGCGGCAACTATGGGCTCACCACTTCCTTCGACCGTGACGCGGCCACTAACGAGCCGGGTCTGTGCGAAGGCGTTGGCGCTGAACAGCGCCAACGCTAGGAGTGAGAAAAGCGAAGACCGAATTGTTTTCATGCCTCTCTCCTGCGTTGATATGAGGGAGGCTTGCCTCGGTGTGGGGGCAAGCCTGCGCGGCTCCTGGCTTCTATACCAGGCGCGGCGCGTGCTTCTATAGCTTTGTTATCTACGGCTGCGTCACAATCGTGTCAAGCCCAGGAGTCGCTAAGAAACTCGCCGGGAGCGTCTGCAACCGGACCGTTTATTTCGGCGCCTTCGTCCCGAAATCGACCACTGGAGGAGCTTCTGTTCCCGCCGCGGCTTCAAAGTAGGTGCGCGGCTTCGCTCCCGTCACCTTCGCAGTAAGGGCCTGCGGAAAAGTCCTGATGTAAGTGTTGTAGCTCTGAACAGCCTGATTGTAGTCGTTCCGCGAAGTAGCGATCCGATTTTCGGTTCCAGTGAGCTCGTCCTGCAGCCGCAGAAACCCCTGATCCGCCTTGAGTTGTGGATAGGCCTCTGAAATGGCCAGCAGTCGCCCGAGCGCGCCGGTAAGCTGGTTGTTGGCCGTCGCCATCTGTCCCGGATCTCCGGTTTGAATCGCGCCAGCCAGACCTGCCCGGGCCTGCGCGACCTGTGTGAACACCGCCTCTTCGTGCTGCGCGTAGCCCTTCACGGTGTTGACCAGATTCGGGACGAGATCGGCACGGCGCTGCAGCTGCACGGAGATCTGCTGCTTGGCCTGCTGCGCGTTCTCATCATACTGCTGTATCTGATTGTATCCGCAACCGCCCACCGTAAGCAGCAGCGGTGCAATGGCGAGTACCATTCTGCGATTCATTTTCTTCAGTCCTCAGTTAATGAGTGGCTACACAGAGTGCGGCCGAACAACACGGTAAATCTATCCCCGAAATTCGTCGAGATAAGCCACCAGCCTCTCCATCGCGGCGAGATACTCCTCGAGGATCGCTGACGCGCTATCCCTCGGAAGCTTCTCCGTCCCCCGCGCGTGGCGAATCACCCTCACGAATGCATTGGGAGAAAAACCCGCGCGCTCCGCTACGCTCAGGGTGAGCGCCTCGTAGTCCTGTGAGGGAACCTGACCGTTGAGCCTGACGATCGCGCGGAAAATCACCATTAACGTGCTCAGACTCTTTTCCAGAACTTCGAGCTGCAGCGAGGTGTCTCCACCGGCGCCCATGATCGCCTGCCGAAGTTGAAGCAGCTTTCCCATCGTCTGGTGCTCTACCTGGAGCCGCAAGTCTGCCGGTTTGACTGTCACACCTTCAACGGGAAGAGTGCCGAAAAGAACCTTGTGGCGTTCCAGAATATCAGCGTACTCCATCGGAAAGATGTCAGCCGACGACTTCCATTCTCGCGTAGTGAATGTCATTGGAGGCGGATTGCCGTCCTCCGCCCACGCCTTCGACACCGCGGCAACGGCGCGCAACCGATCGAGCGGAAGTGCATCAACAATCACCAGCACGTTGTAGTCTGACTTGTTCGGCCGGTGCTCGCCCGCGACCGCTGATCCGAACAGGACGACCGACCGCAAAGCGTCTGCGTACGCGAGCTGAAGTTGTCTGACCAATTCATCTAGTTTCATAAGCTCCAATCCTACTTAACGCAGGCGTGATCGCGCCTGTTTCGTTTTTCAGTCACTGCGCCTTCATTACCAGCTGGAACCACCACCTCCGCCGCCGAACCCTCCACCGCCGCCGAATCCCCCAAACCCTCCTCCCCCTCCACCTCCGCCGAAGCCTCCGA
>JAXDME010000007.1:0-28032 GCA_034666285.1 Gemmatimonadaceae bacterium | reverse complement strand
TCAGGGTTCCCTTGCGCGGATCGATGACGGTGGAGGAATTCGCATCGCCGTTGAACGTGAAAACGCGCTTGGATGCTGGATCATAAATGATCGCATCCGCGTCTTCCGCCGCCGGGATCTTGCCGATTTTCCTGAACGTCTTCGAGTCGAACATGACGACAGAGCTGTCGTCGCCGGAGGTCGCGAACCCGTGACCGGTTCCTGCCGCGAGCGCGGTACCGTGCGCTCCGTTGATTCCGGTGACCTCACCGATCAGGTGTCCGTCGTTCATGTCGACGACCATCACCCGGTTCGATCTTCCAATGAAGAGCCGATGATTCGGGGCGTCGGGAACCACATAGTCCCAGCCTCCGTCTCCACCGACCGTGTAGGTGTGTGTGATCGTGTACGCCTGCGCGGACAAAGCCGGCGCGGCAAGAAATGACAGCAGCAGAATCGATCGACGCATCGTGTTCCTCAAAATTGGAGTTGTGGTCATCGCCATACCTTCTCTGGAAAAGGCGCGGCCCTTCTATCGCCGGCGCCGACGGTGCTAAGCCCGAAATTGTCTTCAATCGTTTTCAGCAGGCTGTAATGTGTCAACGGAGTGGAATACCTCCCAGGATTTACCATGGTTCCGAGAAGCAGCGTAAGGACCCGATTGTCCCGGTTATCGCCCTCGTCCCAGGTGACCACCACCAGCGTTCGCTGGTGCATCGCGATGGTTGCATCCAGCGCTCGCAGAAATCCCTGAAGCCACTTGGTTGACTGCTCGAGCGATGTGTCGTGCCCATCGTTGAACATGTTCGGAGTGTAGAAGGAATAGTTGGGCAGCTTGCCCGCCCGCGCGTCCCGCAGGAACTGGCTGCCATTGACGACGCGCGCGCAGCGGGCGGGGACGTTCTGTATGGAAGCGAACGCGAGGAGCGGTACGTGCTTCCTCGCATAAAGCTCAGTTGGGACAGCAGTTGGCGTAAGCTTGCCAGCGCCCGCCCCGCTACCCAGATAACAGCCGCCGGGATAATCCTCGGCGTACGATTTCCAAGTGAGATTTTTTTGTTCGAGACGATCGGCAATCGTTGCGCCCTTCAACGGCGGCGGTCTGTGATCGCTATCCAGTCCGAAAGTGCTGCCCGCCACCATCGCGAGATAATTCGGAAAAGAAGGATGCGTAATCGCGTAGTAGCGCGAGAAGGACGCGGCTTTTCGACTGAGAGAAGCGATGTAAGGATCCGCGAGCGCTTGATCAGTCCCTTCGTTCTCCATGACCACGATCACGACCTGGTCGAAGTGCTTGCCAACCCGCATTGCAGGAGCGGCTTGCGCACGCATCGATGACGAAAAGCTCAGCCATCCGAGGGACGTTGCCCACACGATCGGCATTGGGAAGCGACGACGGTAGGACTTGTAACTCGGTGTCATTTCTTCACTAATGCGACGGGCTGACGGGGAGCACACTTGTTGCTTTACGAACGCGTGCGCGAGGAGCGAGAACGATAGCAGGACTCTCGGAAGCGCGGGCTTCCTTGTAATTCTCGCGACAGGTAAGCAGGCATTTCTCACGCCGGAGTGCAGGCGGAGCTGGCGTTGTATCGTCCACCACAAACATCACTCATGCGATTCAAAAACTTTTCCGTTTTGTTCTCTCTGACGATTGGCGCAGTGGCGGGCATGTCTGCGTGCTCCAACGGAGGACAGCAGCCGGTGCCGGGAGCGGTCGACACTGCTCCTGCCGCCGTACCGCCCCCAATCGCGCCCGTCGTCGCCTCACCGCAAGAGCGACAGCTTTATCTCGACGCCGCGCGCACTTCGTGGAATCTCGTGAATAGAATCACCGAGCCTTCCACCGGTCTCGCCAGAGCACACGCGAGATACTCGTACGTGACGCTCTGGGATATCGCCGGGGTTATCGCCGCGAATTATACCGCGCACGAGCTCGCGTTCATCGACGACGCAACCTACGACGCGCACATCCAGCGTATACTCGCCACGTTGACGACCGTGGATCTGTTCGACAGGACCGCGTTCAATCGCATCTACGACGCAAAGACGGGGCGGATGGTGGACAACGCGGGGAAGATCTCCAATATCGGAGCGGGCTGGTCGTCGGTAGACATCGGCCGTCTGCTCGTGTGGCTCCGCATCGTCTCGACCAAGCAACCAAAGTATCTGCCGCTCGCGACTCAGGTGGTGCGACGCCTCAACATGTCACAGGTGCTGGACGATGGCTTCCTGCGCGGCCTGCAAGTGGATCCCAAAACCGGTAAAAAGCAGACCTTCACCGAAGACGAGATTGGATATCAGCAGTACGCCCTGTCCGGATTCTCGATGTGGGGAGCACGAGTCAATTCCGCCGGACTCGACGTGCGGAAGAATGTCGCCGCCATCGACGTGCTCGGCGTTCGGTTGCTCATCAGCAGTCCCGGAAATGATCGAGTGATGAGCGAGCCATTCATCATGATGGGAATGGAAACCGGTTTCCGTAGCGCTGATCTCGCGCGGCAGGCGGTGCAAGTTCTTGCCGCGCAGACGGCGCGCTATCAGCAGACGCGAGTCGTGACAGCGGTGACGGAAGATGCGCTGCCGGATCCTCCATACTATTTCTATTACTACAGCGTCTACCATCGCGGAAACTCGTTCGTCGTCGAGAGCCTGGACGACAAGGTCGTCGAACGGCCCCGCTGGGTGAGCTCGAAGGCGGCGTTCGGGTGGAACGCGGTGCTGCCGAGTGCGTACACTCAGCTCTTGCTGAAAACCGTTCGGCCCGCCGGCACGGTTGACGGGTGGGGCTCCGGCGTCTACGAGGATACTCTCCAGCCAACCGGTATTCCCAGCTTGAACACCGCCGCGCTTATAATGGAGTCGGCGCTGTACAAAGCTCGTGGGCGTCCAATTCTTGCCAACTAGATCATCGTCACAGGACGACCGTTGAAAATGGAAGTCGGTGTCAAAGTGAAGCGCTCGAAATGGGTCGTCGCGCTCGCTGTGTTTGTCCTCGGGAGCTGCAACAGAAGCGCCGACAGGTCGGCGAAGACGCCCGCCGTGGCCAGCCTCGCGTATCGGACGACAACCGGTGCCGTGAACATCTACGCGGAAGACGGCGCGAATAATCTCGCGCCGGAAGCTGCGCGCGCGCTTCCGATGGTCTACGTGCCCAACTCGCGCTCGGGTAGCGTGAGCGTGATCGATCCGAAGACATACCAGGTCGTGCGCACCTTTCCCACAGGGAGAGTCCCACAACACGTAGTCCCGTCGTACGATCTCTCGACTCTGTGGGTCGCCAACAACTCGTCGAACACGCTGACGCCGATCGACCCCGTCACCGCGGTCGAGGGACGTCCCGTGAACGTGGATGATCCGTACAACATTTATTTCACGCCGGACGGCAAGAGCGCGATGATCATCGCCGAGGCGAGGCACCGGATCGATTTCCGAGACCCGAAGGACATGAGGCTGCAGCAGTCACTGCGTGTAAAGTGCAAAGGGCTGGATCACGTCGAGTTCACCTCCGACGATCGCTACGCGATAGCGACCTGCGAATTCTCCGGGCAGCTGGTCAAGGTCGATCTCGCGACGAGGACCGCGGTCGGGTATCTCACCCTCGATCCCGACAAGTTCACCAATTACGTCCCCCGGCAGATCACGCGAATTCTGAACAGGCGCAAAGCGAGGAGCGCCGCAATGGCGGCGCTGATGAACGTCCCATCGATGCCGCAGGACATTCGATCGTCGGCTAACGGAAGCAAATTCTACGTCGCCGACATGAAGGAGGATGGAGTCTTCGTCGTCGATCCGTGGAAGTTCGAGCGCATCGGCTTCATTCACACCGGAGTGGGCACGCACGGGATTTATCCGAGCCGTGACGGGACGAAACTGTACGTGACGAATCGCGGGTCGAACAGCATCGCGGGTCGTCCTCACGGGCCGGGCTCGATCAGCGTGCTGGATCCATTGACTGACAAGATCGTCGCCAACTGGCCGATTCCCGGCGGCGGAAGCCCCGACATGGGCGACGTCAGCGCCGACGGAAAGGAGCTGTGGGTATCCGGTCGCTACGACGACGAGGTATACGTCTTCGACACTTCGACCGGACAGGTTACGCATCGAATTCCGGTCGGCCACGAGCCTCACGGTCTGTGCGTGTGGCCGCAGCCCGGTCGCTATTCGCTCGGCCACACCGGCAACATGAGATGACGCGTCTCGTTCTCGCGGTCGGCACTGCTCTCACGATTTTCGCGACGCAACTTTCCGCGCAGCGGTCGGTTTACATCGAGGATCTCACCTGGCCCGAGGTCCAGCAGGCGATAAGGTCTGGCAAGACGAGCGCGATCATTTACACCGGCAGCACGGAACAGGGCGGCCCGCACATGGCGATCGGGAAGCACAACTTCATCGCGCGGTACCTCGCCGGCGCGATCGCGATCAAGCTTGGCGACGCACTGGTCTATCCTACGCTGCCGTTCGCTGTAACAGGTGATCCCGTGAAGAAGACGGCGCACATGCGATTTCCGGGATCGGTAACTCTCACTCCGCAGACCTATCGGGCAGTGGTGCACGATGTGGCGTTGAGCGCGGCTGACGCCGGGTTCAAGAACGTCTTCATAATGGGCGATCACGGGGACGGTCAGGCCGAGCTCGGCGCCGCGGCAAAGGAGCTGGACGCGCAGTGGAGGCCGAGGGGCGTCAGAATCTTCTACGTGCCCGACGTTTATTACAAGGAGAAGCAGCAGGCGCACGCGTACGAGACATCACACGGAATCACGAGTCATGATGTGCACGCCGGCACTGACGACACGTCGGAGCTGATGGCGCTCGATGCGGGGCACCGCTGGATCCGTAGTGACAAGCTCGCGCCCAGCTCCGGGGGGCAAACAGCGGTCACCGGAGTGGACGGAGATCCGACGAAGGCGACGGCGGCGTTGGGGAGTATTTTTCTCGAGTACAAGATCGACGACGCGGTGGCGCAGATGAGGCAATTGGCTACTTCTCGTTAGTCAAGCGACAGGCATCTAGGACCAAAGGATGTACGGATTTGGCGGATTGGTCGGATCAATCGGATCGCTTCGCATGGCGTAAATGCTCCTTGCACTGAGTTGGGATCCTTTTGTTGTTTTGTGTTTGTGTGGCTACGCCCATCGCGCGAAGTAGCATCCCGAGCGGCAGCTCCCAAAAAACAATCCCGGCCCGGCAAGATGAGCTGGAACGCCTATGGGGCCGATCGGATTAATCAGTCAAATCCGACTAATCCGTATATCCCTTGGTCCTCGATGCCTGGCGGAGCGGCGCCAGCGGCGCGGCGTCGACATCGGGAGCTACATCGTACTTCCAATGCACGTACGCCATGCGGTCGAGGAGGTGGTTGAACTCCTCTTCCGAGAGTGTCGTGCAGAATCGTGCGATGCGGCGCGCGATCTCACGTCGCGCTGCGTCTATCTGTTCGGCCCTTACTTTGTCGTCCATTGAGTGGTGCGCGGGTTTTGAAAATTTCCCGTCCGCTGCAAGAATCTTTCCCACTCGATTCGACGGCGCCGACAAAAAATTTGTTTAGGGAATACCCCGAGGAGTCATCGATTCTCCCGCGGTGTCGAGCTTTCGCGCTCGAGGATGGCATCGCGCTTTTTCCACCGATGCATTTCCTTGCAGGCCGGACATCTTATCGGGTCCTGGTCTTCGATTGGCAGCAATTCGAACGTCTGCGCATCCATCGCGAAGCCGGTGTAAACCAGTTTGCCCGTCGTCGGGCACTTGATCATTATGCGATTCACCCGTTCCCCAAAGCAGTCTGCCGATGAGGGCGGTGCAAATAAAGGTCCGCCACCTCAGGGGTTTTCCCTAAAGACTTAGGGCACCATCACCTGGCGCACTTGACCAACGCCTTGAGCTGCACCGTTTTGTCGGTCGGCGACATCGAGTTGGAGATCACCAGATGATAGGTGCCGGCGCCGGGAAGATCGTAAGCGAGCGTAGTCTCGGATCCGCGCATCGTATCCCAGGACGAATGCGGAATCGCGGCGGTGTTCGCGTGCCAGAAGATGTACTCATCGTCGGTAAGCAGGAACGTCTCGAGGTCGCGATCGTACCCGCCAATTCCGTGCATCTGCCCTCCAAGCCGGCACTTCTGGTCCGTTTCAGGAATGACGAAGCCGTAGTCGAGGGCATCGTGTGCCCTGACCTGCGCGAGCTTGGCGTCGGCGACTTTGATCGAGAGAAGCTTGGCGGCCGGGCCATTCGTGACGGGTACTGTGGCCAGAGCAACCGGAGTCACGCTGAGTGATACAGGGGGTCCAATTGCGGGCTCGCTCACCGGCTCGCTGCTGGTTTCCGAAGCGGAAATTGCCGTCCGCACTGGCGTGGCGAGAGCAACGTCTGGGGCACCCTGAATCAGAAACGCAGTGACAGCATAGGCAACGATCAGCCCGGCGGTCACGCCAATTCGAGCCTTCCTGTCCGCGGGATCAGCTGTTGGCGGACCGTCCTGTGACCTGTCCCAACCGCACTGCTCGCACTCCTTCGCCGAATCCTTTAACGGTGCGCCGCAAAAGTTGCAGTATTTCTTCACGTTCGTTTCCCGAGCTTGCAGACTGCCGAGCGCATTCCGCTGGTGGATTTCCCTATGGTTAGGACGAACAGTCTTGGCCGCGGAAACAGCGGCAGCCGCGCTGCGCGAAGCACCTAGGACGTAGGGCTAACACGGATGCTTCGGAAAAGAGCCGGATGCTTCGGATCCGCTCCTTTGGGCATTACAGCTCCTCGTTACGGACCGGGATTTTTTTGGCAACTGCCGCTCGGGATGCTTCAGACCGCCTAGATGCCCGGGCGTCAGCCGCGATCGCGATATAGTATTTGGCATGCTGAGTCGCGTCTCTCTCGGATCCTTTGCCCTGGTCATCGCGACTGCGTCGTTCGGACAGGCGCAGACATCAACTCCTACCCTGGAGCTCCGATCCGGCCTCGTGATCACGCGATCAGCCCGGATCGCTCCACGTGTTTACCGGCTCAGCGCTCCCGAATCGGCCGACTCCGCAGTCGTCACTGTTCGGGGCGACGACATCACTCTCGATTTCGCGGGCGCGACGATGGAAGGACTGCCGCCGGACTCGAATCCCGATCTGGCGAGCGGAGTCGCGGTGCGGGTCGAAGGCGGACGGAACGTGCGAATCATCAACGCACGCATCCGGGGTTACAAAATTGGAATCCTCGCCCGTCACACCAGGAATTTCTCGCTGATCGACAGCGATCTGAGCTACAACTGGAAGCCGCGTCTCTACAGCGTGACCGAGCACGAGAGTCTGATCGACTGGCTTTCCTTCCACCACAACGAAAAGGATGAGTGGCTGCGTTACGGAGCTGCCGCATATCTCAGTGACGTGGAGGCCGGCGAGATTCGTGGAAACACCATCATCCAGGGAATGAACGGGCTGATGCTGGTCCGGACCAACAGCCTCCGTGTCTGGAACAACAACTTCTCGTTCAATTCCGGACTTGGAATCGGTCTGTACCGATCGAGCGGCAACTCGATCATGCACAACCAGGCAGACTACGACGTCCGTGGATACAGCGAAGGCTTTTATCGCCGCGGACAGGACGCAGCCGATCTCCTTATCTACGAGCAAAGCAACAAGAACATCATCGCGTTCAACTCGCTGACCCACGGGGGTGACGGTGTGTTTCTCTGGGCCGGCCAGACCACGATGGACACCGGAGAAGGCGGAGCGAACGACAACCTGTTCTACATGAACGACGTCAGCTTCGCTCCCGCCAACGGAATCGAAGCGACGTTCAGCCGCAACGTCTTCATCCGTAACTACGTGGAAGGATGCGAGTACGGGATTTGGGGTGGCTACAGTTTCGGCTCCCGCATCATCGGCAACCGGTTCATCGACAATCGCACCGGAATCGCTATCGAGCACGGCCAGAACAACGTGATCGTCGCCAACATGTTCGTCGATGACTCGACTGACATTCGCGTCTGGGGAGATTCGATCATTCCGTCGGATTGGGGATACCCCAGGCACCGGGACACGCGAAGCAACAACTATCAGATTGACGGAAATCTGTTTGGTCGCAGCCGGGTGGGCGTGCGGGCCGCGAATACCAGCGCGTTGAGGGTGATCAACAATCGCTTCATGGGTGTCGACACGGTTGCCTCAGTGCGGGATTCGAGCGGGTATTCCTCCACAGACAACACGACTGCACTCGATGCACCCTGGCCACGGCGTTTTTTGCGGCCGCCACTCGAGCTGGTTGATAGCGTTCTTCCATTGCGAGGCGGATTCATGCCTTTGCGCCCCGATACCGCTCTCTCGGTACGTCCCCGCTCGGCCACCGTCGTCGACGAGTGGGGGCCTTACGATTACCGGTCTCCGAAGGTCGTGCCGATCGACAGCGCCCGCGAAATGCCGTTGCGACTTCGCAGTCTCGGTCCGGCGGGGAGATGGCGCGTGGTCTCGCGACGCGGTGTCGCGACAATCTCACCCGAAAGCGGCGTCATTGGCGATACGATCGCCGTCGCACCGAAGGCCGACTCACTCGGCGACTGGGAGCTGACACTCGAGTACACCGGATCTGCGACGACATCGCCGAGGGGAGCAGTACAACCCGCGGGGGCGCCTTACCGATTCTCCTATACCCGCTTCGAGCCACAGATCGCCTGGACCACTCGATTTTTCACCTGGAGCGACAGCACCGGCGACCCGAGAAAAGCTCCGGATGCGATGACCGCCCTGACACGCACCGCACCAATCGTCACCGCCGGGCTTCCGCGTCTGGACTACGAGGGATACCGCGCGATTCCGAACGTGCCGAGGGAGAACTTCGCGCTCGAGGCAAACGGGTCAGTGGATCTCCCGGCCGGCGAGTACACTCTTCGCACGCTCAGCGACGACGGCGTGCGCGTGTGGGTCGACGGCGCCCTGGTGATCGACGACTGGAAGCCCCACGAGACTGCGATCGATTTCGCACCGATCGCGGGCGGGCACCACGATATTCGCGCCCAGTACTATCAGGGAGATGGCTGGTACGAGCTCAGGGTCGACATTGTGAAGGGGAAGGAGCGGTCGCCGGGATCACCGTTAAAGAGCAGCCTCTAGCCTCTTCAGTCCTTCACTGAGGTGCTCGGCCTCCATCCCAAATCCGATCCTGAAATGGTCAGCCGCGCCAAAGAAGCGACCCGGCGTTACGAGCGAATCCTTCGCCATCAGTCGGTCGGCGAGCTCGTCGACATTTCCGCCTTCGAGACGCACGAACCCAACCGTCCCGGCATCGGGTGGAACCCAGGACAACCTCGATTGTGATTCGATGAATGCAGTTACCACGCCCCGGTTCCGAGCTACGCGCTTGCGCTGCTTCTCCAACAAAGTCCTGGCGTGCTCGAACGTGCGCGCGGCCAACCGTTCGGCCGGATGTGACATCGAGCTGGCAAACAATCCGTTGAGCCGTCGCATCCGGGTCGCCAGCTCCGCCTCGGCGAGAATCCACCCGGCTCGCAACGCAGCCAAACCGAACACCTTGGTGAGACTGCGCGTCGTTAGGAGTCTCGATGAGACATTTATCGCCGAGCGAATTTCAGAATCCTTTCCCACCCCATAAATCCATTCGAGATAGACTTCGTCCACCAGCACGTGGAAGTCTCGCTTCTCGGCTAGTTGCGCGAGTGATTCGAGCGCTGCCCGGCTCACCACTGCGCCGGTGGGGTTGTGGAGATTCGACAGAACTACCAGGCGCGTTCGAGGCGAGAGAGCAGCCTCCACACGAGCGACGTCGAGAGCATATCCGTCCTCCTCGCGGCGCTCGAAGAAGCCGATCTCGCACCCGAGGTATCTGGGAACGGCAACGAGCGGATCGTAAACCGGGCGCTCGATGAGCACATGATCGCCAGCCTCGACCAGCGCCGCGAAAGCAAGATGGTTTGCCATCGACGTGCCGTGGGCGAGAACTACGTTCCTGGGTTCGACGCCGTAACGGTGTGCTATCCGCTCAAGCAATGGAGGCCAGCCATACTCGTTGTCCGCCACCATCGTGAAATCATCCACCGATGGTGAAAGCAGACTCACGTCAACCGGTGGGACGCCGCTGAGCGCGAGGCTGTATTTGATATTCCCGTGACTCCTCGCCCATTCGAGGTATTCGCTGTCGCGGATTTTGGTCACGCCGCGGCCCCGGTCCGGAGCGTGTGCTGTCGTCGCCAGAACAGAAAGGCGGGGACGCCGAGTGCGATAAGGAGCGCTCCGAGCAGAGCGTTGCGAGGGTTGGACCAGATGGCGCTGACTACTACGTAAGCTGCGATTGCGACGAAGACTGCCGGCAGGATTGGATATCCAGGCATTCGGAAGACACTGGGCGTGATTCCAGTTGCGGCATCACGCCGTCGGTATGCGAAAATGGTGGCCACGATGAGTCCGAAAAATATCCAGTCGCCGAACACCACGTAGTCGAGCAGCTGTCCGTAGGTTCCCGACAGCGCGAGCGCGACGGCCCACACCGCCTGGATCACGATCCCCCCGGTCGGAGTCCGATACCTGGGATGGAGGCGGGATGCAAACCCGAAGAAAAGCCCGTCAGCGGACATCGCCTGCAACATGCGCGGCGCGGAAAGGATCCCGGTGTTTACGAACCCGATGGTCGATGCGATGATGCCAATCCCCATCAGCGCGGCTCCAAACGGGCCAACTACCACGCGCATTGTATCAGCAGCCGGGGCGAGGCTCGTGGCAAGTCCAGTCGGACCGAGTGCCTTTATGTAGGCGACATTGGCCAGAACGTACACGAGGATCACCACGGCGATTCCGATCCCGAGCGCCTTCGGCAGCGTCCGCTCGGGATCTACGATCTCGCTGGCGATGTTGTTCGAGTACTGCCACCCGCCATACGCGAACAGAACCGGAATGAGCGCGATCCCCAGCGCGCGCACTACCCCGAACCCCTGGATCGTTTCTGTTGGCGGTGTCGCGCTCGCGCCACCTCGAGCCAGGAACACCCCTACGAAAATGAGCACCGCCAGCGCGGCGAGCTTGAGCACCGTGAAAATGTTCTGGGTGATGCTGCCCGATCTGATCCCGAAGTAGTTCACGCCCGCGAGCGTGACGAGCAGCGCGGCGGCGAGCGGCTTGATATAGATCGTCGAGATGCCGAACAGGTCGACGGAGTACCGCGCGAAAGTCACCGAGACTGCCGCGATCCCGCCGCTGTTGATGATGAAGAGGAACGTCCACCCATACAGGAAAGCGGCGAGTGGGCCGAACGCTTCCGTGAGGTAGATATATCCGCCACCGGCCTGGGGTCGCCGCGCGCCCAGCTCGGCGAACGCGAGCGCTCCGATCAACGCTACTCCGCCCCCAATGATCCACGCGGTGAGGATGAACGCGGAGGTATGGACTCGCTGGGCGACGATCGCGGGGTTGAGAAAGATGCCGGCGCCTATGATGCCACCGATCACGACCATCGTCGTGTCGAATACGCCGAGTCGGCGAAGGTAGCTGGAGGACGTATTGGCAGTCATGCGGGGACAATACTCGCCGCCCGATTAGTGTCGCCAGCCCCCTGCGTGCGTTTGCATCGCGCGTCAGGTCATTCCGTGTGCCCGAAGCCTCGCCCTAGACCTCGCTGCCTATGCGTGAGGCCCGGCGGTCGCGGTGAATGGAGGCGGACCGAGGATCACGACGGCGCCGTGCCGAATTGCCGCGGCGCGAATCCTTTCCATGGGTAATTGCACGCTGGGTGGAAGTGTGCGCTGCGTAGCCGGCTCCCCCGCGTCCCGGAAAAACATCTCCAACGCACTGCATCCGGGAGTCACCAGGGTCAGGACGCGCGCGGTCTCCGACGTAACCAGTACGGCGTGTGGCATCCCTCGTGGGACTGACGCGATTCCTCCCGCTTCCACGGTACGTTCCACCCCGTCGACGCTGACCAGAATCTCTCCGTCGATTACCCAGAACGTTTCGTCAGCGTTCGGGTGCAGGTGCAGCGGCGTTACCTTGCCGCGTTGACTGCGCTCCTCGAAAAGCGTGAACGCCTGATCGGTTTCCTCGGCTGTGGCCTTGAACGTAAAGAGATCGTTGTTGAACCAAACGGCCTCGCCCTCGCCATCTCCCCTGATGATTGCGGTCCTGGTCGACATATGCGAGGCTCCAACGAAATGGGTGCGCCGTTCATGGGATGACAGTCCCATGAGACTATGGTACCTTCATGGGCATGTCAATCCCATATGAGCGCTCGGGTCGAACCCGGCAGAAGCTGCGGACCCGCGATGCACTCATTGCAGCCACGCGTGAGTTGGTCGCCGAGGGGCGTACACCGACCGTGGAATCGGCAGCAGCGCGAGCAGAGATCTCCCGGACGGCCGCGTATCGTTACTTCCCCAATCAACGCGCTCTCCTGATCGCAGCCCACCCGGAAATCGACCGCAGATCCCTTCTCCCCGACAATGCTCCGCACGATCCGGCGGCGCGACTTGGTGCCGCGCTCGAGGAGTTCCATCGCATCATGCTCGACACTGAGCCTCAGTTGCGTATGGCGCTGCGCCTTTCTCTGGATCGCGAAGGCGGCTACGACGACCAGACGCTGCGTCGGGGGAGGGCGATCGGATGGTTCGAGGATGCGCTGGCGCCTCTGCTCGGTCGGCTGTCGAAGCACGAAATACGCAGGCTCGCGTTGGCGATCAGGTCCGGCGCCGGAATCGAGGCGCTCGTGTGGCTCACCGACGTCGGACGTCTCTCGAGGGCGGCGGCCGTCGAGCTGATGAAGGAGTCGGCACAGGCAGTGTTGCGCTCCGCGATTGCCGGCAGCAAAGGCCAACGTGCGGCGAAAACGCGCACGTAGTCTTCAGCTCGCGTCGCTACGCCCAGATAGACGCCTTCTTTGCCCAGCTCGAATCCTTGTAGCGCGTCGAGAAGGCCTTGGCGGTTTCCTTGAGCGCCGACGGGTCGTGGCTGGCTTTGTACTTCGACACTCCGGCCCAATAGAGCGCCTCGGCTGCGCCATCTGCCTTTGGAAGCTTCTCCACTATCTCGCGGAATCTCTTTTCGGCATCCGCCCACTTTCCCTGCTTGAAGTCCATGTGCGCACGCCCGAGCATCAGCTGCCCGAGAAAATCATCGAGCGGAAGAAATCCCTCCAATCGCCACTGCTCTTCGCCGTTCGGGTCGAGCTCGAGCACCGTCGGCGTCCAGTGCGCGTTGTATTTCTCGCCGTAGCGCTGGAACGCGTCCGCATCGTCTTTGACGTGCACGCGCGCTGGCAGAAAGTTCTGGTTCACGAAGCGCACGACGCGCTCGTCCGGCCACACCTCGGCATCCAGCCGAGCACAGCCACTTCACATAGGCGCGGCGCTGAAATCGAGGAGGACAGGCTTGTTTTGCTTCTTCGCTTCCTTCAGGACGTTATCTACGTCGTGGCTGAACTTGATTTCCATTGGATTCTCGTCGGAGTTCGCTGTCACGGAAGAGTGCACGCGACGTGCCCGCGCCTTAAAGCGGCCTTAGCGGAGCGGTTCCCGCTCCAGGCTCGCGCGATCCCATTTTCCCAGATCAGCCGCGGCTTCGTAGGTGCTCTGCAGAAATTCTCTCAGATCGCGCTCGGGCGTCGCCGAGGCGCGGACGCTGTCGTAAGGCAGGATCCACTCGCGCATCATGTTGTTGTAGTACGCGGTCGCGGGTTTGATAGGAGCAACATCGCACCCCGCCGGTTCCGGATACGCATACGCGTAGAAGGCTGGCTCTGCGACCGGCGACCCAACTGTTCCCGGCCACCACCCCGCGCTGATGCATTCGTGCGAGTACGCTTCACGGGTCACCCAGTCGGGAAGATTGGGGATGCCGCCCGGATGCTGGGGGGCGCGACGCCCGGAGAAGCGCGTGCACGAGATGTCGAACCCTCCCCACCAGAAATGCGACGGACTCGATTTGCCGATGAACTTTCCGCGAAACTCCTTGAGCGCTCGATCGGCGTGTACGAGGATCTGCCAGCATCGCCGGACAGCATCGCCATCGTACGAAGCGTGCGTCCGATCCTCCGCGAACGGTATCGTGTCCGCCATCTCCGATGGCACAGGTCTGATGCTGGCTTCAATTCCGAGCGAGCGGAGCACCGACATGTAATCCGCGTAGAAGTCGGCAACGGAACGTGGCACCAGGGGAACTATGCCTACCTCTCCCTCGTTTGTGCGGATCATCAAGGCGTGGTCGACGAAGTCGAACTCAGCCTCGAAGGCAGCGCTGCCGGTTGGGATTGGCGAGGTGGTGAGCCCGCGAGCAGAGACATAGAGGGCGGCGTGCCACCAGTGATTCTGCATCGGCGAAAGCGTCATTCGCGTTTTGCCGACGATCTGCGTCCAACGGTGCAGTGTCGTCTGCGTCGCGGACCACTCGTCCAGCGGCAATCGCGGCCAAAGCTCCGTTTTCGGTTCTAGTGCCGTCTTACTCACCCCTAATATTCTAAACAGCTTCGCCGGTTGGACAGTAGCTCGGAGAGATTGAACACCTTCGGCGGCTGCGCGGTGCGGGCACAACAATGGCAGGTGAGACGTCTTCTCATCGCAGCTAATTGACCAAGGAATTCCCGCCCATGCCCACCACACTTCCCACACGTCAGCTCGGTACCACGGACATCAACATCACCCCGGTCGGGTTCGGCGCGTGGGCTGCTGGCGGAGGAGGCTGGGCGTACGGCTGGGGTCCGCAGGACGACGAACAGTCGCTCGCCGCGATCACGCGGGCGCTCGAGCTCGGCGTCAACTGGATCGACACCGCCGCGGTTTACGGGCTCGGCCACTCCGAGGAAGTCGTCGGTCGGTTGCTCAAGAAGTTCACGGCAGCTGACCGGCCCTATGTGTTCACCAAATGCGGACTGATCGGGGATCCGAAGGATCCGATGAAGGATGCGCGGCGGATCCTGACGCCTGCCTCCATCCGCAAGGAATGCGAGGCATCACTTCGCCGGCTCGGCGTGGAGCGTATAGATCTTTATCAGATCCACCGGCCAGACGAGGAAACCGGGACCGCGCCCGAGGAATCCTGGCGGATGATGGTACAGCTCCAGGCCGAGGGAAAAGTGCGCGCGATAGGTGTTTCGAACTTCGACGTCTCGCTGCTCAGGAAGGTCGACACGGTCCAGCACGTGGACTCGCTCCAGCCGCCCTTCTCGCTCATCAAGCGTGAGGCAGCCGCCGCGGAGATTCCGTGGTGCCGCGCCAATCGTACGGGTGTGATCGTGTACAGCCCAATGCAGACCGGCATTCTCACTGAATCATTCTCCGCGGAGCGGGTGAAGAAAATGGCGCCGGACGACTGGCGCCCGCGTTCAGCGAATTTCCAGACGCCCAAGCTGGAGAGAAACGTCGCGCTCCGCGATGCTCTGGTCCCGATCGCGCGCCGCCATAATACAACCGTGTCTTCGGTCGCGATCGCGTGGACGCTGGCGTGGCCGGGCGTCACCGGTGCAATCGTCGGCGCGAGATCAGCAGAACAGGTCGATGGCTGGATCGGCGCCGCGACACTGGCGCTGACAGCAGAGGATCTCGACGACATCGCGCTCGCCACCGAGAGAACCGGGGCGGGCAGCGGGCCTACCAGACCAGCGGCGCCAAGAATCGTCCGCGAAGAATCGAGCGCGTCCCTCGAAGCACGGTAGTTCAGGTTGACACACCGACAGTTCAAGGACCGACAGGGCAAGAAGTGGGATGTGTGGCAAGTCCATCCCGCTGCCGCGGAGCGCAGGTTTTCCGCCCGTAGAGTGGAAGACGAAGCAAGAGTGGACACGGCCGAGAGACGCAGCGGTCTCGACAGGAGAGAGGAGAAACTATCGCGCACGCCAGTGGCCGCGGAGTTCGCCTACGGTTGGCTCTGCTTCGAGACGGTGGGTGAGAAAAGGCGGTTGGCTCCCGTGCCCGAGGGATGGGACCGTGCGGACGACGAGACCATCGAGCAGTGGTGCTGCGTTGCGAAGCCCGTGGTGCGCCGTCTTACTTCTCCGGTCCGCCCTTCTCCTTCGCTGTAGGATAGGGGGCCGAGGGATCGGGGCCGATCTTGGCCACGGTGTATTCGCTCGCCCAGAAATCCGGGGGACCATCGCTGTCCTGCACCCGGTTCCTCGATGGCTTCACACCCTGCTTCAGATAAGCCGCGATTGCCCACAGGTCCTGCTCCTGCATTTGACGCCACGCCGGCCACGGCATCGGGATAGCCAGATAATGCGGGTGCAACGGGAAATTTCCCTGTCCTGGCGTGGCGGATGTTATGTCGACGTCAGGCGTCTCCTCGGGGCGCAGTCCGTAGCGAAGCGCGTTGAAGATCTGACGCTCGGTGATCCGACCCATGCCTGTGGCGTTGTCTGGAGTCAGGTTCTTCGGACGCGTCACGAAAGGGCCGATGCGGAACACGTCGTTGATCGTATCGTGCACGCCGTCCAGCCACCCGTTTGCCGCGGGGTTCGAGCCGCCGCCGTGACAGCCGCCGCAGTCGTGCGTGATAACGACGAATCGGCCTCGCGCGATCTGGTCCTGCCGCGCCTGACCAGTTTGCATGTTGCTGCCAGCTGCGCCAGCGAACGAGGCAGAGGATTGGGGCGCGGTGCACGCTGCAAGGAACACCAGGATGACAAGCGAGCTCAAATATCGAGACAGGCTCGCGGTTGGTAGCGTCACGCTTTACTCCTCGTTGAGTGTTGCTATTTGACTTCGAGAACTCCCATCATGCCATGGTCCTCGTGATCGAGGATGTGGCAGTGGAACATCCACTTTCCGGGGTAGTCGTCGTAGCGAACGATGATGCGCGCCGACGTATGCTTGGGGATGTTGAGCATGTCCTTCCAGGCGCGGTACGGCTCGGGCACTCCATCGCGATCGAGCACCTGGAACTGGAAGCCGTGCAAGTGAAATGGATGATCCATTCCGACGATGTTCTCGATCTCCCAGATCTCGGTGGCTCCGACGGTCGAGCTAACGTCCACCCGCGCCATGTCCATCGTCTTGCCGTTGATGAGACCCTGCGAGAACACGATCGTGCGCACGGCCGTTGATTTGGTCGTGTCGAGGGGAATGATCTTCCGAAGCATTGCGGGAATCGCAACGGGAGTCATCGGAGGTTCATCCGTTGTTTGCAGCGTCAGCAGATCGAGCGTCGTGTTCCAATCGGTTGGCCTCGTCTGCGGCGCGTACCGATCGTAGGGAAGATTCTGCAGAGTGGTTTTCGTGCCGGGCGGATCGGTACCGCGCACGAGGATCTCGACGCGCTCTCCGGTGGCGAGGACGATGTCTTTGACCGCGACAGGTTTCTCGAACAACCCACCGTCGCTCCCGACCTGAATCAACGAGCGCCCGGGAAGCGCGATACGGTAAATCCTTCCTGCGGATCCGTTGACGATTCGCCACCGCTGCGTCTCGCCACTGCGGATCGAGATCGTCGGCATGACGTGGCCGTTGACGAACAGCACGGGGCCTTCGCGACCGTTCTCCTCGTCGACCCCGCCGTGGTGCGACATGGGATCGGGGAAGTCGATCATCCCATCCTTGAGGAACCGATTATCGGAGAGGATGATCAGCTTGTCCGCCATCGGCGGGAGCGGATCATTCGCGGCGCGTACCACGATTCCGCCGAACAGACCTTTCCCTATCGCAAAACCAGTTCGATGATCGGGGTGCGGGTGATACCAATAAGTGCCCGCCGTTCCGGGACGAACGGTGAATTCATAGTCGTGCGTTTCGCCGGGCTTGATCGGATGGAACGGGCTGCCATCCGATTCAAACGGAAGGTGAATCCCGTGCCAGTGAACGGTCGTCGGCTCCGGAAGATTATTTCGGAAATGCACTATGACGTGATCGCCTTCTCTCACATCGAGTGTTGGGCCGGGAACGCTGCCGTTGTAGGCGAAAACTTCGCTCGTGACGCCCGGCTGCAGGGAGAGCGTTGCGATCGCGGCGGTGATGCTCACCTCCACGGTATTCGGGAGCCTGGAGGTATTTACGAGAATCGGAGGGTTCGAGCTTTCTGCTTTCGGGGAGCTCGTGGCGCGGGCGGGAATCGCGGCTGCGCCTCGTGTGGCGCGCGGCGGCGATTGCGCGACGAGCGAGCCGGAAAACGTGAGTAGCGCAAGCAGCGTACATCGGCGCGCCATCCATTGCCTCCCGGTTTGCGACGCGCGGCAATATCGGGGGCGCCGGAAGTCCGGGCAAGAGCTTTCTTTTGAGCTGTTTGCGTACAAACAGCTGACTAGTCACTCAAGCGTGTGCGTTAGGTCAGGGCCACCATCTCTTGTTCGAGTAGATGCGTCCGAATACGACATGCAACGCTTCGCGCGCGTCCTCCGTCTTCACGACGGCGTTTAGCTTGTCAGCGATGGGCAGAACCTTTGAGAAATCTCTGTAGCGGTTGAAGCTGTGAAAGAAACCCCAAGGTCCCCCGTGAACGAGTTTGCCGAGGATGATGTCGGGGACGAGCGCTATCTCGTAGACGTAGAAGGAATTGAGGGTCTTGTTCGGCGGCAGGTCGCTCAGGATAGTGCCGTGCGGCATCGACCCGTGCTTACCCCATTGCACGT
Organism: Gemmatimonadaceae bacterium; assembly: GCA_034666285.1. Lineage (GTDB taxonomy): Bacteria > Gemmatimonadota > Gemmatimonadetes > Gemmatimonadales > Gemmatimonadaceae > UBA4720. Next base: position 9,525 of record JAXDME010000007.1, on the reverse strand, counting down.
CTACCGCTGTCCGGCCTTTGTCCCGCCACGGCGTGTGTAACACCGAGCCGTGCCAGTACGTCCAGATATCGGTTGGCGCGCGAGTGCTGGGATCGTAGCCGATCCAAACCACCTCTTCGTCGGACGGCTTCGCCCACGGAACCCACTGGCCGTTCACGTCGTGCCGCCAGAGCAGGTGATACGCGATGATCGGCCGGGTGGGATGGACAACGGCGGCGACACGGTCAAGCGGAAATGGCTCGTCGCGCTGGAGGTACAGCACTGGCGCGAGTGATCTGGCTAGCGCCCAGGTCGCGCTATCAGTCGCAAACCTTTCCGGATGCGGTACCGGTGGCGCGTAGGCCCCGCGACTGCACGCCCCGACGGCCGTAAGCGCGACGACGACGAGACCGCGACGAATCATCGGCGAAAGATAACGCGGAGATTACATCGTCATGAACGCGGAATGCATCGTGCGTTAGGACACGCGTCACTTCACCCGGAACGCGCCTTGGAAGCAACACAGGAAACACGCTTCGGAAGACTGATCAACAGGGTTCCCGAAGTCACCATCGTATTCTGGATTCTCAAGATCCTGGCGACGACAGTGGGCGAGACCGCCGCGGATGTTTTGTCTACGACGTTCAAGCTGGGCACCGTCGTCACGTCTTACGTAATGGCCGTCCTGCTGTTGATCTCACTGGTCTTTCAGCTTCGCGCGAGACGGTACGTGCCGGCGATCTACTGGGTCGTGGTCGTGTTCATCAGTGTCGTTGGCACGCTCATCTCCGACAATCTCGTCGACAATTTGGGCGTCCCGCTCACGATCACATCGTTCATTTTCGCAATCTGTCTGATCGGCGTCTTCGTGTTCTGGTACATGAGCGAGAGGACACTTTCGGTTCATACCATCTACACGCGGAGGAGAGAGCTGTTTTACTGGGCGGCTATCCTCTTTACGTTCTCGCTCGGCACTTCGGGCGGAGATCTTCTCTCGGAACGGCTCGGCCTGGGCTACGCCCTCTCGGGAGTGATGTTCGCCGCGGCAATCGCCATCATCTACGCGACGTACCGCTTCGGGTGGATGAACGAAGTGCTCGCCTTCTGGCTTGCCTACATCCTGACTCGTCCGCTTGGAGCCTCGATGGGCGATCTGCTTACGGCGCCAAAAGACGAAGGCGGCCTTGGACTCGGCACCATCCCGGTTAGCGTGGTTTTTCTTCTGGTCATCGTTGCCCTTGTTGTATACCTGGACCGCGAGGAAAAGAAGAAAGTCCGCGTGATTTCCTAGCGGGCCGCGAGCATCTCCAGCCTCCGCTCGATTGCCTCGAGCCGCTGGACCACCTCGTTGTGCTGCGTGTCCTCGGGGGTTGGAAGCTTGGGGACGAACGTCAGCGCTCCGCCTGTCTCCAGCCTGCACTCTTCGATGTCTGCGATCGATCTGATTCCCTGCCGGCGCGCCGCGGCCTCCAGCTCGGCTACGGTAATCATCTCTTCGTCGAGCCGATCGTGCATGATCTTGCCGGCGGAGACGAGCACGTCCGGACTTCCCTCCACTGCGTCGAGTCGGCCGGACTTGAACAGGTAGCGGACGAGAAAATGGTTGGTGAGTAGCAGCACCGCCGCGCCCCACAACCCGCCGACAATCGAATTGTCATTTCCGATGATCGCGTTCTGGACCGTGTTCGAGAGCAGCAGCAGGACGACGAGATCGAACGGGTTGAGCTGCGACAGCTCCCTCTTGCCGGCGAGCTTGAGGCCGAGCAGTACGGCCACATAGACGACCAGAGTGCGGATGGTTTTCTCGAGCAACGGAACGCCGGGAACGAAGATGTCGTTCCATACGAGCCACAGGTAATGTGTCATTTGTCTGGTTGGTGATCGGGAAGCCGTTAAGTGATGACTTGGGAGTAGATCGCGGAGTCGACGTTGCCGCCGGTGAGCACAATGGCGGCTGTCCGTCCGCGCATCGATTCTCTGTCCTGCATCAATGCCGCGAGCGCAGCGGCACCCGCGCCTTCAGCGACGTTGTGCGTATCCGTGAAGAGAGCACGCATCGCCGACTTCACTTCGTCGTCGCTCACCTGCGCCACCCGCTCGACGCCGCGTCGAGCGATCGCCAACGCAGATGCGTCGGGAGTGCGACACGCCATTCCGTCGGCGATTGCCGTGGTTGCTTCGTGAGAAATTGGCTCTCCCCGGTCGAATGACAGCGCGAAGGCGGGAGCCTTCGTGGAGACGACAGCAACGATTCGGGTGTCGAGTCCCATGGCGTCGCGCGCGGCGATGACGCCGCAGACGCCGCTCCCCATTCCTACGGGGACGTAGATGGTGTCGATCTCGGGCGCGGCCCTGAACAATTCGAGCGCGTAGGTTCCGACACCGCACACCAGCAGTGGATGGAACGATGGGAACCGGTGCCAACCGCGTTTCTTCGCAACTTCGTCGGCGATCACGTTGGCATCCTGGAAATCGTGACCGTCCTCGATCACTTCGACGCCGAGTGCTCGCATCGCTGCGTTCTTGTCAGAGCTGTTTCCGTGGGGCACGACGACCGCGGCGGTGACGCCGTATTGGCGGGCAGCATAGCCGATCGATTGACCGTGATTACCGCGGGTGGCCGACACGACACCGGCTGGTCTTTTCCCTCCGCGCAGAAGGCGTTCGAGGTAGACGAGCCCGCCGCGCACCTTGAACGCGCCGGTCGGCGCATGATTCTCGTGCTTCGCCCATACGGTCGTGCCGACCCTCGCCTCGAGGAGTGGCCACCGGTACTGCGGTGTGGCTGGCATCGACTTGTAGATGAGAGCGGCCGCCGCTTCCAGCTCATCGAGCGTCGGCAGCCGCTCGCCGGGGATCACCTGGGCGATACCGCGTCCTGGAAAGCGGAGGTCTCCGACGAGCGTCTCTTGACCGGCCCGAGCAGTGTAACCCGTCTCACTGCATCCCGAACGCCGGTGCGAATCTTCTCGAACTGCCGGGCTGCAATCCAATCCGGTGGCGCCATCCACGATCCGCCGCAGGCGACGACGTTCTTGAGCGCGAGGTAGCTCTCGAAGTTGGCGCCGGTGACTCCGCCGCTCGGGTTGAACTCGACACCGCCAAACGGACCCGACAGCAGCTCGAGGTAGTCGTCGCCCCCGAGCGTGTCGATGGGCCAGAGCTTGAGCAGCTTGAGTCCCGCTTCGAGCGCCGCTTCGATCTCGGTTGCGGTGGCGACGCCCGGGTAAACGGGGACGTCGTTCTCGAGACAGTAATCGACGACGGCTCGATTGAACCCTGGTGACACGACGAAGTGCGCTCCGGCATCGCGTGCCTGCCGCGCCTGGGCGACATTGAGCACAGTACCGGCCCCGGCGAACATCTCGGGCTGTTCCTGTGTGATTCGGCGAAGTGCGTCGAGAGCGACCGGAGTGCGGAGAGTGATCTCGGCGATGGGCAACCCTCCGGCTAGCAGCGCGCTCGCGAGCGGCACGGCATTGCTGGCGTCTTCGATTCTGATGACGGGAATGATGCGCCAGCGCCGGAGCGCTTCGGTCATCATGGATTGGTGCGTGTTCATATCATCCTCACGTGTGGCTCCATAAAAATAGAGCGGGGGCGCGCAGGACGCATCTAGGTTCTGAGGATGTACCGATTTGGCGGATTAAACTGATTGGTCGGATCGGTCCCGTGAGGATTTGGTATCCGAGTGCCGGAGTTTGATGATTGTTGTTGGAATTTTCACCCCATTGTTTGAGTGTGGCGCGTCGAGACTTGATTGAAGAAACCCTGACCCGATCTGTGATTGGGGCATTTTTCGAGGTTTATAACAACCTTGGATTCGGGTTCCTCGAGCATCTCTATGTAATGGCGATGGAGCGCGAGCTCCTGGCGCGCGGGCATCGTGTGTCGCGCGAAGTTTGGGCCCGAGTGGCATACAAAGGGGAGGAACTTGGAATTCAGCGCGTTGATATGATCGTGGACGATAAAGTGGTCGTGGAGACCAAAGCCGGTGCGAAACTGAGCGAGTTCGCAGTTCGTCAGCTCTACAACTACCTCCGGGCCACAAATCTCGAGGTGGGACTCCTTTTACACTTTGGTCCCAAGGCCGCATTCCACCGAGAGATCTGTCCGAACGGCCGATCCAATCGAGTTAATCCGTTCAATCCGCCAAATCCGGACAACCTTCCATCCTAGATGCCTTTCCGGGAGAACCCTTGCTCCCGGAACCAGCCTGATCCAGTTTTTTTCCGGACTCAGAAGGCCCAACCCGATGAGGAGGCGAAGAATGAGAAAGACCCAAATGCAACTCGCTATCGCACTTGGACTCATTGCACTGGGAGCGTGCGCATCCGCGACCGTCAATCAATCGACCGACGCGCAAACGATTCGAAGTCTCGGAAACGATTGGCAACGCGCCATCGCCGCGCGGGACGTCGAAAGAATTGTCGCTCTTCATGCGCCCGACGCGATATCGCTGACGTCCAATATGCCGGCCGCTACCGGCGCGGCCGGCATTCGAAACGCGTACAGCGGACTCGTCAATCTTCCGGGACTCTCGCTAGTCTGGGTGCCGACCAGCATCGACGTGGTCAGCCCCACCGTGGCCAACGAGTACGGAACGTACACGATGTCTTTCGACGGCCCGCAGGGCAAAATCAACGATCGCGGGAATTACACGACGGTCTGGCACAAGATCGACGGGCAATGGCGCGTCGCGACCGACGCCACCGTGAGCTCGACGCCGTTCCCGAACGCGGCTGCAGCCAGCGACGTCTCGATGGACAGCCCCGACATGCAGGTTACGCCGGCGGCAGGAATCACGTGGACTGACTTCACCTCACCCGGATTCGACCCCGGCGTAAAGATCGCGGTGCTGCACGGCAATCCCGCCGCGAAAGGCGATTACGTCCTGCGCCTGCGTTTTCCCGCCGAATACAAATTCCCGGTTCACTGGCATCCAGGCGGCGAGCACCTCACCGTATTGTGGGGCACCTTCATGCTCGGCATGGGAAGCACCAACGACTGGACGACGGTTCGTACCTACTCTCCCGGCGATTTCCTTTACGTGCCGCCGCGGCATCCGCACTTTGGCGGCGCGGGAAGAAGCGTCACGGTAATCCAGTTGCATGGGGAAGGTCCGTTCCAGCTGTTCCTGGGCGCGCCCAAGTAGACTAGCGCCGGCGCAATGCAAACTGCCCGGCGCATACGTTCGATCGACGTCGCGCGCGGCGTGGCGATGGTGCTCATGGCCATCGATCACGTCCGCGTCTACGCCGGCGTACCGCCGGGCGGGCCGAAACCGGGTGTGTTCTTCACGCGGTGGATTACCAACTTCGTCGCGCCGGCGTTTGCATTTCTTTCGGGGACGTCCGCGTATTTCCTTGGACAGAGACTTGGCGATCGCAAAGCCCTCTCGCGATATCTCGCCGCGCGCGGCTTGATACTGGTGCTGCTCGAGCTCACCGTCATTCGCGTCGCGTGGACCTTCAACTTCGATTTCGGCCACTACCTGCTGGCCGGGGTCATCTGGATGCTTGGCTGGTCCATGGTCCTGCTCGCCGCGATTGTCTGGCTGCCGATGCCAGCAATCGGAGCGTTTGGAGTCGGTGTGATCGCGCTCCACAACACGATGGATTTCATGTCGGACGCCACCCGAACAGCGATCGAGCAGAGTTCTTTGAGCTGGTTGTGGCAGATTCTCTACTTCGGCGGGCCCATCCAGCTCGGGCAGAATGGCCCGACCCTCATGGTGCTCTACTCGATAGTGCCGTGGATCGGCGTGATGGCGGCTGGTTACGCGTTTGGAGCGGTGATGACGCTCGAGCAGCCACGTCGCGACAGGTTTTGCGTTGCGCTCGGCGCGTCGGCTGTCGTGCTCTTCGTTCTACTCAGGACGGTCGACGTCTACGGGGATCCGCGGCACTGGCACGTGAGCGAGCCCACGCAGATGCCGACGTTGTTTCGCTTTATCAACACAACCAAGTATCCGGCGTCGCTGCAATTCCTGCTGATGACGCTCGGCCCCATAATTCTTTTGCTGCCGCTAGCCGACCGCGCACGAGGCAAGATCGGGGAGATCTTTGCGACATTTGGCCGGGTGCCGATGTTCTACTATCTGCTACACATTCCGGCGATCCACCTGGCGGCGGTGATCGTATCGCTGGTGCGCGAAGGAAGAGTGAACCCGTGGCTGGTCGCGAATCATCCGATGATGAACCCGCCCCCTCCCGAAGGCTACATGTGGAGTCTGTCGCTGCTCTACGCGACTTTCATCGTGGTGGTTGCCGGGCTCTACTTCCCCTGCCGGTGGTACGAGCAAAGGAAGGCGACGGCTCCGTCTAGGTGGATGCGGTACATCTAGAGGGCCGCTCCGGCAGGCATCTAGGTTCTTACGATATACGGATTTGGCGGATTTGACTGATTGATCGGATCGCTCCGATTGGCGGGACGGCGCGGCTTCGCGGGCCGGGATGTTTTTGGAACTGCCGCTCGGGATGCTATTAGCGCAGCGAGATCGTTCCTACGAGAGAACAAACAAACAGAAACATCTCGCGCTACTCAAGCGATCTGTTACGCCTTAGTGAGTAAATCAGCCTGATCCGTTAAATCCGTCAAATCCGGTCGACCTTTGAACCTGGATCCCGTTGCGCGTAACCAACGTCCCCGTAATGGTTAGCGAAGCCGCCAGATATCGAGTACGCCGGTCGTCTGGTGGCGATTCGCGTTCCCTTCCGGAAGTGCGATGCGGCCGTCGACCACGATCGGGCTATTCCAGTGGCCCCCACCAGAATTCAATACGGTGATCTGCTGCCCTGTCTCCGGTACATAAACTCGTAGCGAGCCACCGGGGTCGTATACATAGAGAAGTCCGCCGGCGATCACGGGACTCGTTCCTCCGTTTCCGTTGTGCCATAGCTGTTGCAGTCGTCCGCCACTGAAAGTCCACGCAGCTGTCCCGCCGTTGTCTGCTGCGAAGAGCCAGGTCTTTCCCCCAACGTGCGAGACGGACGGTGCGGTGAACAAATCAGTACCCGACGGTGTCGACACCACCTGCACTTCCCCGCCGCGGCGAGGCGTGGATCCGCGGGTGCGCCCAAACTGCAGCAGCCGCATCGATCCATCCTTCCCGCCCTGCACCACGTACCCTCCACCCAAGAGCGCGGGCGAAGTCGAGCCGAGGTCCGCGTCGCGCGCGCTCAGATCCTCGGTGTTCGCCGGTGTGTAGTTGTCGATGATCTTCGTCGCGCTCGAGTCGATCGCGATCGCGGCATCGCCCCAGTTCGTGCGCCCATCCCATTTGCCGTTCCCGGTGGCAACGTAGATGTCTCCCGACGTCGAATCGATCACCGCACCCGCCCTGCCCCAGATCGCATTTCCACTCTCGGCGCACGAATGGGGATCGATCAGCGCGAGTCTATCGCTGCACAGCGAGTTCCAGATGTGAACGAGCCGTCCGCTCGCGGCGTCGAGAATCGCAACATGGCCTTGATACGGCGGCGCATCCCCGATATAGCCGCCGGTAGTTGCGACCACCCGACCGCGATCAAAGTTCAGCGGAGATGCAATCTTCTCCCGCTCCGGGAGAGTCGTGATTGCAGTGCTCCATACCGGGCGGCCGTCTGCAACGGCAAGCTTCTGCACGTGCCCGTCAGGCGAAGCAGCGTAGATGAACTCACGGCCAGGATCCGCAACCGGCGTCGAATTCGTGATTCGCCTCGATCCCGCCCACGAATCGTATCCGCTCGGCGTGAACCGCCAGAGGATGGTTCCGTTGTCGGCGTCGATCGCGAGCGTCTTCCCGTACGTCGTCGTGACGAAGAAGACGTCGTGCGTGCCACCATTCACACGCACGCCGTGCAGATAGATCGGCGATGCATCCACAGTTCCGTCGAGCGTCACTTGCTGCCGACTCAGCGTGGCGACGTTCGCGGCTGTAATACCGGTCGCGTCCGTCGACGCACTGGAACGGCCGACGTCCCAACCGAATCGCGTCCAGTCGTGAGTCGAGGCTGCGCGCTTTGTTACGGCTGGCGGTGGGGGCGCTGAACTCGTGTCCGCGCGCGGTGGCGGCGCCGCGCCACACGCCGCAAGCACGGGAAGCCAAACCAGGCCGACGATGGGAACAAAGCGATGGCTCACGATGCCAAGCTAGGACACTGTTCCGAGCGCCGCCAGATTTCCCAGACACAGGTGGTTAGCTAGATTCCCGGCGTGCATAGCTCAGTAACGCGGCTCGTCGAATCCTACGGCTATGCGGTCCTGTTTCTTTTTGTTGCCGTCGAGAGCCTCGGCATCCCTTTGCCCGGCGAGACGGTGCTCGTAACCGCCGCCGCGCTCGCCGCTCTTGGCCATCTATCTATCTGGTGGGTGATCGCAATTGCAGCGGCGGGTGGAATTGTCGGCGACGCCGCCGGTTACTGGATAGGAAGGCTCGGAGGGCTGGCGCTTCTCAAGCGCTATGGACGCTTCGTCCATTTCGACGAGCACAAGCTCGACAGAGTTCGCTCGTTCTTTGACCGCCACGGCTCGAAGGCGGTTTTCTTCGGCCGATTCATCGCGCTCCTCAGAACCTGGGCGGCGCTTCTCGCCGGAACCGCGGAGATGCCGTACCGCGTTTTCACCCTGTACAACGTGGCCGGAGGGATAACCTGGGCGACTCTCTTCGGAACCCTGGGCTACGTGTTTGGACGAAGCCTGCCGCTGCTCGAGCGCTACATAGGACAGGCGAGTCTCGCGGTAGTGTTGCTGATTGCACTCGTCGTCACGCTGTGGCTTGGATGGCGGTGGTTCAACGCCAACCGTGAATTTCTCGCCGAGCGCGTTTCGTGGTACTGGGCGCGCTTTCGCGTGCGTCATCCGCAACTCGCCAGATTCATTGCCGCGCGCTTCGTGCGCGGCGAGTATCTCGGACTGCATTTGACGATCGGTTTTCTTCTCAGCCTTGGCGCCGTCTGGCTGTTCGCAGCCGTCACGGAGGACGTGGTCCATCACGATCCGTTGACCAAGTTCGATCTCACCGTGACCACGCTGCTCAGAGCCCACGCGACACCGCTCGGCGACAATATTTTCCGTGTTGTCAGCGCACTCGGTTCTCCGGTGGCAATGGGGATCGTCGGGGCCGGCGGAGCTCTGTTTCTGCTCGTGCGCCGAAAGTGGGTGATGTTCGCCGCATGGATCGCGGCCTTCGGTGGCGCCGGTCTGCTCACAATCGTTCTCAAGAACGTCATCAGGCGGCCGAGGCCGCTTGCGGCAGCGGAGTTTCTGTACGGCACGACCTTCAGCTTTCCGAGCGGTCATGCTCTGGGATCGCTGGTCGGATACGGAATGCTCGCGTACGTGATCGGGTCCACCTGGGTTGAAAGCCGGCGGGGTCGACTCCGGCTCGCGATTGCGGCAGCCGTGCTCGTCATCGCAGTGGGGATGAGCAGGCTGTGCCTGGGCGTCCACTACTTCAGCGATGTGATCGCGGGCTACGCTGTGGGAGTGCTGTGGCTCTCGGTCTGCATATCCGGACTACAGGTCGCTCAACGTCGGCGGTTGACCACGAGCTCGCCGCGTCTC
>JAXDME010000006.1:0-2586 GCA_034666285.1 Gemmatimonadaceae bacterium | reverse complement strand
TCCGGCGTTTCCTCGGGGTGTTCGCGCACGAGGAACACCCGCTCGCGCTGTTTCTCGATGATTTGCAATGGCTGGATACAGCAACGCTCGACCTCCTTGAGCATCTGGTTACGCACTCGGAAGTGCGGCACTTGTTGCTGGTCGGGGCCTACCGGGACAATGAGGTCACTCTGTCTCACATGCTCATGCGAACGCTGGAAGCTATCCGCAAGGCGGGAGCGACGATGCAGGAGATTGTGCTGGCGCCCCTCGATCTCGACGATGTCGATCGACTCGTGGTCGAATCGCTGCACTGCAGTCGGGATTCCGCGCACCCTCTGGCGCAGCTGGTGCACGAGAAAACTGGCGGCAATCCGTTCTTCGCGATTCAATTCCTCACGGGGCTGGCCGAGGAAGGGCTCCTCGTACTCGACGCTGGCACGGCGGCTTGGACCTCGGACTTGGCGCGCATCCGCGCCAAAGGTTACACCGACAACGTGGTGGATTTCATGGCCGCAAAGCTGAAGCGTTTGTCCGACACGACGCAGCAAGGACTCAAGCAACTCGCCTGTCTGGGGAATGTCGCCGAGATCGCCACCCTGACTTTGGTTCGCGGGATATCCGAAGAGGAGATCCACACGGCGCTCTGGGAGGCTGCCCGGACGGGGCTGGTACTCCGCCTGGACGGTTCCTACGCGTTCCTCCACGACCGCGTTCAGGAGGCGGCCTACGCGCTTATCCCTGAAGGCGAGCGGGTGGCGACACATCTTCGGATTGGCCGAGTGCTTGCATCACAAGCACCGCCGGAGGAGCTAGAGGAGAAGATCTTCGAGATCGTGAATCAGCTCAACCGCGGAGCCACGCTGATCCATTCTCGGGAAGAGCGCGACCGGATCGCCGAGCTCAATCTTATCGCAGGCAAGCGCGCGAAGACTTCAACGGCCTATGCTTCGGCGCTGAGCTATCTCGCTGCCGGCTGCGCACTGCTGACGGAGGACAGTTGGGAGCGGCAATACGGGCTCACCTTTTCGATCGAGTACCACCGGGCCGATTGCGAGCTGCTGACCGCCGATCTGGCGGCGGCGGAAGAACGGCTCATCATGCTTTCCCACCGCGCCGGAAACCTCGTCGACATCGCCGCCGTGGCATGCTTGCGGCTAACGCTGTACACCACCTTGGATCGGACCGACCGTGGCGTGGAGGTATGCCTTGAATACCTCCAAAGGAGCGGTGTTACCTGGTCGCCGCATCCGAAAGCGCAAGAGGTCCGGGACGAATACGATCGGATATGGCAACAGGTCGCGAACCGCTCCATAGAGGAACTCGTCGAGTTGCCATTGATGAGCAATCCCGAGGTCCGCTCGACTCTCGATGTTCTGACCGAGGTCGTGACGCCGGCCTTGTTTACCGACGAAAACCTGCTCTCGCTCGTGATCTGCCGGATGGTCAATCTGAGCCTTGAGCACGGTAACAGCGATGGGTCGTGCTTCGCTTATGTCTGGCTTGGCATGATTCTCGGACCGCACTTTGGCGATTACCGGACTGGATTTCGATTCGGCAGGCTTGGCCACGATCTGGTGGAGAAACGTGGACTGCATCGCTACCAAGCCCGTGCCTACATGTCCTTTGGGAATCTTGTTATGCCCTGGACGAGGCATATCCAAACCGGCCGGGATTTGGTTCGTCGCGCCTTCGACGTCGCAAACAAAATCGGCGACCTCACTTTCGCAGCCTACAGCTGCAACAACCTAAACACGAATCTTCTTGCAACCGGTGATCCGCTCGGCGACGCGCAGCATGAAGCCGAAAATGGACTCGACTTCGCGCGGAAGGCGCGGTTTGGTCTCGTTATCGATATTATTACCGCGCAGCTTGGGCTGATCCGAACTCTGCGCGGCCTCACGCCAAAATTCGGATACTTCAACGATGAACGGTTCAACGAAAGCCAGTTCGAAGACCATTTGCAGAGTGATTCACGTTTGGCGCTTCCCGAATGCTGGTATTGGGTCCGCAAACTGCAAGCGCGCGTCTACGCCAACGACTATGTTTCCGCTATCGAGGCAGCATCGAAGGCGCAGCAGCTTCTGTGGACGTCGCCCTCATTCTTTGAAGTGGCCGAATACCATTTTTATGGCGCACTCGCGCGCGCAGCACATTACGAATTGGCATCAGCCGGCGAACGAGCCCGCGATCTGGAGGCGCTGGGCGCCCATCACAAGCAGCTGGAGATGTGGGCGGAGAACTGCCCCGAGAATTTCGCGAACCGTGCGGCCCTGGTCGCCGCCGAAATCGCTCGCCTCGAAGACCGGACGCTTGATGCTGAGCGCCTCTACGAAGAAGCTATCCGTTCGGCCCGCGCCAACGGCTTTGTTCACAATGAGGCGCTTGCCAACGAACTAGCTGCCCACTTCTACGCGACGCGTGGGTTCGAGAAGATTGCCCGCGTCTATTTGCAGGATGCACGCTACGGTTATCTGCGCTGGGGAGCCGATGGCAAGGTGCGTCAACTCGAACAGCTTCATCCGCATCTCCGCGACGCACCAGTCCCTGCATCTCCCACCACTACCATCGGCGCGCCCGCTGAGCAGCTGGATGTCGGAACGGTGC
>JAXDME010000005.1:0-19681 GCA_034666285.1 Gemmatimonadaceae bacterium | reverse complement strand
AAATGGTGCGCTCTTTTCTTTTGCGCTCTAGATCATGCTACGGCTTGTTGACCGATCTCACAGCATCGGGAGAGCGCTGTCCCGCGCTGAGTGAAGGCGCATTGTGTCCCTCGGACAACAGCTTGGTCACGAAACGCTGGCCTTCGGAGATTCGCTCGATCTCGATGGCAATCGAGTCGACCGCACCCTCGAGTCGTTCCAATCGCTGGGCAGTTTCGGTGAGAGCTTGCGGCGGAACGGCCGGCTGGTTTGACCTTCTGAAGAGAGATCTCCCAAACCCTACAGCGAGAGGGCCTGCGACGAAAATCATCCCGATGATCGAAATCGCCACGACCTGGCCCGATCCCAATCCCGCGAACACAGGAGTCGCTGTGCCCGCGATCAGTCCCGCGGGCGTACTCGAGAGCTGTTGACCAGTGGTAGCGAGATCCGACTCGAGCTGCAGCTGGCGCTTATCCAGAAGCGCCAGCCGATCTTCCAGTCCCTTCACGGCAGTTGGATCTCCGGTTTGCCTCAGCTGGCTGAGCAGCTTGGAGCGACGGCCGTCTACCGACTGCAGCTGGTTGGAGAGCTCTTCCCTCTGCGCTTGCAGTGCCTTCAGCTCGCGTCCCGACATAGGCGTCGTAATCGTGAATGTCCCCGCGCCAGGTGCGTCGGTGACGACTATCGTGGGTCTGGCCGGGCTTGCGGGTGGGGCGGCAGGTGCTTGAGGTGCTGTCGCGTTTTGCATCGCCATATCTGGGAACGAGGAAGTTCAGGGCCGAGCAGGACCATACGAATAGGCGGCCGCTACGGTTACAGGAACGGTCCCCATAACAATGGCATCGTTGGCCCGTCTAGTCGAACTCATCATCGATCAGTGCCAGTCCGGCTCGTCGGTGAGGCTGTCGATGTGGATCCGTCGCGTCGACGCCTTTCCGGAGAAACGTTCCCACCCGCCCTTGGTGTTCGTGTGCGCGACGGCGATCTCGAAGCTGTCGGGGGGAAACCAGCGCGCATGATTGAAATCCTCGTCGCAATCGCATCCTCCGCCACCCGGGCCCTTGGCTACGATCAATCCGTTCGCGAGGTCTCGGACCACGGCATACGTCCCGGGGTTTTCGGGAGTCGTGTCCTCGCCGACGTAGGCGATGTAGTGCCCGTCCGGGGAAACGAGGACGTCCTCATATGAAGCCCAGACGTCCGCGGGCATCGGCTTCGTCTCGATCCGGTGTTGTCCAAGTCTCGCACGGAAGATCTGTCGCTGCGGTGTGGAGGAATCTTCCGAAGTCTGGATGAGACCGATCACCAGGGTATCTCCGACGACGACTGGCGCGGGAGGTATGACGTTGCGAATCGTGTCGACGCCGAGCGGCGAGATCACCTCAATGCGATACACTATCCCCGTGTCCTGCATCGTCTGCCACGACTGGGTGAATGCGGAGTCGAGCACGTTGATGCGCGTTCGGTTCTCACCCTGGCCGTTGCGATCACACGCACCTGTCGCCACTACGGCGCCCGCGGCGACTAGCAGAAGCAGCTCGCGCGTGCGCATGATGCTATTTCTCGACCTGGTCTTCATCGTTTCCGGAAAGGGCAGGTGATGCCGGCCCACTCTTTATCTCTTCGGTGCTCGGCACGATCGGAGGAAGTCCCTGCGCCTTGAGCGAGGCGTTGATCGGAGAAAGGACGATGAACGAACCACGCATCGCCGAGAGCTGTCGATCGAGCTGCGCAGAGAGATCGTTGAAAACCGTATACGATTGGCTGGTCGGTTTCGCTTCCGTCCCACCAACTACGCCCGACAGCGCGGCGATCTTGTTATTCAGTCTGATGGGGTAGTTGAGCGGATCCTGACCGGACTGGTTCTTCACCTGATAGATCTCCGCCTCGATCGCGGAGAGTCGATCGATGAACGACTTGGTGTTGGTCGCAAACGCTGCGCCCTTATCCGCCGGCATTCTTCTGGTCCGATCGGCGAGCTGTGCCTTCAGGTTTCGAATTGTCTTCACAGCGTCGTTCGCCTGATTCGTCTTGTCGTGAATACGCATCAGGAAATTAAATTGCTCGCGAAGGTCGGCGTCGCTGACAGTGCTGCGAGGGTCTTTCACCACGGTGAGCGGCTGCCGGTAACTCTGGCCATTTACCGTCATGCGCACCGTGTAACTGCCTGGAAGAACCACCGGGCCCGACGTGCCGCCGGCCCAGAGGATCATGCCGTCGAACACGGAGGCGTCGGGGTAGCGGAGATTCCAGGCAAAGGTGTTGAGCCCGGCCTTGTTTGCGACACGGGGCGGTGGTGGACGGCGCGGTGGACCGTCGTCACCCGCGGGCGTTTCTTCGCCGCGCGCTTCCGATTTTGTCGCAGTGTCCGGCGTACCGCCAGCGCGTCGAATACTGTCGTTGCGCGCGGTATTCACGCTGTCACCGCGGACGGAATCGGCAGCTGCGATGGGGTCCTGGTTGCTGGTAAAGCTCCGGATCACCTTTCCCTGCGAATCGAGAAAATCCATCGTTACGACCTGACGAGGCTGTGCAAGCCAGTAGTACACGACTCCACCCGACGCCGGGTTTGCGCCAGACGGGTGTCCACCCGCCGCACCATTTCCCCCGCCGCCGCCGAATCCCGCTCGGTACGCGTTGCGCGGCTTGAAGAGATACGCGGCAGAGTGGGTGATCTCCGGATGCATCTGCCTCAGCGCGGAAAGGTCATCGAGTATCCAGAACGAGCGCCCGTGAGTCGCGGCGATGAGATCGCCTTCCTTGATCGCAAGGTCATGCACAGGGACGATGGGCAGATTGCGCCTGAGCGTCTGCCAGCTTCCGCCAGCATCAAAGGATACCCACACTCCGCGCTCAGTCCCCGCGTACAGCAAACCCGCACGCTCGGGATCTTCACGCACGACTCTCGTGAATTCCGTCGGCGGAATGCCGTTGGTGATCGGCGTCCACGTCTCGCCGAAGTCGTTGGTTCTGTACAGATACGGTTTGAGATCATCCAGCTGGTAGCGATTCGCTGCCAGATATGCAGTGCCCGGCGCAAAGTTCGACGCGTCGATCATCGAGATGCGCGACCACTCCGGCAAGCCTACTGGAGTCACGTTCTTCCACGTCCTGCCCCCGTCGCGAGTGATCTGCACCAGCCCGTCGTCCGTTCCCGCCCAAATCAATCCGGGAGTCTTGGGCGACTCGGCGATCGTGAATACCGTCGCGTAGTACTCGACCGATGTCTGGTCCTTGGTGATTGGACCGCCGGAGGATCCGAGTGTCCGCGGATCGTGGCGAGTGAGATCGGGACTGATCGCCTTGTATGTCTGCCCTTCGTCATCGGACTGAAAAATCACACTGCTGCCCACGTACATCCTGCTCGGGTTGTGGGGCGAAATGACGATCGGGAACGTCCACTGAAACCTATACTTGGCGTCCGCCGCATCGTGGCCCATCGGATTGTTCGGCCACGGGTTGACGTCGCGCTCGAAGCCGGTCTTGATGTCCTTGTGCGTCAGAAGCCCACCGTAGGAGCCCGCGAATACCACATCCGGTGAGTCCGGGCGCACCGCGATGTATCCGCTCTCGCCGCCACCGACGTCGTACCAATCGCTGATGTCTATCCCGCCGCTCTTCCGGCTCGGCCCGCACAACGTGGAATTGTCCTGCTGCGCGCCGCAGACTCTGTAGGGAAAATGGTTCGTGGTGACGACGTGATAGAATTGCGCCGTCGCCTGATCCTGCTCGCTCCACGATTTGCCGGCGTTGAACGACACGTTCGCTCCACCGTCGTTCGACTCGATCATCCGCTGCGCGTCGTTGGGCGCGATCCACAGGTCGTGGTTGTCGCCATGGGGAACCGGAATGTTGCGGAACGTCTTCCCATTGTCAGTGGAGCGGTACATGCCGGTGTTCAGGACGTAAACGGAATTCTCGTCTTTTGTATCGGCAAAAATCCTCGTGTAGTACCACGCGCGCTGGCGCAGCTTGCGATCACTGTTGCTGCGGGTCCACGTCGCCCCACCGTCTGCCGATCTGAACACTCCGCCAGAGTCCGCTTCTACGATAGCCCAGACGTGACTCGGGTTCACCGTCGAGACCGCGAGACCTATGTTCCCGATCACGCCCTGCGGAAGCCCGGGATTTCGCGTGATTTCCGTCCAATGCTCGCCGCCGTCCGTCGTCTTGAATATTCCGCTTCCGGTCCCTCCTGACACGAGCTGCCACGGCGTGCGCCACGCCTGCCAGAAAGCGGCGTAGAGCGTCTCCGGATCTTTCGAATCCATGACGAGATCCGTTATTCCGGTGGAATCGTTCCGATAGAGAACCTTTCGCCAGGTCTTGCCGCCGTCGGTGGTCTTGTAAACTCCTCGGTTCGCATCCGGCCCGAAAACGTGTCCCTGCGCGCCAACGTAAACGATGTCCGGATTCGTTGGGTGTACGCGTACCCTCGAGATTTGGCGCGTCTCCGTGAGTCCGAGCGAGACCCAGGTCTTTCCTGCGTCAGAGGTGCGCCACACTCCGTCGCCGTGCGACACGTTGCCACGGATGGGATACTCGCCTGCGCCAACGTACACGATGTCCGGATTGGACTCGCTGATTCCGATCGCGCCAATCGTCCCGCCAAAATACTTGTCGGTTACCGGTGCCCAGGTTATCCCGCCATCGGTGGTCTTGAAAACGCCGCCACCCGTGGTCCCGAAGTAGTACTCGTTCGGTCGCTTGCTCGAGCCGGCCACCGCGACCGATCTACCGCCACGAAACGGCCCAATCTCGCGCCAGCGCAGCGCGGCAAACGCAGAGGTGTCATACGCTGTCGAGGATGGGGTTGGATTGACACGCCCGGAAATTCCCCCGGACGGATTCTGAGAGCCAGCATGGAAGGGCAGCAGTGCGGTCGTTACGCTTGCACAGGCGAGAATGCGACGGACAATCACTTTCACGAATAGATCTCCAACGGCAGGTTGAGAGACCGCTACTATGTAGAGGCGCATCACTCAATCGCAAGTGCGCCACGGGGGTTGTGCTGTGGCGGTCTTACCGGAGGAATCGCGTCGCGAGCTGCGCCAGGCGATCGTCGCCTTCGCGCTCGGCCCGGGCGAGGATCTTCTCGACGAAGGGGCGGAGTTTCTTTTCACCCCAATAGTATCCGGTCGCGCTTTCGGCGCTTCCGGTGTCACCGGCGCGAGCTGCCTCTAGGAGCGCCTCGGCTGCTGCCTCATCGTAACCCGGATCATCGCGAGCCGGAAGCGAGTAGCGTTTCCCCGGATCGCCCCAGCCAGAATCTTCTTTTACGAACGCCCGCGACATGACTTTACCCTCGACGAAGCTGACGAAATGTCGCAGCTTTCACGCCGCTATCACGGGAATTGCAGATCAATGCTGCAACCCAATAAATGTGGAGGATGGATGAATCAGGAATCCTTTGAGGAGCAGCAGGAAGCGCTCGACCCGCACCGCCGCGAAGAGCGCGATTCGGCCGCGCTCGAGATTGCGGGACGCCTCCGACAGAAGGGCGTGCTCCTCACCGGCCGCGAAACCGGTGCCCAGCTCGACGATCTGCTAACCGCGGTCGATCGCTTCGAGGCGGCGGTAATCGCTCGCGGAGGAGACCTTTTCGTGAACTCACCTTCCTCTCATCCTCCGGAAGATCCAGAGTTCGTGGTGCCCCAGCGCGTGCCCGGCGAGGATCCGGAGGCTTATGCGGCCCGCATCAACGCCGGAGCGGAGCGTTTGGAGAAAGCTGATTTCTAGCAGGCTCGAGTCGCGGTGAAGAGCGCGACTAGGAGGAGCATCCGCTGGGCGCAGGCCGGCTTGCTGACGAACGCGGTGCTCGTGCTCGTCAAGTTCGTCGCAGGAATCGTGGGACACGCCAACGCTCTGGTTGCGGACGCGGTGGAGTCTTCGGCGGACATCTTTTCATCGTTGATTGTGTGGACGGGGCTCAGCGTGGCCGCGCGGCCCGCAGATGAGAACCATCCGTACGGCCACGGCAAGGCCGAGTCGATCGCAGCAGCGGTCGTCTCGCTCATGCTCCTCGGTGCGGCGATTGGCATCGCGACGATGGCGATTCGGGAGATCCGGACACCTCATCACCTGCCCGCACCCTTCACGCTCTTCGTGGCTGCCGGCGTGATCTTCATCAAGGAAGTTCTCTACAGGCGGGTATCGCGCGTTGGGAAAGAGGTTGGGAGCACGGCCGTCGCGGCCGATGCCTGGCACCACCGCGCCGACGCGATCAGCTCGCTCGCCGCGTTCATAGGAATAAGCATCGCGCTGATTGGCGGCCGAGGCTGGGAGGCGGCGGACGATTGGGCGGCGCTGGTCGCGGCGGTGGTAGTCGCAATCAATGGCGTTCGCACGCTGCGACCTGCTATCGCGGGCTTGATGGACGAGGCGCCGGATCGCACCGTGAAGGAACGGGCTCTCGACGCGGCGTCCAGCGTGACGGGAGTACGAAGCGTCGAGAATCTCAACGTGCGCAGTTATGGACTGGGCTTTTACGTCGACTTGCACGTGAAAGCGGATGCGACGATTTCCCTCGAGGCGGCCCACGAAATCGCCGCGAAGGTGAAGTACGCCATCCTGGAAGCGGTTCCGAACGTCGTGAGCGTGCTCGTGCACATGGAGCCGTATCGGGAGAGCAGAGAGCTGTCGAGGGCTCCGATGTTGGTACTGCCTCCGGTCTAGCCGCCGGAATTACTCGCGGTGCCAGTCGCCGCTCTTCCCACCGCGTTTTTCCGTGAGGTGAATTCCGGAGATCTCCATGGCACGGTCGAGCGCCTTCGCCATATCGTAGATCGTGAGAAGTGCGACCGTGACCGCCGTCAAAGCTTCCATCTCCACTCCGGTTGGCCCTTTCGACGATGCCCACGCCGACGCGCGCAGCCCGGGGAGCTCCCGGTCGATCGCGAGCTCGACACCGACGTCGGTCAGCATGAGCGGGTGGCAGAGGGGAATGAGATCGGCGGTTCTCTTCGCAGCCATGATTCCTGCGATCCGCGCCGTCGCCATAACGTCTCCCTTCGATACCGAATTGGACTCGATCGCGTCGAGACAATCGTCAGTCATGGTGATTGCCCCTTCCGCTCGCGCGGTACGGAGGGTGTCCGCTTTCGCGGTCACGGCGACCATTCGCGCCCGCCCCGAAGCGTCAGTGTGCGTGAGATCTTTCACTTCCGATAATCCCCGTGTTCGGTCGTTTTCAAAGTCGTAGCAAGATCGCGAACCAGTTTTGCCGTGATGACCTGCGGGCTCACGTTGCCACCTGCGTAGGTCTGAGCCCGCAGGACAGCGTCGACCGCTTTACTCGTGGAAGCGGCGGTGACGTCATCCTTTCGATGGAGCGCGTCACGAACTCTCTCACCCAGGAGATCGACGAGCGCGTCGAGAGTGTCCGTGAAAGCGCCTCGGGCACCGGCGACTCCCTGAGCCAGGGCGGCCGAGTAGTGCGACGAGCGTCGTGCGCTTGTCGCGGCGTCAATTATCTTGCGCGCGCTGATCGTTGCTTTCGCGTCGCCCTCCCCGTTGAGGAGTCGTCCCGGTGCCCCCGCCGCCGCACGAACTCTTTCAGCGGTGCCGCTCTTCGATTCTTTGTCGAGAATCTTTTTCACTACCGTGTTCTCAACGAATGCGCGTACCGCGGCATCCGGCACGAGCGGAACCCGCACTGATACCACCCGCGACCTTATTGTTGGCAGCAGCGCCCCCGGCTCGCTCGAAGTGAGGATGATAGTGGTATTCGAGGGCGGCTCCTCCAGGAGTTTCAGAAATGCATTGGCCGCCATGTCAGCGCCCTCCTGCGGCACCATCCTTTCCGCATCACCGACAATGAAGATTTTTCGCCGACCCATGGCCGGAGACATTGCGGCGGTGCGAACGAGGGATCGCACGGTCGCGACATAGATGCCTTCGCTTCCCGACGGCGATGCGTAAAGGCCCAGGTTTGCCACACGCAGCGCGATGGCTTCGGCGTAGTCGTCGCGTACCTGGTCCTGATCTGGATCGGCATCCTTCAGGCGCGGGCGAGGGAACACCCAGTGGAGATCAGGGTGCGTCAACTCGCGAACGTATCGACACGCGGCACAGGCGCCGCATGGGCCGTCCTGCTGGGTGCAGAGAAGGCGCTCCGCCAGCCATAGGGCGAGTCGCTGTTTGCCGACGCCGCGCGGGCCCTGGAAGAGCAGGCTCGCGGGAAGGGTTCCGGCCTCCGCGCTTTCCGAAAGGCGCGCACGCACGTTCTCGTGTCCGTACAGGTCGATGATTGGCACTTCGAAATATGGTCAGGGCATGCGGGACGCGGGATGTGGAGGCGGGAAGCTGGTTCGGGTTGGCACAATTTCTGACTCTTACGCGAGCATAGAAGTGCACGAACCATGAATCCGGAGATAGCAATGCCCGCTCAGCTCAAAGGGCGCAAAGTCGTTTTCCTCGCCACAGATGGCGTCGAACAGGTGGAGTTCACGGCGCCGTGGAACGCCCTCAAGCAGGCAGGAGCGGATGTGACTCTCCTCTCGGACAAGACGGGAGAGATCCAGGGAATGAATCACGACGAGAAGGGCGACCGGTTCCCGGTCGACGGCGTGGTCTCCGGCGCGAGCGCCCGCGATTTCGACGCACTGGTGCTGCCAGGAGGTGTCGCCAATCCCGACAAGCTTCGCACCAACCCCGACGCGGTGAAATTCGTTCGCGACTTTATGGAGGCGGACAAGCCGGTTGCCGCGATCTGTCACGGCCCTTGGCTACTGGTGGAGGCTGATGCCGTGCGCGGGCGTACAATCACGTCGTGGCCGAGCTTGCAGACGGATGTGAGGAACGCGGGCGGCGCGTGGGTGGACAAGACCGTCCAGTTGGACCAAAAACTTCTCACGAGCAGAAAGCCGGACGACCTCCCGGCGTTTTGCGCCAAGCTTGTGGAGCTCCTTACCGACGCGATCGAGGAGCGGCGGCTGGACAAGATGGTCGAACAGACCTTTCCCGCCAGCGATCCTTTGCCCGGTCCGATAGCTCTGGGGTAGTTACAACGGACCGGCTGGAAAGGTCGGCGCTTTGCAGCGCAAAGTACTTGACAGTCTTCGGCTGAGTCCCTAGCTTCCGCCCATGGCCTCCGTTACGCCACTCCATACCGCACCACCTTCAGAGCCGCCGGCGCTTCACGCGCGAGCGATGGATAATCTCGCGTTCATCCGCGATACGATGGAGGCAGCCGGCTCGTTCACGGCGGTCTCGGGTTGGGCAATGGTCGCTGTTGGCATAATCGCAACCGTCGCCGCAATCATTGCTTCGGCGCAGCACTCGGTGCTGCAATCGATCTATGTATGGATCGCGGCGGCGGTTCTCGCTCCGTTCGTGATGTTGTCAGGAATAGTTCGCAAGGCTCGCAGAGCGCGGATGCCCTTGCTGTCCGGTCCCGGCCGCAAATTCGTTCTCAGCTTTTCTCCTCCGATTCTCGTCGGTGCCCTCCTCACGATCGTCCTCTTTCGCGGCGGCCTCGTCGGTGCCATCCCGGGCATGTGGCTTCTGCTTTACGGCACTGCCGTCGTCGCCGGCGGCGCGTTTTCCGTAAAGATCGTGCCGGTGATGGGAATCTGCTTCATGCTCGCCGGTACCCTCGCCGTGTTCACGCCTTCGGCGTGGAACGACTGGATCATGGCCGCGGCATTCGGCGGTCTTCATATCGGTTTTGGAATTCCTATCGCCCGGAGGCACGGTGGCTAAGCACGGAACAGCGCGCGACGACCGCCGACCGAACGTGAGCAATTTGCGAACAGTGCGGGGCAAATCCGACGGAGCTTCGGCGTCTGCATCGCGCGCGGACGCGCTCGACCGGCTCATTCACGAGCGTCTGCGTCTGGGGATCGTGAGCGCGCTGGCGGTCAACGATTCTCTCAGCTTCAGCGATCTCAAGAAGCTGATGAATACGACAGACGGGAACCTCAGCGTCCACGCGCGTAAGCTCGAGGAAGCTGAGTACATCGCCTGCACGAAGTCTTTCGAGGGACGCATGCCGAAGACGCAGTATCGTCTCACGCCTGCTGGCCGTCGCGCGCTCGAGCGGTACCTCGATCACATGGAGGCGCTTATCCGCGCCACGCGGGAGCGCTGACGGTGTCCGGCAGTCGTCACCCCGTCAGTCACGGCCATGTGCCGCATGCGACCGCCGCGCAGTCCGGGATCCATGTTGCGGTCATCATGGACGGGAACGGCCGGTGGGCGAACGCGAGGGGACGTCCGCGCACAGCGGGACACATCGCGGGCGCGCGTGTTGTGCGGAAAATCGTCGAAGCCGCGCCTGATTGCGGAATCGGGATGCTCACGCTCTACGCGTTCTCCGCGGACAACTGGGCGAGGCCATCACGCGAGGTCGCGCTTCTCATGCGCCTGTTCCGGCGCTACCTCGTAGCCGAGACGGACCGCTGCGTCACGAACGATGTACGGATGCGGATAATCGGACGACGGGATCGGATTCCTCCCGAGCTCTTGCGCGCAATCCGCGCTGCGGAGGATGCAACCCGCCACGGCACCAAGCTCGACCTGCGAATCGCCGTCGACTATTCGGCCCGGGACGCCATGGTGAGAGCGATGGACCGCCTGCGCGGAGTTGGCCAGATAACGCGCGAGGACCTCTCTCGCGCCATGTGCGAGGTCGATCACTGGACCGGCGAGTGCAGGGATGTGGATCTCCTGATCCGCACGGGTGGCGAGCAGCGCTTGAGCGACTTCCTGCTCTGGGAGTGCGCGTACGCCGAGCTGTACTTCACGGACCGTCGGTGGCCTGACTTCACGCCCGCCGACCTGGAGCACGCGGTGCAGGAATTCCATTCGAGAGAGCGGCGGTTCGGGACCGTTCCTGCTGCGGCTGCCGGGTAACCGCTGCTGCGTTGCGGCTGGCATCCACAAACACTGAAGCAGGGAGCTCTGAGCTTTGCAGCTGAAGCTCAGAGCTTTCCGTCGGTGTAGAGAGCTTCGAAGTCTGGCGTTAACGGACTCCTATGCGTCTGGCGGGAGCGATCTGCGACTCGCCGTCTCTCTAGCGCCAGTATGCAGGCCCTAAGCTTCAGCTCACAGGCCCACAGCCCCCTGCTTCAGTATTGAAGATGCCAGATCGGGCCCCAAGTCCCGCATCCGGGCCGCAAACCCGCCCCTTAACAACATCTGTATCCCTCCGTCTACCAGTTGAGCCGCGGCACTCCGCGCGCGGCACTATACAGTTGTGGAGGTTGTAAATGTCGACAGTACGTACCCTGGCGCTTGGCGCCTTGATGCTTGTTGGAGTGGCGGGCGTTTCCGCAGCTCAGTCAACAGCAACGCCGCGCCGTCCGGAAGCCGGCTCGTTTCGTCGTGGTGGCCCCGGTGGTCGCGAAGGATTTGGACGTGATCTCAATCTGACGGACGCCCAGAAGACCCAGATCAAGGCGATCCGCCAGAAGTATCAGCCGCAGAGCGAGGCCCTTCGCGCTCAGGCCAAGCCCTACATGGACGCGGCCAAGGTGGCCCGTCAAAAGGGTGACACCGTCGCCTTCCGC
Organism: Gemmatimonadaceae bacterium; assembly: GCA_034666285.1. Taxonomy (GTDB): domain Bacteria; phylum Gemmatimonadota; class Gemmatimonadetes; order Gemmatimonadales; family Gemmatimonadaceae; genus UBA4720. The sequence continues at coordinate 8,189 of JAXDME010000005.1, read as the reverse complement.
AGCAACATGGAAAAGGCGCATCAGGTGATGCAGAACGCGTCATTCCGCACGCAGGAGCAGGCCGAGATTCGCGCCATCCTGACGCCCGAGCAGCAGGCGAAGTTCGACGCTCACGCAAAAGACCGCGCGCAGGGTGGAAATAAAGGCTGGGGCCGCAAAGGCAAAGGCGAGAAGCCAGCGAGCAAGTAGTAAGAGACTTCGTCTAGCGAAGTCAGTCTCGCTGAAATCAAAGAGTGCCCCCGGTGCCGATTGGCATCGGGGGCACTTTGCATCCGCACGAGACTACCCGCGGCTCGTCGCAAAAACTAACTTTGCCGTGAGAGAGCTCGAACCGCCCATGCCCACGCGCCCCGCGCGAGGTATTTGATCAATGGCATCTGAAGTCGTACAAATTACCCGCCGCGGCTTCGGTGAAACCATGCGCCGCGACGCCTGGTGGGTTCAGCCGCTCATCGTCTTCATCATACTCGGCAGCTTTCTGGTCTACGCGACGTGGGCCGCTTTTCAGAACAAGTTTTACACGTGGGGAAATTACCTCTCGCCTTTCTATTCGCCCCTGCTTTTCTCGGATTCTCCACACGCCTGGATCCACGGTGCCCGTCCGTCCTGGCTCCCGGGATTTCTCCCGTTTTCTCCCGCCCTCCTCATTCTGCCATTTCCGGCCGGATTCCGCCTTACCTGCTACTACTATAGGGGAGCGTACTACAAGAGCTTCTGGGCGGACCCGCCAAACTGCGCGGTGGGTGAGCCACGCAATGCGTATCGCGGCGAGAAAACTCTGCCGCTCGTAGTCCAGAACATCCATCGCTATTTCCTCTATGCGGCGCTGGTGTTCCTCGTGATCCTGGCGAGCGACGCCTACAAGGCGATGTGGTTCTTCGATCGCGGCACCGGACACTACCATTTCGGAGTTGGCGTCGGAACCGTCGTCCTGCTCATCAACGTGATCCTTCTCGGCGGATATACTCTGGGGTGCCACTCACTTCGCCATCTCGTGGGCGGCTATCTCGATCAGCTCTCCCGCGCCCCGGTCCGCAAGAAGACCTACGACTGCGTCAGCTGCCTCAATCGGGGACACATGCGGTGGGCGTGGCTCAGTCTGTTCTGGGTGGCCTTCTCTGACATTTACATTCGACTGGTATCAATGGGCATCTGGCACGACGTGAGGCTTTTCTAGATGGCCGAGTACCAGAGGCACGAGCACGATGTGCTCGTGATCGGCGCCGGCGGCGCGGGGTTGCGCGCGGCGATCGAGGCGGCTCATTCGGGAGCTTCCGTCGGTCTCATCTGCAAATCGCTGCTCGGGAAAGCGCACACGGTGATGGCGGAAGGAGGCGTCGCGGCGGCGCTGGCGAACGTCGACGATCGCGACAGCTGGCAAGTCCATTTCGCCGACACCATGCGCGGCGGGCAGTATCTGAATAACTGGAGAATGGCGGAGCTGCACGCGAAAGAAGCGCCGGACCGCGTGCGCGAGCTGGAGGCCTGGGGCGCCGTCTTCGATCGGACTCCCGACGGGAAAATCCTTCAGCGGAACTTCGGCGGACACAAGTATCCGCGCCTCGCCCACGTCGGCGATCGCACCGGCCTCGAGATGATCCGCACCCTCCAGGACTACGCCGTCTATCAGCCGATCGACGTCCATATGGAATGCACGATCGTTTCGCTCCTCAAAGACGAGAATCGAATCGCTGGGGCGCTGGGTTACGACCGCGAGCGGGGAAGGTTCAAGGTGTTCGCCGCAAAATCCGTGGTGCTTGCGACAGGCGGCATCGGGCGCGCGTTCAGCGTAACGAGCAATAGCTGGGAATACACCGGCGATGGACACGCCCTCGCCTACAACGCCGGCGCGGCGCTTCAGGACATGGAGTTCGTCCAGTTCCATCCGACTGGAATGGTATGGCCGCCGAGTGTACGCGGGATTCTCGTCACCGAAGGCGTGCGCGGTGAGGGCGGGATCCTGGTGAACCGCGAGGGGCGCCGGTTCATGTTCGACGACATCCCTGAGAACTACCGCAATCAGACGGCCGACAACGAAGAGGAAGGCTGGCGATACACCCAGGGCGACAAGAACGCGCGCCGTCCGCCCGAACTGCTCACGCGGGATCACGTCGCCCGCGCGATCATGAAGGAGGTGCGCGAAGGACGCGGCAGCCCACATGGCGGCGTGTTCCTCGACATATCCTGGATCAAGTCGAAGCTCCCCAACGCCGCGGAGCACATTAAGAAGAAGCTCCCGAGTATGTACCACCAATTCAAACAGCTCGCCGACATCGATATCACCAGCGAGCCGATGGAAGTCGGACCCACCACTCACTATGTCATGGGTGGAGTGCGTGTTGATGGGGACACGCAGATGTCTACCGTTCCGGGTTTGTTCGCCGCCGGTGAAGTCGGTGCGGGACTGCACGGCGCCAATCGCCTTGGCGGCAACTCGCTCTCGGACCTGCTCGTATTCGGCAAGCGCGCCGGACAATACGCGGCCGAGTTTGCCGCCAGGCAGGCGTCGCCGCGAGTGGATTCGCAGCAGGCGGACGAGATCACACGCAAGGCGCTCGAGCCATTCGGCAGGGAAGACGGAGAAAATCCGTACAAGGTCGAGCACGAGCTTCAGACGATGATGCAGGAGCTCGTCGGAATCGTAAGGCGGGAGGACGAGATCCGGCGCGCGCTCGACGGACTCAGTGTGCTTCGGGAGCGTGCCCAGAAGGTATCGGTTACGGGAAACCGCGAGTACAATCCGGGATGGCACACCGCGCTGGATTTACGGAACCTCCTCACCGTGTCGGAGATCGTCGCGCGTGCCGCGCTCGAGAGAAAGGAAAGTCGCGGCGGACACTTTCGTGACGACTTCCCTGATAAGGATCCCAGCTATGGGAAATTCAACATTCTTATTCGCAAAGGCCCGGGCGGCGAGGTGCAGGTGACGCGGGAACCGATCCCCGAGATGCGCTCGGATCTGAAGAAGATCGTCGAGGAGAACAAGTAGTGGACGCCGGTCAGAGCGGTCGCAAGAAGACACCAAGCTCGGCGCCTGCCAAGACTTTTGCCAGCAACATCGTCGCGAGCGGACAGAGAGCCGCGGCCCGAACCGACGAAAGCGCCGGCAGTTCGACGCGCACCGCGAACTTTGAGGTCTGGAGGGGATCAGGCTCGACCGGACGTTTGGAGAAGTACAGCACCAGTGTTTCGGAGGGCATGGTCGTCCTCGACGCGATTCACCAGATCCAATCCGAGAGCGCCACAGACCTTGCAGTGCGATGGAACTGCAAGGCGGGAAAATGTGGATCGTGCTCGGCGGAGATAAACGGAATGCCGCGTCTCATGTGCATGACGCGGTTGAGCGAGGTGGACTTGTCGAAGCCCGTGACCGTCGAGCCTATGCGCGCGTTTCCTCTGGTGCGGGATCTGGTCACCGATGTGTCGTCCAACTTCCGCGCCAAGACGCGAATCCGGAAATTCACTCCCCGCCCGCCGGACGCGCCCGACGGGACCTGGCGCATGCAGCAGTCAGACGCCGATCGCGTTCAGGAATTTCGGAAGTGCATCGAATGCTTTCTTTGCCAGGACGTCTGTCACGTGTTGCGGGACCATCAGCTGCACGAGCAGTTCGTCGGACCGCGACTGCTCGTTCACGCCGCGCAGCTCGAGATGCACCCGCTCGATTCCCTCGACCGCACTACCGATCTCAAGGAAAACCATGGCATCGGCTACTGCAACATTACCAAGTGCTGCACCAAAGTGTGCCCAGAGCACATAACCATCACCGACAACGCGATTATACCTCTCAAGGAGCGCGTGGCGGACCAGTACTACGATCCGCTGCGGAAACTCGTTCGGCTCATGCGGGGTAAGAAAACGATGCGACCGGAAAAGGAACCGACAAAAGCGGGTGGAGATCGATGAGGGAAGAGTTCAAGTTGAAGCCGATTTCCAGGGACGCCATTCCGCGAGCGATCCAAAAAGCGGAGAGGTATCGCCTCATCAACCAGTCGTGGGCCGCGGAAAGCATTTGCCGCGACATTCTGGAGATCGATCCGGCAAACCAGCAGGTATTGATCATGTTCGTGCTCGCGTTGACCGACCAGCTCGTGGAGGGCTACGGACACGCAATGAAAACAGTGCGCGAGACGCTTCCCCGCATTTCTGATCCCTACCAGCGCGCTTACTACACCGGCATTGCCGCCGAGAGAAGCGGCCAGGCAACACTCCATCGGGGCGGGATGGGAAGCGGCGCAATGGCGTATGACTCTCTGCGTGATGCAATGAGCTGGTACGAGCGTGCCGAAGCCATCCGGCCAGTTGGAAACGACGATGCGATTCTTCGCTGGAATACGTGCGCGCGTCTGATCAGCGGCAACAGCCACCTCGCGCCGCAGTCAGAATCCGCCTACGAACCTGCTCTGGAAGATTGATGCAGCTATCCTGCACGGTGCGACTGCTTTCGCTATCCGCTTTCTTGATCGCCGGTGCGCAATTGGGCGCGCAGAAAAAACCGGCGACGATACCGCCCGCGACGCCATCCGTCCCCGTGAGAACAGGGCAAATTGCCGGCGTCGTCCTCGATAGTCTGAACGGGCGATTTCTGGTGGGTGCGGAAGTGATGGTTGAGGGTGCGAAGGCCACGATCGTCACCGATTCACTTGGAAAGTTCAGGATCGACAGTCTGCAGCCGGGAACTTACCAGCTCGGCGTCTTTCATCCGCTGCTCGACACTCTCGGCTTGACGATCGCGACCAAGCCATTTCGCGTCGGCGCCGACAGCTCGACATTCATCGTGTTGGCCGTACCCTCGGCGGGGACGATCATTCATCGCGAATGTCCGGTTCGTCCCCGCGCGCAGGGCACCTCCGCCGTGATCGGCCAGGTGCACGATCCGGAAACCCTGCTACCGGTCGCCGGCGCAGAAGTATCGATAGCGTGGTCCCAGATCGAAGTCTCCAAGGAAACCGGGGTGCGCCGAACCCCGCACGTCGTCTACGACAGCACCGACGCATCAGGCGCATTCCGTATCTGTGGCCTGCCGAATTCCATGCAGGCGACGCTTCAGGCCAAGCGCGGAAAATCCGTCACCGCCGAGATCCCGATTGCACTCGGTGAGGAAGAGTCGGAGCTGTTCGCGCGTACGTTACTCCTGTCGCGAGTCGATTCGGGGGCAAAGGTTGGGAACGCCGTGGTTTCCGGTCGAGTGGTACTCGAGGGAGCCCCGACGAACGCCGGCAGTCGAGTCGAAGTAGTCGGGTCCGACCAGGTCGTGCTGACCAACGACAACGGCGAGTTCACGATCACGAAGCTGCCCTCCGGAAGCCAGGTGCTATTGGCACGCCACCTTGGGTTCGGCGCGCAAACGGTGGCCGTTGACTTGAACTCTCGAGTTGCGCAGCGCGTTACGATCAAGTTGCCCAAGTTCGTGGCGATGATCGAGCCGGTCGTCGTGAATGCGCGGCGCGCGGCGAATCTCGATAGGGTCGGATTCGCCCAGAGACAAAAAATGGGTCAGGGATTCTATTTGGGACCCGACCAGCTCAAGGACAGGCACGCCCTGTTCCTCACGGACATCCTCAGGACGGTTCCGGGCCTGCGCGTATCGAGCTCCGCGGAGGGCGATGTCGTGTCCAGCTCGCGAGGGGTCGGCGGGGGAAGCGACTGCACCCAATACTTTGTCGACGATATGCCCTGGCAGTCAGCGGAGCCGGGCGACATCAATCATTTCGTGAACGCTGACGAGATCGTGGCCGTGGAGGTTTATCAAGGTTCGAACGTTCCGGCTCAATATTCGCGCGGGGCAGGAGGGTGCACGACGATCGTGCTCTGGACCCGGTTCAAGATCCGGGATCGTTAGCGCCACGAATCACAAACTTTAGAGGGAGCGGAAGATGAGATTCCTCCACAAGCACGTCGCCTCCACCTTCATTGTTACGATCGCTTTTTGCGGTGCCTGTGCATCGGCATCTCACATGGGCAACGCCGTTTCGCGAGCCACCGCCCTCATATACGACGTGAACGGGTCCGCGATCGGCACCGCGCAACTCTGGCAGGACCCGAATGGTGTAGTGAACGTCGACATCGCGAGTCTCGCTTTGCCAGCGGGCACGCACGGCATCCATTTCCACGAGGTAGGGAGGTGCGAAGGTGGCGCCACCGCTTTCTCGACTGCGGGCGGCCATTACAATCCGCTAGGCAAGCAGCATGGATTGAGCAACCCGGCCGGGCCACACGCCGGCGACGCGCCAAATGTAGTCATTCCAGCTGGCGGAGTCGGGAGAGTCTCATTCACGTCTGACCGCGTTAGTCTCACTCCCGGAACCATCTCTCTTTTTGACGCGGACGGCAGTTCCATCGTCGTTCATGCGAATGCAGACGATCAAATGTCACAGCCTTCCGGCAACAGCGGACCGCGTATCGCGTGTGGAGTGGTCAGAGCTCTTCCATAACTTGACACTTCGCTTGACACTCGGAGCAACCTCCCACACGTTCAGCCAATGACAGGTCGCTCCGAGCGTCCGCGGTCCGGATCAATGCATCGCGAGAGAGCCGCGCGTAACGCGCAAAGCACGGCCCATATGAATCTTGCCAAGGCGCTCGCGGCTGTTTTCTCGGCAGGCGTGTACTCCAAGGAAGATCTTCAGGGCGCCGTGTGCACCTACGTGTCCGAGATGAAGGGGTCTGGTGAGACGGGCGAGGGGGTCGTGCGCGCTGCCCAGCGCATGGTCAACGAAATCGGAGCGCGCTTCCCGTCCTCCGAACGCACGCAGATACTTCTCGCGGATATGGTGACGTGGTGTCTGGCGGAGTACTATCGCGAGAGTGCCTGAGGGCGACCGCGTCCCCGTTTCTGCTCGTAGAGCGCGGTGTCAGCCTGCGCCAGCAAGTCCGCCAGCATCGTTCCTTCCGACTTCGTCCTGGTAGCCCCAACGCTCAGAGATAGCGGATGACCGCGTGGTGTCTCGAGGTTATGTGCCTCGACCCGCGCCTTGATCCGTTCGCACACCAGCTCCGCGGTCTGATCGGAATCAACCGTCATGAGTGCCACGAACTCGTCGCCGCCGAGTCTCGCGATGATGTCCGCTTCACGACAACTCTCCTTCAGGACGCGCGCCGTGTCGATCAGCGCGCGATCGCCGGCGAGGTGTCCCCATGTGTCATTGATGTACTTCAGATGATCGACGTCGATGAAAATCATCAGGACATCGCGTTCCATTCGTATGGCCAGCTTCAGTCTTTGCTCGGAGAGCGTGATGAAGGCGCGCCGGTTCGGAAGGCCTGTCAGCTCGTCCACCAAAAGCAAAGCGCGGAGGTCATCCTCGGCGCGCTTCCTAGCGGAGATATCCTGGTACATCGCATAGACCTTCCCTGGCTCGGTGCCCGCGCTGAAACGGGTCGCGGAAAGGGAAACCCAGAACGTGTTGCCATCCTTGTGGCGTCGGAGAGACTCAACTCTGACACCTTCCCCCGAGGCGACCTTCGTACAGAGCAATTCTCCCTCTTCGGCGAGCTCCTCCGGAACGATGAGCGTGTTGATGTCTTCGCCGACGGCCTCTTGCTCGGAGTAGCCGAACAAGGCCGTGAATTGGCCGTTGATGCGCATGATGTGATCATGCTCGTCAAGGATCGCGATCGCTTCAGGGGCGCTCTCGAAGAGCGACGCGAAATACACGTTCTGTTTCTGTAGCGCATCGTAGAGAGTCTTTCGATCAGTGATGTCGATGGCGATTCCGACCGTCCCCGAGATGTGCCCATCGGCGCTGCGGAGGGGCTCGACGCGCGTTTCGAAGGACCTGCCGCGCCACTCCACTTCGTACCGCACGAGCTCACCCTGAAGAGCTCTCAGATGCGCTGCAAGCGGCGTGAATCCCGGATCTCTGGACTTCAGCACCTCGTAAAGTGTCATCCCCACCTGATCGCTGCCGCTGGTTCCGATCAGATTGAGACCTGCGCCCTGCGAAAAGGTGATGTTGAGTCGCGCGTCGGTTGACCAGAGATTGACCGGCACCGACTCCAGCATAAAGCTCAGCCGGCGTTCTGTGTCTGAGCCGTTTTGAGGGGCAGAGCGAGGCGGAGGCGGGGCGTCCGCGAGCGGCCGCTGTCTCGACCTTCGCAGAATGCGCTGCAGAAAGTCGCCGACTGGCTTTAGGGGGCGGGTCACAGCGAAGGAAGAGGTCAACTTGCCCTTCATTGTCTCACCGATT
>JAXDME010000004.1:0-2744 GCA_034666285.1 Gemmatimonadaceae bacterium | reverse complement strand
CCCTGGAATCCACCGGACGGGCCAACGCCGGAAGGCGCGAGCGGGACTGACGCGGCGCCCGAGACGATGAGCGACGATCGATAGGTTGCCGAGCGCTTCTCTCACCAGACGCGTTTCGTTTTCCGCCGCGCACCGCTACAGCCGACCGGACTGGAGCGATGAGAAGAACGCCGCGACCTTCGGTGCGTGTGCGTGGCCCAATTATCACGGTCACACCTATGTGTGCGACGTCACTGTCGGTGGTCCGATCGATGAGACCACCGGCTTCGTCGTCGACCTCGGTGTGCTCGACGACATTCTGGCCAAGCAGGTGAAGGAGCGGTTCGACCACCGCAACATCAATCTCGACGTGCCGGAATTTGGGGACGGGAAGCTGGTCCCCAGCGGCGAGAATCTCGCGCGCTTCATATTCGAGCGCGTCGACCGCGAGCTGCCGAAGCCGGCGAAAGTGATGCGCGTGACCGTCGGAGAAGACGACAGTCTCAGCGCGACCTACAGCAGGGAGTAACCGAAGAAGTGTCTCTTTTCTTCACACGCAGAAACGCGCGTGCATTTCTCGTCGCGATCGCGCCATTCGCGCTGACTGCGTGCGTGACCATCATGAAGACGGCCCGCCCCACCTCCCCGCGCACCGAGCTGCGCCATGAGATAGACTCGCTGACTTCGCAGGCCGATTTCAGAAATGCGCAGTGGGGCGTGCTGGTAGTGAATCCGCGCACCGGCGACACGCTCTACTCGAAGAATGCGGGCAAGCTCTTCATGCCCGCTTCCAACATGAAGATCATCACGAGCGCGGCCGCACTGACCCTGCTCGGCCCGGAGTACCGTTACCGCACCACCTTTCTCACCGACGGCGAGGTCCGCGACTCCCTTCTCGATGGAAACCTCCTCGTGATTGGGCGCGGAGACCCGACGGTGAGCGACCGGATGCGCGGAACCGCGACAACCGTGATGGATGCGCTGGCCGATTCGCTTCGCGCGCATCGGATAAGACAGATAACGGGGTCGCTCGCCCGAGTGGGGAACGCCTTTCCGGATTCCATCTACGGTTACGGGTGGGAATGGGACGACCTCGGTGAGTACTACGGCGCCGGCGTGGACGAGCTGATCTTCAACGAAGGGATGGCGCCGACGACGCTGCGACCGCCTCCGGATACAGCGCGTGACAGCCTTTACTCCGGTCCGGCGAAGAATCCGGCGAAAGCATACCTCGACGCTTTCCACGATGCGCTCGTGCGAAAATCCATCAGGATGGACGGCACGGTGAGAGACAGTATTCTCTCCGCGCCGCTGAAGATGGACACGCTGTTCGTCCTCGTCTCGCCGCCGCTTCGCGACATTCTGCCAGCGCTGATGAAGCCGTCGCAGAACCAGATCGCCGAGATCCTGCTGCGGACGATTGGCCTGGAGCGAGGCGGTTTGGGAACGGCGGACAGCGCGCGCAAGATCGTCGGGCAGCAATTGTTAGCCTGGGGCGTGCAACCCGACGGCTTCGTCATTCGCGATGGAAGCGGACTCTCCGATCAGGATCTCCTCACGCCGGAGACCATCGTGCGAGTGCTCGACCGAATCCAGCGTGACACGGCGTTCGCGACTTACTACAACTCGATGCCCATCGCGGGCGTGGATGGAACAATCGACACGAGGATGAAGGGGACGCCCGCCGAGGGCAACGTCCATGCGAAGACCGGGACTCTCGCGAAGGCGCGCTCACTGTCGGGCTACGTGACAACCGCTGACGGCGAACGGCTCATCTTCAGCATCCTCGCGAACAACACGACCACACCGGGCTTGGCGGTAACGCACATCGCCGACGTGATAGCGGCCGCACTCGCCGCGTATCGGGAGCATTGAACTCATGCTGAGCGTCGCCGAGGCAAGCGAGCGTATCCTCGCCGAGGTGAAGGCGCTCGCGCCGGAGACCGTGCCGTTGCGTGAAGCCCTTGGTCGAGTGCTTGCCGAGGACGTCAGTGCTACCGTGACGATGCCGCCGTGGAGTAACTCCTCGATGGATGGATACGCGGTGCGCTCCGCCGACATAACCCCGGTGATGAGCGGTGAACCGGTGAAGCTGCGCGTCGTCGCGACTATCGCCGCGGGAGATTTTGCGCAAAGACCGCTCAAGCGTGGCGAGGCGATGCGGATCATGACGGGCGCGCCAATTCCAGGTGGTGCCGATTCCGTGATCCGCAAAGAGGACACCGACGGCGGAAGCGAGAAGGTTGAGATCCGGGAAGCCCGCGACGTGTGGAAGAACATTCGAAATGCCGGAGAGGATTTTCAGAGCGGTGATCTTCTGGCGAAGCGCGGAGCTCCGATAAAGCCGGCGCTGCTGGGAGTGCTCGCGTCAACCGGAATAGCGACGGTCAAGGTCTTCCGGCGCCCTCGCGTGGCGATCATCAGCTCCGGGAACGAGCTCGTGGACCTCGACGATTTCGACGAGGTGATCGCCGCTCGGCGCATCATCTCGACCAACAGCTACACCCTGGAAGCGTTGACGCGCGTTGCGGGCGGGATTCCAGAGGACCTGGGAATAGCGAGCGACACCAAGGCATCCCTCAAGAAGAAGCTCGAAAGCGCCGCCGGTTACGATCTCATTCTGACGTCAGCCGGTGTCTCGGTCGGGGATCTCGATCATACGCGAGACGTCTTTGCGAGGCTCGGCGGAAAACAGAAATTCTGGAAGGTGAAAATGAGGCCAGGAGCGCCGCTGGCCTTCGGACTGCTCAATGACGTGCCGTGGC
>JAXDME010000003.1:0-3990 GCA_034666285.1 Gemmatimonadaceae bacterium | reverse complement strand
CTCAAGCTTTCCATCAATGGAGAGATGGTCTCCGGCGAAACAATGAACGCCAACCAGGCGCGCCAGATCTACGAAGAGATCGTACGACGCCAGCGCGACCCTGCACTTCTCGAGTGGATGGGCTATGGACTGCTTCGGGCGAGGATTTTTCCGATTGCCCCAGGCGAGCAGAAAAAGGTGGTCGTACGCTTTCAGACGGTAGCCGAGCGTGAAGGAGATGCGCTGAGAGTGGACTACTTCCGGGGAATGCGGAACACTCAGCGCGACCTGAATCGCCAGCCTGAGGGAAGGACATCGTTCGTGCTTACGTATCCCGACGAGCCGATGTACGGACGGGCCTACTCTCCGACGCACTCCCTTTACGAGGGCGGATACGTCAGAGACAGAGAAGATTCAGAAGATCGCTCTTTTGTCTCGAATGTTCGGAGCTCGATGCGGAGAGTGGAGGTTCGGGATGCGACTGGAGAAGTAACGATCCTGATTCCGGTTCGTCGCTCGATGAGCGCGGCCATCTCGCTGCTGGCGAACGCGCCTGACAACGGCGACGGATTTGCGCTCATCACGTTGTCGCCGCCGTCGGTGCGTCCCCGCCCGGTTCCGCGGGACCTGACTTTTGTCATTGACGTATCCGGCTCGATGTCCGGCCAGAAAATCGAGCAGGCACGCGCTGCCGGCAAACAGATTCTGAACACGCTGTCGCCGATTGATCGATTCAGGCTGATCGATTTCTCGAGCGATGTACGGACGTTCCGCGACGGCTTCTCGACTGCAACGCAGGACAACCTCAGGGCGGCGGAGCGATACCTGGATCAGCTCGATGCGCAGGGATCGACCAACATTTCCGGTGCGCTCGATGAAGCACTGTCCACCGCGGCTCAACCCGGACGGCTACCGATCATCCTGTTTCTTACCGACGGCCAGCCGACGGTGGGAGAGCGCGATCCGTCAGTGATTGCATCACACGTCGCCAGGGACAGAGGATCGCGACGCCTCTTCACGTTTGGAGTTGGTGCGGATCTAAACGTGTCACTGATCGAGCAGCTTGCTCTCGAAGGACGAGGCACCGCCAGCTTCGTACGGCCGGAAGAATCAGTCGAGCGGGCGGTTGGAATCGTCTCGAGCCGGTTGACCAGTCCTCTCGTAACGGATGTTCGAGTTCGCGGCGATGGCGTGCGTCTTCTGAAGATGCATCCGTCAGGACCTGTGGACATATTTGCGGGCGAGGACCTTGTGATTCTCGCGCGCTACAACGGGAGCGGTGATGCGGTCGTACGCTTCGATGGGCAGACGACGAATGGTCCCGTGAGCTGGAGCTCGCGCGTCAGATTTCCTGAGCGGTCGCGGGAGAATCCATTCGTGGCGCGTCTCTGGGCGACCCAGCGAGTGGGATATCTCAGCGCGGAGAAAAGAAAGCATGGCGGCTCGCAGGAGATTGACGACGAGATCCGCGATCTGGGAGAGCGTTTTGGAATTCCAACGGAGTTCTCATCCTATCTCGTCGTTGAGCCGGGAATGAACAGGCCCGCACAGTTCATCGGCCGTGCCGGCAGCGTGCAGCTCCAGAGCGTTGTCGTTACGGGAGCATCAGGACAAGCGAGTGCTCCTGCCGTTCAATTCGAAGCGGCAAAGACAGCCGCCGCGCAACGTTCTGCGACGAGCATGTTTGCGGCAGATTCGGCTGCGGGTTTCAGCGGCTATTCGGGCACTCGTGGCGATGGGAGTGTGACCCGGGCGGGCAACATCACGTTCGTATTGCGCGACAGTGTATGGACCGACGTTCGCTACAAGAAGACAGCAACGGTCCTGCAGGTGAAGCCATTCTCAAATGCGTATTTCAGGCTGATCGAGATGGTACCCGACCTGCGCGATGCGTTCACGGTTGGCGAGCGAGTCGTAGTAGCGGGACGGAGCATGGCGATCGAGCTGGCTTCGTCAGGCAAGGAGAGTCTGAGCGATCGCGATCTGGCTCTAATAAGAGATCGCTGGTAGCCGAGTGACTGACGTCGACCGGCTCTTCCGAACGTACAACGCCGCGCTGGTGCGATACCTGACGCGACGTTTGGGAGACCGCGACTGGGCGGAAGAGGTCGCGCAGGAGACATTCGTGCGCGCTCTCAGGCAGACTTCGATACAGAACGAGCGGGCGTGGCTCTTCGCGGTAGCGACGAATCTCGTGCGGGATGAAGCGAGGAAGGATATGAGGCGTCGAAAGCACCTGGCATTGCTGGCGGAAGAGGAGCGCGAGACGATGGTCGAGCCCGAGGAGACGACCATCGAGCGCGCGCAGGAGGCGGCGATGGCGCGCAAGGCTGTCGATGCTCTCGCCGAGAAGGATCGGCTCGCGCTCCTAATGCGCGAGGAAGGTCTGGACTACAACGAGATCGCTGAAGCGTTGCAGCTCTCCCTCGGGTCAGTGGGAACCACGCTATCGCGTGCGCGCCGCCGACTGGTGGAGAGCTACGAAGCTTTGCAGAAGAGTCGAGAAGAGAGAGAGAAAAATGCAGCATCTTGACGAAGGAATGATCCATTCGTGGCTGGACGGCGCCTTGAGCGCCGACGAAGCCGCGCGAGTGGAAGCACACGTGGCGGAGTGTCCGCAATGCGCGGCTGTAGTCGCGGAAGCGCGCGGATTCATCGCTGCGTCGTCACGCATTCTTACCGCGCTCGATCACGTGCCGGGCGGGGTAGTGCCGGCAGTTACGTCCATCAAATGGTACAATCGGCCAGCGTGGCGCGCGGCAGCTGCCGTGCTCGTTGTCGCGGTTGGAAGTTTGGTCGTTGTGAGAAACACTGAGCGCGATTCGGTCGCCGCGCCGACGACCACGGCATCAACCATGTCTGAGCGAATCACAGCCCGAGAAGTTCCTGCGCAACAACCGCCAGCCACAACAGCACCGGCGACAGCAACTGAAACGAGGAAATCAAAGCCGTCACCGTCAGTAGCTGCGGCGGACTCTTCGGGCAAACCAGCTACTGAAGCAAACTTTTCGGGCGGACGGGTCGGAATCTCAGTTCAGCGGAGTGCCGTCACGCCAAAGCAAGCGCGGGATGAAACTGTGGATGCGACAATTGCCGCGACCGCGGTAGCGCCTTCACCGGCTGGAAGAGCCGAGACCATGACAGCGCAGTCGGCTCTCGCAGGTGGTGTGGGCGGAGCGGTCGCGGGTGCCGGTGCACGCGACGAGGCGCGGCTCAAAGTGGTTGGACATCCGAGACAGATCGGCGCCGTGGTAACGCTTTACGAAGTAGCACCAGGTGACACGGTTACGTTCATCGAACCGTCGAACCTTCAGCTGGAAGGTGTGACCGTGACAGGTACGGCGACGGGGGTGTCACGGGCAAGCCGATCAGCGGCAAAATCAGCGGCAAGCGCACCACCTCAGGTTACCTCCCCATCTCCGGCGGCACCTGCTGCGCGGGTGGAAATCACGAACGGAGTGACGACCATCATCTGGCCGGATGCGAGTACCGGCAGCATGCTCAGACTCTCCGGACGCATGCCGGTAGAGCGACTCATGGAAATCAAACTCAGGATCGAACGGGAAAGAGCTGCCGCAGCGGCGAAGAAAAAGCCCTAGCTGCTCACTTAGCGGGATTCGCGTCCTGCGACATCCCCATCGAGTGATATCCCTTATCCACGTAGACAATGGTGCCGGTGATACCGCTCGCCAGAGGGCTCGACAAAAAGGCTGCAGTGTTGCCGACCTCCTCCGCCTCCAGTGGATCCGTGAGCGGCGAATTCTGCGCGCAGTACTCCACCATCTTCTCGATGATTCCAATCGCGCTCGCGGCGCGCGACGCCAGGGGACCCGCCGAAATCGTGTTGACACGGATGCCGTACTTGCGGCCGGCTTCGAAGGCGAGCGTACGGGTGTCGCTCTCGAGGGCCGCTTTCGCCGACGACATACCGCCGCCGTATCCGGGGATCACGCGCTCGCTCGCCATATAGGTGAGTGAGAGGAACGACCCGCCTTTCCGCATCAGCGGAGC
>JAXDME010000002.1:0-4061 GCA_034666285.1 Gemmatimonadaceae bacterium | reverse complement strand
GTCCTCGGCAAGCGCAAAATGCCGGAGAACGGAACCGACATCGCGCCCGTACTCGACAGATTCAGCCGCGAATTCTTCCGCCACTCTACTCACAACGGGAGCCCGCGGTTCTGGGGCTACATCACGTCATCGGCCGCGCCCATCGGCGCGCTCGCCGATCTTCTCGCCGCCGCCGTAAACCCGAACTGTGGCGCATGGGCGCTATCGCCAATCGCCACCGAGATCGAGAACGAATCCATCCGCTGGCTCGCCCAATTTCTCGGACTGCCGGGAAAGTGGGATGGAATACTGGTGAGCGGCGGAAACATGGCCAACGTCGTCGGCTTCATCGCCGCGCGAAAAGCAAAATCTCCGTGGGACGTCCGCACGAAGGGCCTCGCTGACTCGGAGAGCCGGCGTCTCGTCCTTTACACATCGGCCGAGACCCACACCTGGATCTACAAGGCTGCCGACATGTGCGGGCTCGGCACTTCCGCGGTGCGCTGGATTCCCACCGACGACCAGCTTCGCATGCGCCCCGACGAGCTGAGAAAGCGGATAGAAGAAGATCGCGCCGCCGGTCTTCATCCCTTCATGGTCGTCGGCACCGCGGGATCGGTCGGTACCGGCGCGATCGATCCGCTGCCAGCGATTGCGAAGATCTGCAAGGAATTCGATCTCTGGTTCCACGTGGACGGGGCTTACGGAGCTCCGGCGGTCGCGCTCGACAGCGCGACCGACGACCTCGAGGGTCTTCGCTTCGCCGACTCAATCGCCATCGATCCGCACAAATGGCTCTATAGCTCTCTCGAGGCGGGATGCCTGTTGACCCGCCATCCCGAGGCGCTGCACGACGCGTTCGCGTTCAAGCCGCCGTACTACCAGTTCGACGACAACGAGGGCCAGGAAGTGAAGAACTACTTCGAGTACGGGCCACAGAATTCGCGCGGGTTCCGGGCGCTCAAGATCTGGCTCGGCTTCCAGCAGGCCGGCGCGAGCGGATACAGGCAGATGATATCCGACGACATCAAGCTCGCTCGCAAGCTGCACGAAGCTGTCGGAGAGCAGTACCTGCTGGAGCGAGGAACCATCTCGCTGAGCATCTGCACCTTCCGATTCGTGCCCGCGGACCTCAGGGAGCGCTCCGCAGGCGACAAGGTCGTGACGGACTATCTCAATGAGCTGAACGCGCGAATTGCCACGGCGCTCAGACTCAGCGGCCGAGCGTTCGTCTCGAACGCGCATATCGGCGACTTGTACTTCCTGCGCGCGTGCATCGTGAACTTTCGGACGACTCTGGCTGACGTCCGCGCTTTACCCGAAATAATCGTTGAGCTCGGTCGCGATCTCGATAACCAGTTCAGGCCGGCCGCGCTCGAGGTGGTGAGATCCCGCGCAAACCGTCCAGCGAAGTAAGACTGAGATGAAGCGATTTTGATCAGGGACGGTTCCCGCACATCGCACTACGACTTCGACCTCCCCGCCGACCGAATCGCCCAGCATCCAACCGAGCGGCGCGGTGACAGTCGGCTCATGGGCGTCAATCGCACGACCGGAGAAATCACACACCAGCGCTTCAGCGATCTCGAGCAGCTGATTCCCGCGGGTGACGCGATCGTGCTCAACACCACTCGCGTTTTCCACGCACGGCTGCTTGGCCTTCGCGACAATCAGGCTCCCGCCGAGGTGCTTCTTCTGCGCCCGCTCGGCGACAACCTGTGGGAAGCGATGGTGCACCCTGGCGGCAAGCTCAAACCCGGCCGTGTCGTGCGATTCGCCGAGGATTTTGAGGCGGAGATAGTGTCGACGACGGAGAGACGAACGCGAGTCGTTCGACTGACGTCATCGCTGCCGCTCGACGAAGCGATCCAGAAGTTCGGACACGTGCCTCTTCCGCCATACATCGAGCGCCCGGACCAGCCAACGGACGAAGAGCGGTATCAGACCGTCTACGCAAAGGAGAGTGGATCGGTGGCGGCGCCTACGGCCGGACTCCACTTCACGCCTGAGTTACTGGATCGACTGGCGTCTAAGGGAGTGAAGCGTGCCGATGTCGTGCTTCATGTCGGTGCCGGCACGTTCAAGCCGGTCGACGTAGAGCATCCGGCGGATCACGTCATGCACGAGGAGTCGTTCACTCTTCCTGAGCGGACTGCGGAAATCCTCAACGAAACTCGCCGCGGTGGTGGAAAGATCTGGGCGGTCGGCACCACAAGCGTGCGCACGCTGGAGAGTGCGATCGGCGACGACGGAATCTTTCGCGAGAAATCGGCGGACACGCGTATCTTCATTCGGCCGCCTTACGAGTTTCGAGCAGTGGATCGACTGATCACCAACTTTCATCTTCCCCGCTCGACCCTCATCATGCTGGTCGCGGCGTTCGCCGGGTACGATCTCACCATGCGGGCGTATCAGGAAGCTGTCGCCGAGCGGTACCGGCTGTATTCCTATGGCGATGCCATGGCCGTGGTAGGCTAAGCTTTTATCGTAGTGGAGGCGTCTCCGTGTCCGGGAAATCGGCCTCGACCGTTGTTTTCTCCCACGCGTCGAAATCCTTTTTCAACAAATCCAGTTTCCCGCGGGCGCCGCTGAGCGCCGCCTTCCCCAGCAGAAGGCGCAACGGTGGGTTGGGTGATTCGACCGCCGCGATGATCGCAGCCGCGGCGCGCACCGGATCGCCCGGCTGCTTGCCACTGTAGCCGCGAATATTCTCGAGATTCTTTCCTGCAGTCGGCGCGTAGTCGGCGATGCGATTCCTGGCCTCCGCCGCTGAACGTCCCGCCCAGTCGGTTCGAAACCCGCTGGGCTCGACGATTGTCACCTTGAGGCCAAGCGGCGCGACCTCGAGAGCCAACGACTCCGAGAATCCCTCGACCGCGTATTTCGTGGCGTGGTAGTACGCGAGCGACGGGAAGCTTCTCAGGCCGCCAATCGACGAGATGTTTACGATGTGACCGCTCCGCTGCTTGCGCATTATCGGCAGCACCGCGCGGGTCATGCTGGACAGTCCGAAGAAGTTGATCTCGAACATCCGACGCACCTCTTTCTCGTCGCTCTCCTCGACGGCGCCGAAGTACCCAATGCCGGCGTTGTTCACCAGAACATCGAAACGTCCGAAATGCTTCTCCGCGCTCTTTACCGCTGCATCGACCTCCACTGGATCGGTCACGTCGAGCTCGAGAACCAGAGCACGATCCTCGTGACGGGCGGCGATGTCTTCGACCTTAGCCGGATCGCGAGCGGTGACGACGGCGCGGTAGCCGCGGTCGAGAACCATTTTCGCGAGCTCCCGGCCGAAGCCCGTCGAGCAGCCGGTGATGAACCACACTCTTTTGTCGGTCATGTGGCGGTTCTCGAGCAAGTTCTCTTCCACCACGCAAAAAGGGTGAGAGTCAGACTCTCACCCTTTTCGATCGTTCGACCGCACCTAGCCGGATCCGCTAGGCACCCTGGAGACAACCCTTCTGTCCACTGTTGTTCGGATAACCCGTGCCTGCGGTATAGGCTTTGTTCGACCACTCACCTTGCAGCTTCCAAAGCGAGAGGTTTTTTAGCTTGACTGGACCGGTGAAGCTCCACGCGCATTTGTCGCCGTTTTCAGCTCCCCCCGAATCGTACCAGCCACCGTTCCGCGGATCGGTGATCGTTTCAGAAAGCTCGTGTGCCGTAACGTTCGCGAGGGCCGCGAGGCCCTGCGAGTGCCCGGTGCCGTATGTGTCGACAGGATCGCACCCGGCGAGGCCCGTGATGTTTGGCATGTAAGCCACCTGCACTGGCGCCCCGTTGCTGCACGTCCCGTAACTGTGCCATGCACAGTAGTTGACGTGGCCCGCTCCGGTTTCCGTGTAGATCAGGTAGAGAGCATTTGGATCCGGGTTGTTTCCCGTTTGCCCGCATGCCTCCGCAACCGCCTGCGTGACGGACAGAGCCCTCGTTGGTGCCGGCGTCGCGTCGATGACGTGGCCGAGATAGGTCGAGCTCGATGTAACCTGTCCGTTCGACCCTGTGTATTCAGTGCTGGCGACGGCATAGTTGCTTCCGCCGAAGCCACCGAAGAAGGAGTCGAGACCGCTAATGATGTC
>JAXDME010000001.1:0-3010 GCA_034666285.1 Gemmatimonadaceae bacterium | reverse complement strand
CGGATCGCTGCGCCATATTACAAACCGTACCTGATCCCTTTCACAATCGGGCTCCTGATCGTTGTCGCGTCGTCGGCAATCACCAGCGTTATCCCCTGGTTGTTGCGACGAGCAGTCGACGCGATTGGCGCTGGCGCTCCCCTAGGGACGATCTGGAAGCTCAGTGGTCTCATAGTTCTCGCGGCTATCGTCGGCGGCGCCTTCAGGTACGGCATGCGCGAGCTGATAAACGGCGTAAGCCGCTGGATCGAATACGATCTGCGAAATGATCTCTTCATGCATCTGGAGACGCTCGACTCCGCGTATTTTGCACAAACGCGGACAGGTGACATCATGGCGCGTCTCACCAACGACCTGAGTGCGGTGCGGATGGCCGTCGGACCCGCGGTGATGTATCTCGCCAACACGATCACGGGAGCCCTGTTCGCGCTCGTGTTCATGCTCCGCATCGATGTCAAGCTCACGCTCCTGGCGCTTGTCCCGCTGCTGGTACTCCCGGTGTTGACCATCCGCATGGGCAAGGCGATTCACGATCGATTCGAGGCCGTGCAGGAGCACTTTTCGACCCTGACCACGCGAGCTCAGGAAAATCTGAGCGGAGCGAGGATCGTTCGCGCCTACCGGCAGGAGGCGGCCGAGATCGCGCGCTTTGGCGCTATCAACGACCAATACCTCGCGCTAAACATGTCCCTGGTGCGGCTGTGGGGAACGCTCAATCCGCTGTTCGCTTTCTTCGGTGGACTAGGCGCGGTGATCGTGCTCGGCGTCGGCGGAGCGCTCACCATCAGAGGCACTATTTCGGTCGGGTCGTTCGTCGCCTTCGGGATGTACCTCACTATGCTCACGTGGCCGATGATAGCGCTTGGTTGGGTCGTGAACTTGTTCCAGCGAGGCGACGCGTCGATGGGGCGACTCGCCGAGATCCTGGATGTTCGCCCCGCGATCGTTGGTGAGGAGCCGGCTCTCCATCTTCCCCCAACCAACTCAGGACGAACAATCGAATTCCGGAACGTAGGATTCCATTATCCGTCCGATCCGGTCGGTCAACCGCGCTGGGTTCTGCGCAATGTGAGCTTTACGATCCCCGCCGGCGCAACTTTCGGTGTCGTCGGTGCCACGGGGAGCGGCAAGAGCGCGCTCATCGATCTCATC
Organism: Gemmatimonadaceae bacterium; assembly: GCA_034666285.1. Lineage (GTDB taxonomy): Bacteria > Gemmatimonadota > Gemmatimonadetes > Gemmatimonadales > Gemmatimonadaceae > UBA4720. The sequence goes on along the minus strand of JAXDME010000001.1, from coordinate 1,858 downwards.
CCTCGTATGTATGATCCGCAGGAGGGAGAAATCCTCATCGACGGAGTGCCGACGCGCAGAATCGCGCCCGAGGAGCTCCGTCGCGAGATCGGATTCGTTCCGCAGGAGAGTCTGCTTTTCAGCGACACAGTCGGCTCGAATCTCTCCTACGGCACGTCCGATTCCGATTCAGCGGAGTGGGCGGCAGGCGTTGCGCAGCTCGATCAGACGATCAACGAGTTTCCGGGGAAATATGAGACGGTCCTCGGTGAGCGTGGGATCAATCTTTCGGGCGGGCAGAAGCAGCGCGCATCACTCGCGCGAGCGCTGGCGCGGAAGCCGAGCATAGTGCTGCTCGACGACGCATTGTCGGCGGTCGACACTCACACGGAAGCCGAGATCCTGCGGGCGCTCCGCGAGGCAATGGCGGGCAGGACCGCCATGATCGCGTCGCACAGAATCAGCGCCATCCGGGACGCCTCATGGATCATAGTGCTCGAGAAGGGAACACTGGTGGAGCAAGGCCGGCACGCGGATCTGATGGCGATGCGCGGACGCTACTGGTCGCTGTTGCGGCGTCAGCAGCTGCTCGATGCGGTGGAGTCCGATACGTTGGCAACGGATGTACCAGCAAGTACAATATGAGCATGACCGACCGGCTGGATCCCGCCGCCTTGAAAAAGCGGCTAAAAGCGCTTGAGACGCAGGCGAAGGAAGCGCAGAGCACGATCGACGAGCTGAAGTCGCGTGACTCGCTCAAGACCCAATTTCTATCCAATATTTCGCACGATCTGCGGACACCCCTTGCCGCGATCATAACGCACGCCGAAATATTGCGCGACGGGATGCTTGGGCAGCTCAATACCAAGCAGCGCGACAGCGTGCGCGGAATCGTCAACGGCGGCCAGCAACTTCTCGACATGATCGACGAGATCCTGACCTACGTACGCAGCGAAGGCGACCAGATCAAGCTCACGCGGAGTGAGTTTTCCATCACCGAAGTGGTCGATCAGGTGCGGATGCTGAATCAGCCGCTCGCGGCCAAGAAGCATCTGACCATTGAGCGGCTCAATGGAGACGAGCTGCCTCCTGTCTACGCAGATCGTGACAAGTTGCGACACGTGCTCGGCAACCTGCTAGGAAACGCAATCAAGTTCACAGAAGATGGCGGGCGGATCTGGATAGGTCTCTCCCGTCGTGGGCGAGACGGTGAAGAGCTGCTGGTCGAGGTCGGCGACACCGGCCGCGGGATCGCGCGGGACCATCACGAACTGGTATTCCGCGAGTTCGCGCAGGTCGATGCCTCTCCGTCGCGTCCGCATCATGGAACGGGGCTGGGACTCGCTATCGCGCGCAAGCTCGTCGAGCTGCACGGCGGAACAATCTGGGTAGACAGCGAGCTCGGCAAAGGAAGCCGGTTCTACTTCACGGTGCCCCTCAACGCACCGCGGGATTAGTGGCTGCCCGCATTCTCATCGTCGAGGACAGCACGCTCGTGACCGATGCCTTCCGCATCCTGTTCACTGAGACGGGCTACGACGTCGACGTGGCCGCTACCGTCGCGGAAGGAATCGAGCGCGGAACCGCGAACGCCGCCGACATAATGCTCCTCGATCTCTCGCTGCCGGATGGCAACGGCCTGGAAGTGCTCGAAGCGCTGCGCGGACGCGGGGCTTCTCCGAAGGCTACGCTGGCGATGACAGGCCACAACGACGCGAAGACCCGCCGCACCTGTCTGGACGCGGGCTGCGCGGACGTCCTGGTCAAGCCACTCCCAATCGGCGATCTCCTACGCCACATACAGCGGCACCTGTCGTAACGGAGCGTCGCGCGAGGCCTCGCGCCGGTCCGCTTCTCCGCTGGTATTATCGGACGAAGT